>NZ_JAVQNR010000030.1:0-72293 GCF_031799005.1 Acinetobacter sp. V102_4 | reverse complement strand
GCGTATGGTTTGCTTTGTAGTATTACCGAATATATTGATCACGAGCGTCGAGCAATGAGTCAAGATCATCGATTGAATTCAGCATGGTTTGGAATGGGGGCAACGATTAAGCAACGAGGATTGGAGCAAGCTATTAGAATGATAGCTTAATAATACGGTTAGTTATTTAGTTTAATTTAAGCTTAGCCATTTAGCCTAAGCTGATCAGACTAGGCCACATTTAGAAAAATGTGGCCTTTATGTCTTAAAAATATGAGTCAAGTTCTGAGATGCGACTATTAATAGAGTGAATCAAATTGATGAGTAGGAAGAGTCTACTTAGTTTTTTAATTTATATCAATTAGTTGGGTAATGTTGAGTTTTGGAGCGAGAGGATGGAAGAGGAATAGCATTAGTGAGTTTTGTATGATGTGTGATTCATAGACACCCATTATATTGAAATGATGTCTATGAATCACACACATTATCAATATAGCTATATATTGAATCGTTTGATCTATCTACATAAACTCTATATCAAGCTGAAAATACTTTTACTTTATGGATAATCCTTTATTAGAGCTCTATATTCAAGATCAAAGCTTCTATGACATTGAGAAAATTTACTACAATGTCAATAGAAGTCTCATTTATATAATTTCAACATTGATTAGAAACGATATCCTACTCCTGCATAAGTAATGAGGGGATTCAAGTCTACTTTAGTATTTGCATTAAGTAACTGATTCCCAGTATTAGAATCTGTAACAGTAATCTTGGCTGTGCTATTAAATTTAGGTATGTATGTCAATGATGCTGTGGAAAACCAACGGTCAGATAAGTCATATGAGAAACCAGCTGTAACCACTGGTGCAAAAGCATCACTTGTTTTGACTTTAATAATTGGATTTGCTGTCGATGATCCAGAGTTTTCTAAAGCAAGTCCAGCTAGATCATCCAGAACATTCTGAACCATATGTCCAACATTTATTAAATCTTGCTCAAAATTCTGATTAAGTTTTGTCTTGTTAAAATGTCCATATGCAACACCTGCTCCTATAAATGGCCTGAATTTATTTTTTCCAGACTCTCCAAAATGATATTTTGCTGTTATAGATGGGGTCCATGCTGTTACTTCTGCTATCTTATTGTGTGCTCCAAGATCACTAATTAGTATATCTTTTTCCAAGATTAAACCATTCACATAACTAGGAAGGGCTGATGTACTATTTGCTTCTGCATGTACAGATGCAATTATTTGTCCTTTACCAGTAATATCGACTTTTGGTGGGATTCCACCCATTAATTCTAATGATGTCTTATCTGTTAAAAAGTAGTTTACCGTTAAGCCCAAGGTATCAACATTATCCGCCTCAAGACCAGCATCGTTACTCCAATTAGATATTCCTGAAATATCAGAACGTAAATTACCGGCATAAATATTTGAAACGTATGAATCCGGATCCCGGTTGTATGCATTCTCAATACTTCTAATAGCAATTCCAGCTAACCCTGTTCTATAATCATCTATATTTATAGCATGATTCATTACATCAGAAGTTTTTAATTGACTCACACCATAATTTTCACCTTCTTGTATGGCGGTATTAATGTGAGTTGAGTTAGCCTTACCCGTAGGCATTATATGTAACCAACCAGCACTTACAGACCACCGTTTAAAATTATCTCCCTGAGCATAAACATGACTAACTAGAAAAAGTGAGGTGGGTAAAAGAGCTACTTTTATAAGTTTTTTCATTTTGAATTCAATCCTTAAATATTAATAATAAGTCTTTATTCTCATGGCGATTCCATCACGATGAGTGAATATTTAGTATTACAGATAATAAATTATGAATCCATGCTTAATTAAAAGTTAAATTGTAAAGAAAAAATAAATAATATTTTGTTTATTTAAGTTTTACAAAATCAACAAGCGGATTAATCTATAATGGACAATATAGGTTATCATTATGTGCACTTCTTATTTATTTAGGATACTTCTTAAACGAGAGTTTTCCTTCTTTTCAAAAATTAGAGGTATATCTCTAATTGTTCTTAAGGGGGAATTAAGTGGTTCATGATGATTCCTCTGAAGTATGATGAATTCTGAACACAGTATTTAAGCTAATTAACAAAATTTTAATGAACCATAACAGTTTGGAGAAAAGCTTTGTTTTTGTAATACGATGTTAGTTAATGTCATAGATGCTGGTGTTTTTCCAGTTAAATCTACTGTTCCAACAGGAAGGTTCCCTAACGCTACGCAATTTAATCCTAAAAAGCCACAATCTACAGCATTTCCAGGAGTATTCAAATATGAGCTCACTTGCCCTAAAGTATCAGTAATGGTTGATAGTGCGATATCAACATTGCCTGTTGGGGTAATTTGCCCAATGTCAATTGGGTTAGTCAATTCTAACCACCAACCAGTTTGTGCAACTGATGCAGCCTCAGGCCAAAGGATATTTGCACCTTGAACAGATAAATATCCCGCAGAACCATCTAACTGAGCTGCGTGAAAATAACCTAGACTTTGGTTAATTGCTACATTCACATCTAGATTATTAACTGTTCCTGTCACATTCCCAGAAATTGGAAGCGGGGCCCCTAAAAGAGAGGCGGTCGCATCTAATGTCCCTGTAATTGATAACCCATTAACCTTTGCTGTTGCATTTAGGTTGGCCATAGTGATCCGTTTACCTGTAATCACTTGTTGCGCCATGGAGAGTGTCCCTGTTCCCGCCCCCAAATTTAGGTTATAAGATGTAGACGAAAAAGGAAGAGTCGCTCCTTGACCGAGAACCGTCGCTTGTCCAGTAATTGCGGTATTAGTTCCATCTTGAGTAATGCCATAATACGGGTTGGTTGTTACTGTTCCAGTTGTTGGCTTGGTGACCAAATAACCACTTAATGAATTAATACCACTTTCTTTATCACCATTTTCCAAGCCAAAAGTGAGCAGTCCAGAAAGGGATTGAGCACTTAATCTAAACCCTTGGATTTCGCGAGTAGATGCTGAATCAGGATTTTTAATCGCAAACTCTAAAAAAGGGTTTGTAATGACAGCGGAGGATGCCGCACGTTCCGCATTTGTACTATCCACAGTTCCTCCACTTAGACTTAAATAGTCAATATCAATATCACAGGCACCTGCACCATTGACACCACCACAGCCAAGTTGGAGTTTTCTAATATTGGTATTGATTTCCATCTGAGCATCTAAAGCAAGCCGGTAAAATCCTATGTTTCCATTGTAGTCTGAGTTACTTACAGAATCTGTTGGGGCGATATAGGACATACTCATTAAGGCTTGACCACTCACATCTGATAATTCAGCATCGGTCATGGATATTAATGTTGATGCTGCATGGGTTAAGGTAAGACATATATTTCCAAGTGCTAAAATTGTTGCACAGAGCAATGGTAATGGCTGCATAACTGGTCTCCGTATTCCTAAATTATTTTTGCCTGGCTGTCCTTTTTGTTATTGCTTTAGGAGTTTGTTATTCCACTAACATTTGTGAGTAGGTTTACTCGTAAATGTTAGTGGAATATCTGGATAAAAAATTATTGATCCAGATTATTTATATCATTAATTGAAATGAATCTTGAGTCTTTACATATTTATTTACATTTATTACATAATACATCCTATTGTTAAGTATTCCTAAAATATTGCGGTAATAGCTTACTTCCTGAATTGATAGTTAGACTTTGGTTGCTTTATCTTATTTTAGGGTTTTTAAAATTTATTTTAATTTAAGTTTTTGAATAAATTATACTTAGGTAAGAGTTTTACTTATACTTGTGTGCATATTAATAGATGTTATAGCCAATAGCTTAAATAGCATATATGTTAGATTGACTTTATATTGTATGAGTGTTTCTGGTCTTCTTTAATTATATTGGGGTGTTGAAATATATATTATTCTATGTGAGCATGCATTATACAGTTTGTGATGCTAGTTTCATGATCTGTATTTCCTCACTAGAGACCTTGAGTGATTATTCACTGAGCCCATTATTAGGTAATAATGGGTTTTTTTTGTATTTTGAGGGGGGATTCTAAATAACCCATTAATAGTATGTACAGAAATTTATTATAGAAAAACAGGGTTGGATTTTTCAGATGGCATATAAGTTGCTTAACTTAATAATATTGAATTTAGATATTAAGGGGAAGTTTATATGTCTGAAAAAGAAGAGAATTTACAAACTTATGTAAACCATCCTGCTAATAGCAGTTTAATTCAAACAAATGTATTTAGCCAAATTCAGTCCCAATTTTTTAATGAAATGCTTGATGATATGACCTTTAATGGTGAAACTTCTAAAAAGATTGAACAGTGGTTAAGCGCAAAAACTTTAGATGAACTAAAGGAACTCGGTGTACAAGCCAAGCAGCATTTTTTTTATCAGGGTATTACTTTTAATGTATATGGAGATAAAGAGGGTACAGAGAGAACAATTCCCTTTGATCCCATTCCACGTATTATTGAAAAAAAACAGTGGGAAAAAATAGCAGCAGGTTGTGCACAGCGTGTTAAGGCACTTAATTATTTTTTAGATGATATCTATCATAATCAACATATATTAAAAGAAGGTTTAATTCCAGAACAACAGATTTTGGGACATGAAGCTTTTCAGCCTCATATGTTTAAACATTCATTAAGAGGCAAAATTTATTCTCAAATTAGCGGTATTGATATTATTCGAGATGGAAATGGCGATTTCTTTGTACTTGAAGATAATTTGAGAACACCCTCAGGCGTATCTTACATGCTTGAATGCCGGAGTCTTAGCAAGCGGCTGATGCCTGAACTATGTGCGGCTAATAATTTGCAGGAGATTGAACAATATCCTGCAATATTAAAAGAAATTTTGCGGGAAAATGCATATGTTGATCAGCCATTTATTATTGTTTTGACACCGGGAAGATTTAATAGTGCTTATTATGAACACGCTTTTTTAGCTCGTGAAATGGATGTGCCGTTAGCCACCTACAAAGATTTATTTGTTGAGTGTGATCAGGTTTTTATAAAAACAATTCGTGGGCGTCAAAAGGTTGATGTTATTTACCGCCGTTTGGATGACGATTTTCTTGATCCATTGGCATTTAGGCCGGATAGTACGCTCGGCGTTGCTGGACTAATGTCAGCTTATTTGCAAAACAATGTTGTGATTGTCAATGCACCAGGTACTGGAGTTGCGGATGATAAATCGATTTATCCCTATGTTGATCAGATGATACAGTATTACTTGGGTGAAACGCCAATACTGAAGAATGTACCTACTTATCAGTGCCGTGATAAAGAACATTTAGATTATGTGCTTTCTAATCTGGAGCGATTGGTTGTGAAAGAATCGCAGGGATCGGGTGGCTACGGCATGTTGATTGGGCCACAAGCGAACACACATGAGATTGAACAATTCCGAAAGAAATTAATAGCAACGCCACATACTTATATTGCACAACCTACATTGGATTTATCTGTTGCGCCAACGTTAACGAGTGGAGGCATAGCTGAAAGACATATTGACTTAAGACCCTTTGTTCTCAGTTCTCCATATCGGACTGCAATTGTCCCTGGTGGCTTAACACGTGTAGCAATGCAGGCGGGCTCTCTTGTTGTTAACTCCTCACAGGGTGGTGGAATTAAAGACACGTGGGTTATTGATATCTTTCATTGATAATAATTGAGATCAATATAAGAAACATAATGAACGGTTTATATTTGCGCTAAAGTGGTGCGGAGTCTAAGTAATACTGCTCAAACAAAGACAGTAGTGATATTTTTGTATCATTAGAAAATTTTGATTTATTAAATGTTTAATTATTAGTAAATTACAACTTTGTTCGGACTGGATATGGCTAAAGCAATTTTTAATGAGGTAGAAGGACGGTTACGTATGATTGTTGAATTTGAATCTCGAATGAAAGTTAAGGGAATTAAAAAAATTCAATAGTAACAGCCATTATTTAATAATGCTTTATGGATGGTAATCCCCCTAAAAATAAAAGGATGTAAAAGTAGAATTTTCTCTTAAGATACAAGCAGGAGATTCTGCACGAAAACATCTAAATTTACCGACAGTCAGATCATGTCCATTCTGAAACAGGCGAAGTCTGGTACACCTGTTGCCATCTTTTGCCGTGAACATGGCTGAGTAATGCGACTTTCTACAAGTGGCGTGCCAAATATGGCGGTATGGATGCCTCATTAATTGTTCGACTGAAAGAACTTAAAGCAGAAAATGCCAAGCTAAAAAAGATGTATGCTGAAGAGCGGCTCAAAGCTGAAATCATTCAGGAAGCCATATCCAAAAAGTGGTAAAGCCATCTTGTCATCGTCAGATGGCGCAACAAGCCATTATCGATCATGCCGTCAGCATTCGGTTGGCCTGCAAAGTAATTTAGTATCAGTTAAACCTGCTATCGTTATCAGGCTAAACTCAGTGATGACAATGCACTTATTGCGGAACAGCTCATTCAGCTCACCGAGAAAAGCCATTCGTGATTCGATGTGACAATGGCCCAGAATTTATCAGTTACGAATTTGTACGCTGGGCAATGCATGGTATTCGTATCGAATATATTCAACCAAGAAAACCACAGCAGAATGTGTATATTGAATCGTACGTTATAGCTGATTGAGCAAACATTTATTTGATACGTTGGATGAAGTACAAAATTATGCAACGCGTCGGCTATGGTATTACAATCATGAGAGACCACATCAAGCTAACAAAGGAAAGTCGCTTCTGATGGCTGCTTAACCTCTACTTTTAACTTCGATTATTTTGTGAGGATTACCGTTAAAAGTTAAAGTACTAAATTTAATCAGACATTTAATTCCATCTTTTAAAATTTTTTAACTCTTGATTCTGAGTAAAATCAAAAATTGGTTCAGACACGAATTTATTAATAAGCCAATTTTTCGCTTTTCCTTGTACGGCTTGTTTTGACCAAATTAAATCAACGCCGACAATCCAGTCGCTATATGGATATTCATATTGCTTGAGTTCTACCAGATTACCAGAACTTATATCTTCTTGAACGTAAGATAAAGGAATTGATGCCCAACCGATTCCTGAAAGCACAGCATTTAACATGGAATTATAGTTTTCAACTTTTAGAACAGACGATGGATCTAAAAATTCTGTTGAATAGATAAGTTGTTGATGCTCTAGTATAATCTTCTTATATAAATGTAAATCTGATATTGTTACTGGAATTTTTTTTGCCAATTCATGATCAACACTTACTGTATGTACCATTGTAAGCTTACCTAACTGAACAAAGTTAATTTTATTAGTGTTATGTTCACTAGAAAGAACAATACCCAGATCAACCTCATTATTTAATACCATTTGTTCAATGCTATTGAAAATTGGTTCTTTTATAATGAGATCGACTTCTGAAAAATTCTCTGTAAATTTTTTTACTACGTAGGAAATATAACTATAAGGAATGTTAATCGCAATCTTTACTTGTTTTTCTATATCGACCTGGTTCAATAGTTCTATTTTTTTTTCAAGTAAATTACAACGCTCTAAGATACCTAGGCTCAACTTTAATAGAGTTTCCCCTTCAGAAGTAAGTTTGAGATCTCTGAAATTCCTATGAAAAAGAATGATATTAAACTCATCTTCTAAATTTATAATTGATGTACTCACAGTCGATTGAGATTTTTTCAACTTTCTTGCAGCTGCTGAAAAAGAGCCAGAACTGGCAACGGTTACAAAAGTGACGAGTTGCTCTAGGGAATACTTCATTGATAGAAACCTATGACACTGCAGAAAATTAACGTACAAATGCATTGTATCAATAAAATAGATAGCTCTTAATTTTTTAATAATCACAAAAATTTTCTATATTAAACATGAAGTCGATCATATTTAATTTATGGTGAAAATTTATGAATATTGAACTCTTTAGAACAGATAACACTTCTACTTTAGGAACAAAAAAAATGTTCTCTTTGGGATTGCAGCATGTTCTAGTAATGTACGCTGGTACAATTACTGTGCCATTGATATTGGCGACTGTCTTACAGTTAGATTTTTTATCAACGATACTTTTAATAAATGCGGCTCTTTTCACATCAGGACTAGCAACTTTATTGCAATCAATTGGTGTAGGACCTTTTGGAGCTCGCTTGCCTTTAATTCAAGGCTGCTCATTTATTGTCTTGGCGCCATTAATTCTAATTGGAAAAGCTTATGACTTGCAAACCATTTTTGGATCCGTTATAGCATGTGGTTTATTTACGATTTTGTTTGCCCCTATTTTTAGCCGAATAATCAAATTTTTTCCTCCAATCGTTGTAGGCTGTATCATTACCATCATTGGAATATCCTTAATTCCAGCAGCCGCAATTTGGCTAGGCGGAGGTAATCCTAAAGCAGCAGATTTCACATCTCCTAATTACTTAATTCTAGGCTTCATCACTTTAATTACGACTATTTTATTACAAATTCGTTTGAGAGGAATATGGAAGAACTTTAGTATTCTATTTGGTATGATGATTGGAACATTAATTGCGATCCCAATGGGTTTAGTTAATTTTAATGATGTTAATCAGGCAAGTTGGATAGGTCTAAGCTCACCTTTTTCTTTTGGCTTTCCAAAGTTTGAGTTCATACCTATTACAATTCTTTGTTTATCTATGATTATTGTGATGACTGAGACCACAGGCAATATACTTTTAATTAATAAAATAAAAAATGAAGATACATCTCCAACAATACTTGCAAATACAATTCGTGCAGATGGATTATCAACTATAGTTGGCGGTGCATTAAATAGTTTCCCTTACAATGCTTTTAGCCAAAATGCAGGTTTATTAATGCTAACCAAAGTACTACATCGCGGTGTACTGGTTGCAGCAGGAATTATTCTCTGCTTGCTGGGTATATTTCCAAAACTGGGAGCAATTATTTCTACTATTCCAAAACCTGTTTTAGGTGGCGTTGGGATACTTATGTTTGGTATGACACTAGCTGCAGGCATTCAAATACTTAAAGAAATTGATCTTAATAAGGATAAAAATATTCTTATTATTGCGACCTCAATTTCAATTGGTACTTTGCCAATCGCCTTGCCCTCTTTATTTGATCACATTAATCCGACACTCAAAATGTTTTTAGATAGTGGAATCTTTCTTGGAGGTGCTACAGCCGTCATTCTCAATATTGTGCTCAACAAAATAGATTAAGATTAGGTACCTGGAGATGAAAGATGAATCGTGTTCAAAAAGACAGGTTTCTAAAATTTTTACGGATATCCAACGAAGTTGGAAAGAGAGCTGTTGAATTAGGGAATCACCCTTTTGGTGCAGTACTTGTTGCACCTGATAATGAAACTATTTTATTGACGCAATGTAATATTGATACGGTAAACCACGCAGAATCTACTTTAGCAAGAATAGCAGCTTCCAACTTCACATCTGAGTTTTTATGGAATTGTACTTTATACACAGCTATTGAGCCATGTTGCATGTGTGCTGGAACAATTTATTGGGCAAATATTGGGAATGTAGTTTATGGTGTTTCAGAAAAGAAATTATTGGAATGTACTGGAAGTCACCATGAAAATCCAACAATGAGTGTACCCGCTTGTTATATTTTTGAGCATGGTCAAAAAAGTATTAAACTTTATGGTCCTTTTAATGAAATTGAAGATGAGGTTATTAACTTGCAAAATTATTTTTGGAAAAATAGGTCTTAAACAGCATACTAATCGTCTTAATATAATTTTATTCAAACAGAGATCCTTGAATGCAAAAAGTTAGAAGATGATAATTATAAATACTGATCCTAGCCAAAATAATGGACATTGAGTCCCTCTGAAGCTAATGTAGCGTTTACTTTGGAGATATACAATGGCTAAACAGTTTATCTGGAATTTAAACAACGAGCTATTGAAGATGCTTTGGCAAACTCACATGCGTCGTTGGCATCCATTTCTAGAAAAGCTAGGTGTTGGTTTACTCGACATTGGATAAATGGGGACGAGATTTCAACACAACTGGTGCGAGTAAATGAGTCTTATCCCCCGGGCAACAACTATTGTTGATTTGAAAAGGACGTTAGGCAGCTAAAGGGGGCCAATGACATCCTAAAAAGGCACATGTGCAGTTTCTGACAGCAGATTTAGCCAAGAAAAATACACGGTAATTCGGAACTTAAGTTTGAACGGTATCCGTATCAAAGCTGCCTGTCAAAGTCTTGGTATTAGCACATCCAGTTATCATGCTTGGCGTTATCGACAAGTTAAAGTTCAACTGAAATATAATGATCTTAAAACAGTGTATTGGCAACATCATGCACGACTTGGAGCATCTTCATTAGTACATGATATACTGGGCAATTGTATAGTTTGAATGAGTGTACAGTAGGTCGGATTCTTCAGCGACTTGAGCTTAGTAAAGATATGTCGAAAATACAGGCATGCGACTGATTCCAATCATCAGTTGCCTATTTTGTCGCAAATTTGCAGGATCGTCAGTTCAATGTGAACCAACCCAACAAGGTTTGGTCTACCGACATGACTTATATTCGAACTATGGTTATATTTATGTGTGATGCTGGATTTATTCAGTCGTCGGGTAGTTAGTTGGCAAACCAGTTACCGTATAAATCGTCAATTGGTCTGTGATTTCTGAACAGGGTAGCCAATACTGTAGCTGAGATTCTAGGGTTTTGCTACGTGAAAACCATGCTATCCAAAGTATGTCTCATCGCGGGAAGTGCAGGGATAATGCTGTTACGGAGAGCTTCGTCCATACGCTGAAATGTTATATTGGTCATGATAGTAACTTTGCTACATGACAAGAAGCCAATATGGCACTGTTCGAGTATATTGAGGTTTATTACAATCGAGTAGGAAGGCATTCTGCCAATGGCTGGCTCAGTCCAGATGTATTTGAGCGGGATTATTTTAGGGCTTTAGAGGGAATGGTTGTCTGATTATTTGGCTAGTATCTGGGAACTACACCGATGGTCGAGAGAGATTTTAAACAATTTTCCTACGCTAAAGTTTCTTTATTTATGTAGTGGATCAACAATGACGTGGGTAAGCAGGTCAATCGACTGTAGCAGCGGAAATACCTGCAATGATTAATGACCAAGCTTGGTTTCATATTTTTCGTTTAGGATGGTACCCTAATTTTTCAATAGCGTACAGTTTTCTCAAAATTCATAAGCTCTAAATCAATACTTCTGTTAAATGACTACAAATACAGTTGATTAGTAATTCAATGGATGATTTTGACGAAATTGAGAGATGTCGTACTCGTCATTCATTCTTAATGGTGGTGATGGGCTAGGGTTGGGGAATAAGTTAGTCTATTTGCTATAATTTGTATGTATGGAAAAGTTCCTTTTCTGATCTAAGTAGATGATAAATTGTACAACTGCTTTCGCAATGGCTTTTTTAAAATAAACTGGATTAATTCATTTTATCTAAGCAAAATTAATGTAGAGCATTCTCAAATGCCAACATCCTCTGTCTCCATTTCATATTATAAAAATACCATACAGATCTCAAGTTAGTTCTTTATAATGATTTTAGGTATATTAATGACATTTACGTTACTTTCTGCAGATATCTATGTGCAATAGCGCATGGATTAAACTGTTGAATTCACTGTCACAGGGTCCCTTGTAGGAGGCATTGCGCAGTTGATGTGGGAACAATTAATGATTGTATCGAAAGAAAATTTCTTTATTCATTAGTATGATTCTTTTTGTAATTGGTTCAATTGATTGAACAGATCGTATTTTATTGCGTATTTCAAGCTTTTGGTTATGTATTGCTCCTATGCTTACCCCTGCGATGATTCGTGATCTGTATGTTTGAACTTAGCTACTCATATGCTTTCTACGTTTATTATTATGGCTAAGGAGAGGAACTGTTCTAAACGTAGATTTTCGCCATAATTAGTTATCGAAAAAATGACTAACACAACTCAACGTTGTGCTAGCTTTGATTCAATCCATATGTTGAGTTCTAACGCTGACCATCCTATGCGATTTGTTGATAGGAGAATTTGCTTAGGGAATGATGAATCGTAATATTCAGATTTTGGGTTTAACAGGTTATAAATAGTTACTCGACTAAGATTAGTAAAATCAATAACCTGTCTTAGGTTGGTGATTTTATTCATTACAAAGACAGTTTGGTTTAATGATGCATTCATGGTTTATTCCTTTCAAGATAATGCGTGCGTTTAGCACATACCATGAGCAACCCAATAAAAAATAAATGCAGGGGTATAGGTGGTTCTCTGTTGTAGATTCAGCAGACCTTCGTTGGGTTGAACCAAATGATCCATTGGAAAATCTGGATCACTTACCAAGAGCAGTAACAAGTACTAGTAAGCAAATGGATAAGTTGTGTGTTTATCCGGTTGGCTTTAAGTCCTTCCATGGCAAGAAGGGAAAGTTCTTGAATTAAAGTTACTTTATAGTAAATATATTTCCTACTCCCATCATCTGGGAGTAGGATGATTCATTCTTTTTAATTGGGTCATTATTTGTTTATTGGCTTGCACATGTTATGTGCAGAAAGCACACCTTCATATCGAATAGGAACCAATCAGATGAATGCGTTAACTCCTCAAACTTTTCAGATCAACCAAATCTTAAACATCAAACAACTGACTCAAATTACTGGGCTTAGTCGAGCAATGATTTATTCGATACTTGATCCAAAATCGAAATACTATGATGAGACTTTTCCTAAGCAGATTTATTTATCAACCAATCGAGTGGGGTGGGTAGCCCAAGAGATTCATGAAAGGATTCAAGGGAAGATTAGCCTGAGAACTGAGCAAGCATTATAAGCAAGAGGAGGTAGAACATTCTCCTCGATTCTATTTATCATTTAAATCATATGTTGCTCTAAAAATGGTAATACACACTTCATATATTGTTCAGGGAAATCTCGATAAATATAAGTATGTTCTGCATTAGTAAAGGTTGTCATTTCCACTATTGTGACATTGTTGAGTACTGCTTTTAATCGATGACCAAATTCAGGTGGAGTGTAAATATCTTTTTCTCCATAGATCAATAGGATAGGTGGTTGATGTTTTACCTGTTCAGATTTTGATAAAGGGTTTAGTTCACGATTAAGTTTTGGTACAAGGGTATTTGAAACTTTAAGTATTGCGTGAGCGACTGGATAATGCTTCCAAAATTCTGGTAATGTTGGAAACACTCCTTCAAATACTGCAATTTTAAAGGGATGTCCCTCTCTTGCCAATGAGCATAATCCCCAAGCTGCGCCAAATGATGCACCGATTAAACCTACATTTAATTCAGGCGTTCTTTTTTGAGCATACATCCCAGCGTAATATACGTCATTGGGATAGTCGAAAGAGAATCCTTCACTTTCTCCAAAACCATTGGCGTCATAAATAAGTACATTGTAACCATTATTTAAGAATAGATCGGCATGCCCGTAGCGTAACCAAAATGCTTTAGCTGCTTTTCCCATGGGATGAGCGAGTACTAAAGTAGCTTTGGCTGATGGGGCGCTTTTCCAGTAACCTTTAAGTGTTTGTTGTTTCTCTAAAGGAATAGAGATAGCCTCCCAACCTTCTTTGGAAATAGCTTGTGGCCAAGTCCAAGGCACTTCGAATCTTCCAAAAATGGTTTCCGTAGAATTTGGTGAGCAAATTTTTTCATTTTATTTATCCAACTACTTTTTCAATGGCAATGATATATCTTGAAGTTCCTTTTTGGAACTGCTGTTCCTAAATCTATGTTATCTTATTTATGAAAATTTCATGTGACTAGCAAATATGAAGTACTTTCTATTGATATATTGGCTAGAGTAAAAAAGTAATGGAATAAAAGGAGGACGAAAAGATGACGATCCCTTGCGTTAACCTAATTTTGATGGCTCATGATGTTGTAATAACAATAGAGCAAAGTGATATGCAAAATCGCTAGAAATAGATTCGGAAACAAAAAATCTTGTAGAGGTTTTAAGCCAAAAGTTTGTTTATGGTAAATGATTCATCTACCTGTCAGCTTATCATTGAAGGTAAATTCATTGGAGGGAAGCGAATACTTCTGACCACCAATATACTTTAATCGCAACATTTCTCTTTAATGCCTTTTTTGCTTTAATTATAAGCTAACTTCGTATTCAAAATCATATCTTTGATGAGATGTTTCAGAAAGAGGATGTTTCATCTCAGAAGTGATTGGACTTTAGCATAATAATATGAGGTAGGTATGAAATTTTCAATTGAGTTAATTGATCATAATGACTCTGGCTAAAAAGAAAAGAGGGTATCTGTATCGCTATTTGGGGTATATAAGCTATATAAAAGAGATTATTTAATATTATGTGTTTAGGGGGGTAGTCAATGATTGACTCTAAAGTTCAATACAGAATTTTACTTTATTGACAAGTTTTTTATATAACAATTAGTAAAGTAAAGGCCTTATCTACGGATGAAGCGATAAAATGTTGTTAGCGCCCTTGTGTACATAGTGATATAGAAACAAGCATAGGGGGAGTTAATTTATCAGTAGTTTCATGAGTAAGCAATTTAAAGTCTATGGTGACGGTGCTTCGTATATAGGGTACATTCAAATCATATCAACAGAAGGGGAATGTTTGTGAACTTGAGCAAGTAAAATTTTATTTCAAGCATGATCGAATCAGGTTTGAGAAATAAAAGACCTGCCTGTCTAGGGAGAGGGGCAAGTATGGTCAAACTTTATATTTAATACTGAGGTCATTATATTACCCTAATCAGGAGTGTTATTTTAGAGAAATTTTTCTTTTAATGTTTAATTTCGCATAATCACTGTAAATTTAAGTTGTATGTGGCAGTCTAGTGTAAAGGGCTAAGACTTACAGGATTAACTAAAAGCATGAATATAGCATTATTTAATGCCGTGCAGTGTTTTATTACTAATAATCAAATGATGAAAATAGAGAGTTGCTTGGTATAGTTATTTTATATGTTAATTAGTAGTTTAAGGTACTCTACATTTTAGATATGGAGAAAGTATGAAGGAGCTAATGCTAATAGTTGTATTTCCATTCTGTTTTTTTTTAGTTGGATGTGATGTTGGTAGTAACATTGATGAATCTTCAACATCAGGCAGTAGTAGTGTACTAGCCGGAAATACTGAACTTTTGGGAATATATAGAGGAAATTTAAACGGTAGTCAGTCTGTAATTGGCTTAGTAGATAAAAACAATAAATTTAGATTTCTGTATTCTGTACCAGGTCAAAAGAACACGGAGGGGCTTATTACGGGCATTTTTAATATGTCTGGTAATACCATTCGCTCTCTTAAGGGGAGAAACTACAATTTTGGTGGAACAGTGTCCTATAATACATTAATTAAAGGGACTGTTGATACAAAAAAAAGTTTAAAAGGGACGGTGAATTACCCTTTATTTAATCAAGCTGTATTTGTAATTGCTTATGATGATGTAGAAAGCCAGAATATTTCGAAACTCACAAAGATTG
Source organism: Acinetobacter sp. V102_4 (assembly GCF_031799005.1). Lineage (NCBI taxonomy): Bacteria > Pseudomonadati > Pseudomonadota > Gammaproteobacteria > Moraxellales > Moraxellaceae > Acinetobacter > Acinetobacter sp. V102_4. The sequence continues at coordinate 56,805 of NZ_JAVQNR010000030.1, read as the reverse complement.
TTGGATCGTATACTGGTAAATCTATCAGTGTTCATGAATCCAAGTATGTAAATTTAACTATTTCTCGTAGTGGGTTATTATCAGGTAAAGATCAAAATGGTTGTGCTTTTGCTGGTATGTTAACACCTGAGCCTTATTCACCGTACTATAATGTAAAATGGTATTTTGATAATACACTTTGTAATGCAGTTGAAAAACAAGTTAATGGTATAGCTTATTCTGATTCTAAGGAAAGAATTCTGTATGTTATTGTTGAAGATACCAGCCAAGAAAATACTGTTGTATTCCTAGGGAGTAAAACAGGAATACAGATTTGAAGGAACAGCTTGTGTTAAGGTGTTTCTTTTTAGCTCTTAGATAACGGAACATTTTATTAAATAGGCTTGTTTAAAGTAGTACTGACTAGTTCCCTCCTCCTTTATCTAGTAAATATAATTGGTGCTAGAATTGTCAACTGAGTGGCGACTCAAAAGAACGAATCAGTTGCGAAAGCCGCCTAAGTCTGGAATATTTGAGTTGAGGGAGTACTTAATTTAAGTGTTCATGTTATAAGATTTACCTCCTTTTTTGTTAATCTGAATAAGTGGCTAAGTCTTTTACTCAAAGATCTTTTAATGAGGATAGATCATATTGTATATTTTTTTTATTGTGCATCAGCTTTTATGGATGCACATCTCATATGATTATGGATGGAAGCCTTCTGAGGAGGAGTAATATTGAAAAATTTTATTAAACTGTGTAGGAGAATTACTGGTATTTTTCATATCATATTTCCCCCAAGTGCTTAAGGTTTTTTAAATAGGTTGCAATGTCAATCCATTTTATGTCAATTTATATTCATGGCATTTTGGTACTATACAATAAAGATTTTTTCAAAAAATTATTTTCTACCAAATATTTAATGTATTCTGTGAGTAATTGCCAAGTAATACCTAGCTGATCATGAAAATCTTCAAATCGACTTGTTCTAGTAATAAGTAAAGTCCAACTCTGTTTTTTATATAGTGACGATTAATAGCCAAATCATTTAAATGCTAGTGGAACTTGGGTTAGAGTACATGGTCATTGTCTATCTGGATACTTTGAATATGAAAGGAAATTTACCGATCACATAATTCACAAAATCAATCGTCTGAATAGCCACCGATATTATAGACACCATTAAGTTAGATAATATAACTAATTAACGAGGTATTTTATAAGTGGCAAACGATATACCGAAGAGTTCAAGATTGAAGCTGTTAGACAAGTAACAGAGAAAGGCTACAGCATTGCCGAGGTTGCTGATCGCCTTGGAATAACAACTCACAGTCTTTACGCTTGGGTTAAGAAATATGATCCTAAATCCAGTCAAACTGCATCAGCCCAGATTGACCAAGCCAAAGAGCTTGCCAGACTCAAGAAAGAACTACAACGAGTCACGGAAGAACGAGACATCTTAAAAAAGGCCGCGGCGTACTTCGCAAGCCAGTTCAAATGAGGTACGCGTTTATTAAGGACAACCAGCAGTTTTGGCCTGTCCGGAGAATGTGTTCTACATTGGAAGTCCATCACAGTGGTTTTTATGCATGGCTAAAACAACCATTGAGCGCCACAGCCCAACGCAGTGAACAGTTATCAAGACTGATTAAACAGTTCTGGCTTGGATCAGGCGGTGTTTATGGCTACCATAGATTTTCTGTGATCTGCGTGATGTTGGTGAGGCTTGCGGTATTAATCGAGTGCATCGTTTGATGCGACGTGAAGGATTGAAATCTCAACGAGGTTATCGTAAACCAAGGTATTCAAAGAGCTTCCAACCTACTGTTCAAGCTAACACATTAGATCGACAGTTTAATCCAACTGAGCCTAATCAGGCTTGGGTGACTGATTTTACATATATTAAAACGCGAGAAGGTTGGCTGTTTTTAGCCGTAGTGATTGATTTATTTTCGCGGTTAATTGTAGGCTGGTCAATGAAACCAATGATGACAACAGAGCTAGTTTTAGATGCGCTAATCATAGCTGTTTGGCGTAGATCACCCACAAATAAGGTGTTGGTTCACTCAGACCAAGGCGCCAATATACAAGTTATGAGTGGCAAGAAGCTCTAAAACAACATGGCTTGGAAAGCAGTATGAGTCGTCGTGGTAACTGCTACGATAATGCAGTGGCTGAGAGCTTCTTCCAGTTACTAAAACGAGAAAGAGTTAAACGGAAGATGTATTCAACGCGTGCTGAAGCTAGATCAGATATATTTGAGTATATTGAGATGTTCTACAACGTGAAGCGTCGACATGTTGCTAACAATCAACAGTCACCAAGAGACTTTGAGACGTTTCATGAAATGGTGCTAACGTGTGTCTAGAATATTAGTGGCTATTCAAAGTCTATTCATTACGCTGCATCTTAAAATTAATTCAAGTCTACCTTTAGCCACATTTCTCTCAATGTGGCTTTTTTATGCTTTTAAAGTATAGGAGAAAAATAGTTATTCGTCAGACTAGCACTAGCTTTACTAAGCAAGTGCTAGCTTATATTAATGAAAGTTACATTACATTCTTATATTAATAAAAACTCATAATTTGCACCAGCTTTAAAATTGAAACTTATAATATTTCAATGAATTAAATTATAGTCAGGGTACAGGGTATTTAGAAGAATAGATATTTCTAGTCACGGATAAGATTTAAAGTATGTAAGTTTATGTGATATATCTTACATTTTTTGTTGTAAGTGTTAAGTTTTGTGCATTACATTTTGAATGTTTATACCTATTTCAAATGTAATAAAAATCTTTTTCTTCATCTAAATCTTACGAGAAAATACTATGAAAAAACTTGCTTTGATTACTGCTCTTTCGATTGTAGGGATTACGAATGCTCAAGCTGAGGATGGTACAATTACAATTAATGGTTCAGTCACAGATGCTACTTGCAAAATTAGTACACCAGCTGGTACTCATTTCAATGTTACCCTTCCAACTGTTTCTAAACAAACTTTATTTAATGTTGGCTCTACAGCTGGCCGTACTCCTTTCCAAATCAACTTGGAGAACTGTTCTGAAGGTAAAGTAGCTACTTACTTTGAACCTGGTCCAACGGTTGATTTTAACTCTGGTCGTTTACTTAACCAAAATACTGCTGGTGCTCAAAACGTTGATATTCAACTTCTAGGTAGCAATAATCAAGTCATACCTGTACTTGCAGCTGCAGTTGCGGAGGGTGCCGCCCAAACAAATTCACAATGGGTTGATGTTGTTGAGGGTGGTAGTGTGGACCTTAACTACTATGCTGAATACTATGCAACCGGCGCTGCTACAGCTGGTGAAGTAAATACTTCTGTTCAATACACAATTATCTATCAATAATTAATTGATAGCGGTGTTTCTGTGTCCGCATGGAAGCCCCGTTTTTGTATAACACTTTTAGGAGTCTTCTTTTGCTGAGAAACTCGAAATGAAATTGAATAATTATAATTTTTAAGAACCCATAATTTATTCATGCTTTATCGTAGTACTAAACTTGTTAAATTAAAGTGGAAGTGTAGGAGAAAAGTGAATTATGGATATTAATTTTAAAGAACTTAATATGCATATTGATGAGTTTAAAGAAGGTGGGAAAGAACCTAAAAAATTGATTATATGATATAAAACTTATTTAGATTTGATGACTGATGATCAATTTGTATCTCGAATCACTGGTGATAAAAAAGACCTAATGATTCGAAACTATAGGGGTATTAGAATTAAAATGGTGACAGGAAAGCATTATTTTGAAATAGAGTAAAATATATCTGTAATTATTTCCCTTTTAAGAAGGCTTCTTTATAACTCAAGCATTTATTAATCTAGTAGGATAGGCTGGGGAGATGAAGTTAATGGTATCAAAAATGCCTAGAACATGGACTGTGCTTAATTGAAGTTAACAAGAACAAAGATATAAGGTAGTTAGCATTAAACAATATAGTACCAAGCTCTGGTGATATAGAACCCATTTTGTGTAACAAGAAGTGATCAACAGCTCCATCCAAATCTTGGCAGGTTTTATACGTAATTTGGTAATAATAAGATCAACAAATTGATTTTTTGTGCATAGGGGATAGTTACTGAGCTTCTATTTGAAGTACTTTTTAGTAGTCGGGTTCCAGAAGACGGATTAGTATACAGTTCAGACAGTAAATATCTGGTTAAGCCCATCCTTCAATTGATTGTAGATTTGAGTCATTCATATTGAATTTCGAAAATTAATGATATTTCATAGACCGTTATTCTGAATGTAAAGTGTCGGCTGAATAACTTTCAAAATATGTTAATCAAGAGAGTCCATACTCTAATGCTCACATTTTTCTATGGGGTTCTGAGTAGCTTGTCATGAATAAATCCACTAAACAACATAATACTATCGATAAAGCTTCAGTTTGGGAGGTATTTTTTGTTTTTCTAAGATTAGGTTTGATTTCTTTTGGTGGACCGATTGCTCATCTAGGTTATTTTCGTACTGAGTTTGTTGAGCGTCGCCAATGGTTAAGTGACCATGCTTATGCAGATCTAGTTGGACTATGTCAATTTCTACCGGGACCGGCAAGTAGTCAGGTAGGGATTGTACTTGGGCTGTCACGTGCAGGTTATTGGGGAGCATTTGCTGCATGGCTCGGATTTACTTTGCCATCGGCCGTGGCCTTAATCTTATTTGCACTGGGATTATCTCATTTGGGGAGTACTTTGGATGGTGGTTTGCATGGCCTAAAAGTTGTGGCTGTTGCCATCGTGGCACAAGCCTTATGGCAGATGGGTAAAAATCTCTGTCCAGATCGCTTGCGAGCAAGCATGGCTATTATTGCTGCTGTAATGCTCAGTTTGATACCCAGTACATCGGGGCAAATTATTGTGATTGTTGGTGGTGGTATCTTCGGGATGACCCTCTTAAAGAAAGTACCATCTTTGCCCGAAACCATGCTGACTACAAAAGTGAGTTGGCAAGTTGGTGTGTTGTCCTTGATTTTTTTCTTTAGTTTACTGCTGATATTGCCTTTATTGGCCTCAATCACTCATAACCATCTCATCATGTTGATAGATAGTTTTTATAGGGCTGGGGCATTGGTTTTTGGTGGTGGGCATGTTGTACTACCACTTTTGCAGGCATCAGTGGTTGGTGAAGGTTGGGTTACCAATGATACTTTTCTAGCAGGTTATGGTGCAGCGCAGGCTGTACCAGGCCCCTTATTCACTTTTGCTGCATATCTTGGAGCTGCTGCCCAACCAACACCTAATAGCTGGTTGGGAGGGTTCATTACCTTAATTGTAATATTTTTGCCGGCATTTCTGCTTGTGTTTGGTGTAATACCTTTCTGGCAGAAAATACGTCATTATCCTGCTGCACAACGTGCAATGATGGGAGTTAATGCTGTAGTCGTCGGTATCTTGTTGGCTGCATTTTATCATCCAGTTTGGACAAGTGCGATACTGAGACCTATTGATTTTGCTTTGGCTGTAACGGCATATTTGTTATTGACGTTTTGGAAATTACCACCTTGGTTCGTTGTTTTGCTGAGTGCATCGGCAGGTATTGTAACAGCATAATGCTAATGAGAACGCGATGACTTACAGGATGAATATTCCTATATTCTCAAAGAGCTAGTGATAGTTTAGGCTAAGACTAGTTCTGGTTTGTTTTGTACTGATGGAGCAATGTGATAAGTGTTCAAATTCTCATGAGGAGATATACATAAAAGTTATATGATCATAATAGTGGGTTTTTATGCATAACTATTTTAGATAGCTTTGATCTTTTTCTCTGTAAGTATCGGGTTGATACTACACGGATTGATTTGGAGGGTTGGAGCTGGCTACTAGGATAGTGAGCTGTATTTGAACGGAGTATATTCACTATAGAAAGCATGATAAGCCATGCCAGCAATGATGTGGTTTTTTATGCCCTTAAAATATCAGAAGAAAAAGTTATAGGATAAATAATTACCATTAGTCATAACCTTTTATCTATTACAAACATATGTAGAAAATTTCGATCAGTTGTGAATTTCATTTGTTTATAGAATCAGTTGAGTTAGATCATCCGTATAGTATAAATACTAAGATGCTTGAACACTTAGTCAAAAATGACAGTTAAGCTTTCTGCTTGTCGGTGATCCCTTTTTCAGATTTCACATCTATATATTCTTGTAGATAAGCAAAAATACAATAGAGCTACATTAGTGCAGATAATATTAAGAATAAAAGGTATGAGGGCATAGAAGGAACTTAAAAAAACTAAATTGTTCAGTTCATCTTCTTGATTCGTGCTAATTAGGAAATTACTAATTGCCCTGAACATGCAGGTAAGTCAATACTTCTATATTTTGTATCGAATATAAATAAAAGAAAAATGAACTAATAGTGAGCAATTTGATTTTGAAAAAATTATTATGAATCAATTTTGAACAGATTGCTACTTGCTATAAATTCCATGCATATATATTTATTTTAAGATTATTTAACAATATCAATATCTTAAATTTTTTAGCTATTTTGTATTTTTGGTCCATTTGTTGCATTTATATTTACATAGTGAAATAAAAGTTTCAATGGGTTCATATGAAAAACGATAGCATTGTTGACCGTATTAATGTTGCAGGTGATTCTCTAACGGAGAGTGAAAAGTGTTTAGCACAAGTCACGCTTGAAAACATCAGCAGCTTAGCAACATATTCTGCAACTGAGCTTGCAGAACTTGCAGGGGTTTCGAAAGCCACTACTGTACGATTTTTTAAACGGTTGGGTTATAAGTCATTTTCAGAAGTACGTCTGCAGGTACGTACGTATATAGATGAAGGTTCTCCTTTATATGGCTTAGCCAAAAAAGAAAATAAAAATCAGGTTTCTGATTATTTTGAATCTTATGTTGAAAGTGAAGTAAAAAACTTAAAGCAGACTTATGCACATCTTGATGCGAAGAATATTAAGAAAGCGATTGAACTGATTAAAAACAGCCAGAATGTATATGTCGTAGGCTTCCGCAACGGAAAAAATTTAGCCCAATATACCTGGGGAATGCTGACGCAGCTGCGGGAGAATATTCAGCTTTTGCCTTCTGCAAGCAGCATGAATATTACTGAAGAAATTATAGATATGAAAGTAGATGACTGCTTGATTGTGATGGACTACCGTCGCCGTGTTTCTTTACTGGGCCCAATTGTTGAGCATGCAAAAAAACAAAATATAAAAGTCATTATGTTCACAGATTTGAATCTTACAGATTTAGCCACTCATGCAGATGTAGTGTTCCGTACAGCGACTCACAGTATTGGAATGTTTGATTCTTATATTGCAGCTTTTTCACTGATTAACGGCCTTTGTACACAATTTGCATTTGAGCAGGGGGAGCAGGCTAAATTGAGATTGGAAAAAGTTGAAAAATTACATGATCAATTAAATTATCTAAATATAGAGGGAAGATGATGAACAAAATGTTTGAGGATCTTAAATTGGATGATGTACAGAGTATTATCAACCCCAATGTTAATTTAAATTTACCATATGGCTGTGAATATTTAGACATTCTAGGTGGGCGGAATTTTGAACGGGCCAAATCTTTAATTGAAAAATGGCCCAATTATACAAAATCGCCATTGCTAGAATTATCCAAGCTCGCTCAGCAGATAAATGTTGCTGAAGTCTACTATAAAGATGAATCTGAGCGCTTTGGCCTTAGTAGTTTTAAAGCACTTGGAGGTGCTTATGCGGTTAGCCGTTTGCTAATTAAGGAAATTAATAAACAGTATCCAAATGAAACTGTAACTACAGAAGATTTAGTTTCACGTAAATATTCAGATATTACTCAGCATATTACAGTAACCTGCGCTACTGACGGAAACCATGGGCGTTCAGTCGCTTGGGGCGCACAATCTTTTGGCTGCCAATGCATTATTTATATTCATAGTACTGTTAGTCAGGGGCGAGCCGATGCGATTGTATCTTATGGTGCACAAGTCATCCGTACTTTAGGAAATTATGATGATGCAGTTCGTCAAGTTGATGAAGATGCTAAAAAGCATGACCGCTTTATCGTTTCAGATACATCATATGAGGGATATTTAGATGTTCCCAAAGATGTCATGCAGGGCTATGCCGTTATGGCGGATGAAATTTTATCTCAACTGCCGAGTAATCAAAAACTCACCCATGTTTTTCTGCAGGGCGGAGTTGGTGGTTTGGCTGCTGCAGTTACAGCCCACCTTTGGGAAAAGTTGGAACAGGACAAGCCACTGTTTATTGTAGTTGAGCCAGAAGAGGCTGCTTGTCTGTATGAAAGTGCAAAAGCAGGTGAGCCAGTTGCAGTCCTGGGAAACTTGAACACAGTTATGGCTGGGCTGGCTTGCGGTGAGGTTTCCGTATTGGCATGGACAATATTGAAAGATGCTGTTAGCTATTTCATGACGATCAATGACCAGTCAGCTTTAGAAATGATGAAAATTTTAGCTAAAGATGCTGCTGCCCATCCAGTGGTCGCAGGTGAGTCCGCAGTTGCTGGTTTGGTTGGCTGTGTAGCGGCGACATTAGATCCGGTGATGCGAAAACGTTTTCAGCTGAATGAAGCGAGCTGTATTTTGATTATTGGCAGTGAAGGTGCTACAGATCCAGATTTATATCAAAGCATCATAGGGGCATCGGCAACACAGATCAAAGGGGGAGAGCAAGATTGTGAGAAAAACTAATAATGAACGCTTGCTCCAGCGTATTGCGGCGCTTGCGGAAGTCGGCGCGATTGATGGTGGTGGTGTATGCCGGCTGGCATTAACCGCTGAAGATAAGTTAGGTCGTGATTTGGTTGTTCAGTGGATGGAAGAGCTGAATCTTAATATTTCAATTGATGCAATTGGCAATGTTGTCGGTATTCGCGCGGGTACACTGGATTGTCCTCCTGTCATGATGGGTTCGCATATTGACACTGTTCGGACTGGAGGTCGTTATGATGGCAATCTGGGTGTTTTGGCCGGTTTAGAAGTAATTGAAAGTTTGAATGAGGCAAATATTCAAACGAAGCATCCCGTTGCTGTGGCTTTTTTTTCCAATGAAGAAGGCTCCAGATTTGCTCCAGATATGATGGGCAGCTTAGTTTATCAGGGGGATTTGAATCTTGAAAAGGCTTACTCAACCATTGGGATTGATGGATCAACAGTTAAAGAAAATTTAGAAGTTATTGGCTATAAGGGGGATAACTCTGTTGGTAATAATCAGCTGCATGCATTTTTAGAGCTGCATATTGAACAGGGCCCTGTACTTGAGCATGAAGGCATCCAAATTGGTGCTGTTACCGGTGTGCAAGGCATTCGCTGGATCGAGTTCAATATTCAGGGTGTTTCCAATCATGCTGGGACTACGCCAATGCATTTGCGGCATAATGCAGGTTTGGCTGCAATGCAAATTGTCAATTTTGGGCATGAATTAACGAATCGCTTCCCCAATCAGCTTGTGACAGTGGGGCTATTTGAGCAGAAGCCGAATTTAGTTAATGTCATTCCGAATCATGTCAAATTCACTATGGACTTGCGTAATACAGATAAGGAATATCTGGATGCTGCGGTACAGATGCTTTTGACGTTTGCTAGTCAGGTTGCTGAAGATGCTGGACTGATGCTACAGCATCATGATTTGGCAAATTTTGATCCTGTCTGCTTTGACCCGAGAATTGTGAACCGGATTGAGCAAATGGCAAATATACAAGGCCTTAAGGTTAAAAAAATGCCAAGCGGAGCGGGACATGATGCGCAGATTATCTCACGCATGTGTCCCGCTGGAATGATTTTTGTTCCCAGTGTGGCGGGGCTGTCGCATAACGTCGAAGAGTTTACAGAAAGCAAAGATATTGAAGTCGGAGCTAACTTGCTGCTGAACATGGTTTATGAATTAGCGAATGGAAAAATAATTGAGGAATGAACGATGTCGAGAATAATAAATGTAGCTGCAGCGCAGCTTGGACCGATTCAAAAGAGTGATTCTAAGAGAGATGTGATTGACCGGCTGCTGGCGCATATGTATAACGCGCACCGTATGGGCTGTGATGTTGTGGTATTTCCTGAACTGGCCTTGACAACTTTTTTTCCGCGTTGGTATATGGAAGACCCAGAGGAACTGAATGCATTTTATGAAACTGAAATGCCAGGCCCTTTAACCCAAGTTCTGTTTGATACAGCTAAAAAGCTTGGTGTAGGTTTTTGTTTGGGATATGCCGAACTCTCTAAGGAAGAGGATAGATACCATCGTTACAACACCTCAATTTTAGTGGGTAAAGATAGCAGAATTATAGGCAAATATCACAAAGTGCACTTGCCAGGCCATCAAGAGCATGAGCCTTGGCGCGAATTTCAGCATTTAGAAAAGCGTTATTTTGAAGCCGGGAAAAAGTTCAGTGTCTGGCCAGCATTTAATGGCATCTTCGGGATGGCGTTGTGCAATGATAGGCGCTGGTCTGAAACATACCGTGTTTTGGCGTTGCAAGGTGCTGAAATGATTTTGTTGGGCTACAACACCCCAGTACATAATCCTCCTGCTCCTGAACATGATGATTTGTCTATGTTTCATAATCGACTGGTCATGCAGGCTGGCGCATACCAGAATGGCACATGGGTTGTAGGTGTTGCGAAAGCTGGTAATGAAGAGAATTGTGAAATGATCGGAGGTACATGTATTATTGCGCCTTCAGGCGAGGTTGTTGCAGCATGCAGTACTAAAGGTGATGAGCTGGCGATTGCAAGCTGTGACTTAGATTTATGTACGTCTTATAAGTCAACAATATTTAACTTTGAAAAGCACAGGCGCCCAGAGGCCTATGGTCTGATTACGGCACAGAAAGGCGCCATTATCCCTCAGTTTTAATTTCTTAATGCAGTAAAAAAGTAGGTGTGTTCTGCACGCCTAGCAGGATTTTTTTTCCTAAAAAAAGGTGCAAGTATGACTGAACATTTTTCAAAAGCTGGAAAAATCAATGCTTCAAGCGTAACTAGTGATCAAATTAAAACAGCAATAAATGAGGATGCACTTTACAAAAAAGTGGCAATAAGAATTGTTCCTCTTCTTATGCTTTGCTATATCGTAGCATTTTTAGACCGGGTTAATGTGGGGTTTGCAAAGCTGCAAATGCTGGATGACTTAGCATTCAGTGAGGTGGTTTATGGCCTAGGTGCTGGTGTATTTTTTATCGGTTATTTTTTGTTTGAAGTTCCCAGCAATGTGCTAATGCATAAGATTGGGGCGAAAAAGACGATCACTCGTATTATGATTTTGTGGGGCATCATCTCAATGTGTATGGCTTTGGTACATACACCAGCACAGTTTTATGTCTGCCGTTTTTTGCTGGGTGCTGCTGAAGCTGGATTTTACCCAGGGGTTATTTTGTATTTAACATATTGGTTTCCAGCGATACGCCGCAGTCAAATTATTGCCATATTTATGACAGCAGTTCCATTTGCAGGGATTGTTGGGGGGCCACTATCTGGCTGGATTATGCAGCAATACAATGGCTTATATGGATTAAGTGGTTGGCAGTGGATGTTCATTTTAGAAGGCTTACCATCGGTATTTTTAGCACTCGTGGCTTATAGATTCTTAAATGATAGTATCGAACAGACCTCATGGCTCAGTTCATCTGAAAAAGAATTGTTGACTGTAAATATTCAAATGGAGCGTAGCAAAAAAGTTGAACATCGCTCGTTGATGGCTTTCCTCAAGGACAAGCGTGTTCTATACATGGCACTGATTTGCTACTGTACTGTGTCCAGTTTGTCAGGTTTGGCTTTTTGGACGCCTTCAGTGATTAAGTCAACAGGCGTTAGCTCATTAATTGAAATTGGCTTGTTAACAGCGATTCCAAATGCCTGTGCTGTTATTTCTATGATACTAGTGTGTCGCCACTCTGACAAAACTAGTGAACGTCGTTGGCATATGATTCTCCCTTTCATTGTAGGTGGTACGGGGTTAATTCTGTCAACAGTTTTTGGCCATAATCCAGCTGTTGCAATTATCATGTTGTCAATTGCTACCGGTGGTTGTATGGTCTGTTCACCGCTTTTTTGGAGCTTGCCGACTGCTTATTTAGACGGAAAAACTGCAGCGGCAGGTATTGCGGGTATTAATGCATTTGCTGGTTTGGCCGCGTTTACTAGCCCTTTTGTAATTGGTTGGATAAAAGATTTGACAGGATCAACTGATGGAGGCATGTTTTTCCTTGCAGCTTTTGCTTTCATTGGTGCATTTTTAGTGTATTTTCTTCCAAAGCATATTTCAGATAGTCAAGTAAAATAACCATATAAGCCAACGATTCAAGTTAGTGAAGTGATAGCTTAAACAGGATTAGGGTTATTCTAGAATAATCCATAAGAGAAAAATTTATAATGGAAAGCTTTATTGAACTCATTAGATAGACTCTCAATGAACTGAATGTTTTTTATAGTGTATTTAAAATAAAATATTTAAATATATATTATTATGTGTGACTGTTATTTTACCAATGAGATTGGGTAAGGTGCTCACTATTTCGTTTGTATTTCAGGGCTGGGTGGATGTTCACTAAACCCATTTCTTATTGAGGAGTAGAAATAGGCTTTTTTATGTGGACTGCAGAGCTAAGTTGATATGAAAATATGTAACTTGTCAGTTTTACTATGGACCAAAAGAGAAGGTTTTCATAGATTAATAGAATTTTTGAGAATTATAATTATAGCATGGCCCTGAAATACAGTAGGGAAGCCCGCTCATATGAGTGGGCTTCTTGCATTGTAGACTTACTAGGTTGAAAATTTAAATCTACTAGTTCTGACTTTCTCCAATTAGTTAGTGTTTGTCAAAGGGATCTTTGCGAACTTCTTTGATCATTAAATAGGTTAGGAATGAGGCCAAAATAAATAGAGTTCCAGTTATAGTGAAAAATAGATCCTCATGATAAAAGCCAATACTTAAGCCAGCTATGCTTAGTTTTGAGAAGAAACATAAGAGAGCATAATAAACATATATCATTTTTGTTGTTCCCCATTAGCGATTTTATAAATAGTAGGTGAGGATAGAGTATATTGCAATTGTTGAGGAATTATTAAACAAAAAATATATTGAAGTAAATCATTATATATGCTTTAGAGTGTTGTTCTTTATTGAGGAAACCTGTGGTTTCTTTATCTATATGCTTTATGCCGCTGGTTTTGAGCTTGTTGCTTAAATTGAATATCTTAGGCAAGTCTTGTCGGTACATTGGAATTATGGCATATAAGGTCCTGCAGGGAGTTGATTATTGTCTTTGGTTATTTTGAGTCTCAAATTTTTATATTTATGCTTGCTTGGATTAAGTTTTTAGTTACTATGAGTGCAGAAATAAAAGAACTTGGCACTTTAAGGATGATGTCATTTGATAATAAAGGATTAGTTATTACTACTGAAAAAATAGAATCCTTTATTTGGGGTAAGTACCTAAAGGTGATAATAAAAAGAAGTATTAGAATTTTTTGAACGAATTTTAAGAGATTACTTCTATGCATAATTATGAAACCGCTTAAAGCGGCTTTTTAATGGATCTGATTTATGAAAATAGAAGGCAGTTTTCAGGTGTCAATTAAGCCTATACCATTTGGAATGGCTATTCGAATTAAATATACCAAATTTTGTACCAGTGCCTGAAGTACTGAAGTAGGTACCTTGGGCTCTTCTCGATCCAAAATTACAATGATTTAACTCTGACCATATGCATTTACGAGCTATTCCATTATCTGAGTGCTGCTGTAATGTGGGTTAAACTAAGTTTTAATAAATAAGGTCATCGAGTCACTGTTACAATTGAAAAGTCATGATCAATGCTGGTGGCTAGAAGAAGGAAAGGCAAGAGGAACAATATAAACTGGTTCAAGTATATTCCTGAACGCGCTTTATCACTTTTGATGTTTCTTATTCCCTAGATTACTAATGATATCGACTTTTGTCTTTGGTTAGTACTAGCTCTACCATATTGCGTATAAGAAAGTTCATCTAAGGGGGATACAGTCTGTTGATGAAATCAATTTTCGATGAGGCAGTAAGGCTATTATTGATGAGATATTTCTATCATTAAATTAACTGTATTTAGTTTTGACTTAATGAGAAAACAGCTTTCTTTCAATGATCCGTTCATGAAATACTTAAGTTTCACTTATATTGAATATACTATTGTTAATATATATTTAACATATAGTTTTGCTTGAGTTCAGGGTGGGTTGAGATGAGTGAAATTTCAGAAGCTGAGAAAAATGAAATACATACATGCATAGATAAGAAGTTCAATGATTATCTTAGGGTTAGACTTCGGCGCATTGATAAGGATAGTTATAAATATGACTCTTTGAATGCATTAGTGAGAACAGTAATTGAACCAGCTGATTTTAAAATTGAACATTTCAAAAATTATACAGCCTAAGAAAAAATCGATAAAACGTTGTATTGCTGTGGGAGAATAGGATTGGATCAACTTAATACTAAGAGTATGTTACTCATCTGGTCAGATGATGTACTTAAATTATTAGCTATTTAATTTATTATAGGCTTTTGCCTCCACATCAGTGTTTTGGACTCCGTATTTTAATGGGGGTTTACTTCTATCTATTGAATAAATGAGTTTTAAAATCACAATGTGACAAATTACAGCGATACCATGATGGGAATAGTCATTCAATGGTTGAATGTATCATCACATTGTTAGAGTCGTGGTGAGTATAGGAATAATGAAATACTGAGTTGGGAAGTATTAGGCCCCTATAAAACATATCGGTTATTACGTGCCTCAGAAGAGCTTAAAAAGCACTTTCTTCATTTGGCAGGGAGCAGTTTTATCAAGCATATCCCAGTCTCGGTTGATGCCACTTGATTACTATCTGTTACGGTCCTGACGTAGAAAATGGATGGGGGATTTACGAGAGCCAAGTTGCATCAGTTAAGAATTGTCTGTAGTTGCTGGCAAAATGGAAGAAGCCTTAAAGCCAAGAATGACGATCCCGAGCTCAAGCCTGCCGTAGATGAGATTTCATTACTACTCAATACCAAATTCTAGAGCGCGTCAGGAAATGATGGCTCTGTTAAATGCCTGTGAAGTGTTGAAGCCATTGGTTGGTGCATTGGTCATGGATTATGTGTGGGTGGTCGCTTGTTTTTCAGGATAATTGGCAAGGTCCTTGATTCGTAAAAACTGTTCTTGATTAAGTGGTGACATTAAGTACCCATCCTATTCATAGATTGAAATAGACAGCTGTTGCAGTTCATTGCAACGGCTTGATGGGGTGATAAAAGCAAATAAAAATAAAGGTAGCCCTAGCTACCTAAGTGAATAAAGTAGCTAACCTTAGATACTTTATTAAATATCAACTGCTTATTGGATTTATTTTTTCTATCAATATAATGCCCATTTTCGGTTGATAGTATCTTCAAATTATCAGATGTAATGAAGTATTTGTCATTGGAGAATATTTCAAATAGGTTTGTTCTTACTGCTGAAAATATAAAATTTGAAGCTTCCTCATATCTAGAGTTGTTTCCAAGCCAGTCTATTTCTTCATAATCCCACATAGTAGCTATAGGATCGTAATCTAACTATAAGAACACTCAAAAATTAGATGACTAACTTTTGAGTGCGGTTACTAAAAGATATTTTTGTATATACTTTTTTAGTTTACTAAAGCTTGGTTTTAATTAAATGAGAGGCCGCTAGAGCCTGCTTCTTTTACAGTTTTATCTGCATAATCAATAATAAAGTGGTCGCTTGGTTTTCCAGAGCCTACACCTTTCAAAATATTGAATACTTGTTTAAATTTATATTGGAACGGTACATGAATTGGATTGCTATCTGATATTTTTCCTTCTAGCAGCACTGGTGCAGTTGTAGATTGTGGGAAACTACTCATCAGTAATTTATACTGTTTTACTCGTGTAGCACCCATATCATCTAATGCTAAGCCACCTGCATAAATTGTTCTATGGAAGTCACCATAAAAATCATAAGCAGAGACTTTTTCCATATCACTCAAATTTAAACTAGCATTTTTTGCCAATTGTTCTGCTTTTGATTTCGCAATATTCCAGTCAGTTGTAAATTGTGTCGAAGATGTTGTAAGTGTTTGTTGGCTTGTTGCTAGACACCCTTCACTCACTTTAAGTTTCAACGTATTTTGAATATCACCAATTTGTGCATAGGTCACAGCTGTATTTAATTGACTCATGGTCAATATTTGAGCCAAATTCAACTGTTCTGCTAAATCACGCATATAACATGGCCAATATTCATTCATGAAACGCAGTTGAGATAATTGTCCAAAATAAAAATGCGTAAATTCTTTATAATTTTTCGTATCTAAAATTGCTTTGTTCCATCGTTTTGGATCGGATTCAGAAGTCGTTGAAACGATATAATTATATTCCTTTTTATATAAAGGGAATAGTTCATTAAAACGTGGTACATCATCAAGTTTAATGGTTTTAATATCCACTTTTGATGGACTAATAAAGTCTACAATTTTATAAGCTGCACCATAAACAGCTAATGATGGTGACTGTACATTGACTAAATAATTTCCAGCACTATCCTTAAAATCGTTAGTACTATTAAAGTGCATGTGACCGCCAATATGTAAGGGTAGACCTGTTGTCGCAACTTGCGCTGTAGTTATATCTAACGGAGCACGTTCTGCTTGGAAGCTTTTCTCACCAAAAGCAGCTTTAATATTATTTGTTTGATTCGCATAAAAATCCATTGTTGGATAATGTGAGAATGCAACTAGTTTTTTATTTTCTTTCTTCGCTCTTTGTACGACTTCAGTAATCCATTTCATTGTTGTTTTTTTATGAGTTACCATTTGATTCCAACCAGCATTACCAGCACCAACAAAACCATCAGATTTTTGTGGATTGGTTGGATCAAATTTATCTGTAGGTACAAATACGTTAGCATCAATTGACAGTAACCAAACACCAGGTACTGGTTCAACCAAATAACTGACATCCGGAATATTAGTACATTTCGTATAGTTTACTTGTTTATATACGCCACCTTCACCTTCTTTACAGATTTCATATTGGCGGTTTGTAATTTTTGCTTCATTTGTTGCTTGGGCAAAATTATAAGTTTTCTCTGTATATTTACTATACGGAGTTTCCCAATAAATATCAGCTTTATTTGGCATAAAGCCATAATCGCCCAATGTGGTCACTAGAGAATGATAACCTTGTTCCATCATGGCATTGGTGCAAGCAACATCTGATTCCGCATCTAAACATGCTTGATTTTGCAGACCATAAACTTTTTGAGGTTGACCATTCAGCCCCATAAAATCACTTTTACCTGCTGCTTCATTATCATAAGGTGAAACTGGATCATGGTTACCTGGTGCGATAAAAAAACGCATGCCTTTCTTTTCATATTCTTGTAGCACTTTTTTAAAACCATTGACATTCATCGGTTGACCATCATCAGAATAGTCTCCTGGAAATGCGACTAATTTAATTCCCTTTGCTAATGCACTGTCCAATGCAGCACGAAATGCAAAATAGTTTTCATTGAACAAACGGGTTGATGTCAATTCAGCATACATGGTTCGAATTGTTGCATTGCCATGTTCTGTTGGAATACCTTTAAAGGAAGAGGATGCTCCTAAATTCCCATAAATATCAAGAAAATGAACGTCTGACATAAAAGCAATTTGAGCATTGTTAGCTGTACCTAGTTGTTCATCTTTATCATTACCGCAAGCAGCAAGCAAAAGAGGGCTTAAACAAAATACCAGTCGCAAGGCATTCTTTTTAGTCGATGTAGGCTTCATTTAATTGACCGTTTGTTAAAATAAAAAATAGACCACTGAATTAATTTAAAAAACCAATAATGTTATTGTGTTTAATTTTTATATACTTTATAAGTGACATAAATATTAAAGTTAAAGAGCTCTATATTTTCTGTAGGTTGAACTGAATATAAATATTTTATAGCTAGGTGTACTGAAGACATATAATTTATAGTCTGTACTTCTATGATAACAAGCAAGGGTAGATACGACATTCTTATTCAATAGATAGGTAGCGACGCTAAAAGTGGTGGATTTTGTTTTTATTGCTAGTAAATTGATAGCCTCTTTTAATGAAATAAACTCAAAGGTCTCATCTTCCTTAATTAAATCTAATAAGCCCATAAACGTCTCCCACAACTCCCAATGAAAAAGTTAAGTCAATCGGATTGGATTGTCCGACTTTCGGGAGCTAACCTAGACTTAACAAGGTTATTATAAAGTAATTGCTACTCATTGCATGTTGTGGAGCGTCTTTATTCGTCGCACTAATTTAGGCGCGTTTATTTTTAGGGTATAGAAGCAGATTATTTCTAAGTTGATCTATAAAGTCTGACCATTCTTGCATCATTCTGATTCGGTATTCTAAGTGTTGGACATGGTTATAGGCTTGTGAAACGGCGTTACCTGTTTTATGTGCTAGTTGTACTTCAATAGCATCATGCGTATAGCCTTGTTCGTGTAGGGTTGTGGATGCCAAACCCCGAAATCCATGACCTGTCACTTTACTTTTATAACCCATTGTGCGGATTGCGCATAGTAAGTCATTGCTGGATAAGGGCAACGCCGTACTGTCTGTAGGTCCATTTACTAAATCAGGCTATACGAATGGTGATTGGCACTATGTGCATGGTACTCCAGTTATGGCAACTATGTATGGCCTAGATGTTGTTGCTATGAACCGCTGGGGGAAAGTACCAGATCTAGTGTTGTCTGGGCCTAATGAAGGTCAAAATATTGGTAAAGTGGTTACTAATTCTGGCACGATTGGTAATGTGCAATTATCAGCAGGCCGAGGTATTCCATCGATTGCGTTAAGTGCCGATGCTAATACGACTGATAACGCTAATATAAATAATGCTAACTCCAAGATTGTAGCGCAACGTACAATTAGCTTGATTAATGAATTACAAACTAAAGCAAAAGGTAAACTATTACCTAATGGCATGTCCTTAAATGTTAATTTCCCAGCAACACTTACAACAAGTACGCCATTTGCTTTTGCTAAAATAGGTACTTATGACGAGTATACATTAAAGTTTGATGCAAAAACGAATAATATGGGCGCCACTATTACTACTGCAGCTCCAACTACTTCTCAAATGTCAGATGAAAGTGTTGTTGTCAAAAGTAAAATTTCTGTCACAGCCATGCAAGTTGCTTATGATCAACGCCCTGCAGCTCAAGAATGGTTAAAAATTCGTTTAAAAGATTTATTTAAATAAATAGGGGGAAGCTATGAGACAGTATTTAATTGTTGTACTTCTCAGCTTAGGATTAGTTGCATGTAATAGTAGCAATGAAGATCAAGAGCAAAAAGATACACCATCAAAAGTTGAGCTCGCTCCAAGTTTAGATATAGGGACTTATACTGTTAGTATTGAAACTGATCAAGAATTACCAATGACTGGTAAATATTATTCAGGTATTGATGGTAATAAGCTTCTGGTCTTTAATGATGAGCAGGACCGAGCATCCATTATTATAACATATGATGCTAAAAATCAGATGTGGTATACCAATCAAGCGGATAAAGTTACTACCATCAAGCATTTTGATCATGTTGAAGAAATTACCGGCCAAAAAGTAAATATCGCTTCATTGAGTGGTACTTATACATTATCATTGGCAAATGATGTGACTATTCCCCTTGAAATTAATTCTCAAGGACAGATGGCTTCGCAAGATGCGAATTGTATATTCACTGGAGTAATCACGGGAAACCTATTGGTAAATACTGCTAGCTATCATTTGCAGAACAACAAATGTGATGCAATGAAAAACAATACTAAAGGGTATTTGATTGTAGATGAAGACTATGGTCCAGCTAGTTTTAGATTAATATCGGATATGACAAACTCGCAAGATGCTTGGGCATTTTCTTCAAAATCTTGAATTGATTTAAAAATTTGTAAAAGCTTATTTTTTGTTTTTTATCTCTATCTTATTAATACGATTACAATGCTAAAAGGTGATTTACCTTTTAGCGGATTTCAAATCCAATCAATGTTCTGATATAAGCCCATGTCTTTTGGGGCTGAAGCCGACTTTTATCATAAGCAGAGTCACTGATTACACCATCTAGAATATTGATGAATAAGCGAGCTGAAATTGTAGGATTGTTCACGTTTAATTGTTCAAATCAAGACAATGTGAGTTGGAACAACCAGTCTTGATATTCATCTAATACGATAAAAATAGAAGGGTATAGCTCTCCGACATCCATGCGTGCTTTATGGAATGGGCATCCTCTGGTCTCATCTTGACTGATCCAGTTGATATACCACATATAGAGTTGATATAACTTTGCTAAAGGGTGTGTTTGACCAGAGATACTGTGTTCCACACCCATTTGAATATCGAGTTTTAATTCTTGTAAGCAGGCTAGTACTAATTCTTCCTTTGAGGGGAAATATTTATAAAAAGTCATTTTGGCGACATTAGATTCAGTCATAATCCGGTCAACACCGACAGGGATGTAACTCTCTTGTGTGAACAGCTTCATTGCTGTCGTTAAAATCATTTTTTGCTTTTTACTTGGTTTCTTCAAATCATTACAGCTCCTGAAGTACGTCGCATCAATTTATCACCTTGGATAGACAGTCCTGTATATTTTTTATAGAATATGATCAATTATGACTCAAATTTATAAAAAAGTGATGTTTAATAATATCTTCCAAATTCTAGAGGGTTTTGGTTTTCTCTCACAGCATCGTGTGATATATCTTCAGTTTTCAGATTCATCCCTGAATAGTCAAGTTTTTTTACAACGTATTGATGGGCAGCAACATCTTAATCAGGGTATGACAGCGGAGCTGATCTGTTTATCCACCCATGCCCACATTGCACTCAAGCAATTTATTGGTTTACAGGTTGCTGTTGATCAGGTGACAGATCAAGGACAACTATTTCGTACGACAGGTATTATTACAGCAGCCTCACAGGGACAAAGTGACGGTGCTTTAACTTTATATAAGCTCACAATCAATGACCCAAGCTATCTTTGGCATAAACGCAGAAACAGTCGTGTGTTTATGAATAAAAGTGTGAAAGAAATAACTGAAATTCTTTTTCAAGAATGGCAAGGGAAAAGCCCATTATTTGCTGCGAGTCTGACTTTAGATCTAAGCGGATTAGAACAGCAGTATGATATACGTCCATTCGTGATGCAGTTGAATGAAAGTGATTATGACTTTTTAACCCGTTTATGGCGAAGTGAAGGCATTAACTGGTTGATTGATGAAAAGGAGCTTACAGTAGCGAGCAATACAGATCATATTCAGCCACAAAAGTTGCGTCTGATTGATGACAATAACCAGTATCAGACACTGACAAGAAGAACGATTCGTTACCATCGTAGCAGTGCAACAGAACAATTTGATAGCATGACCAGCCTAATCGCTGGACGTCGTTTGCAACCCACTTCTGTTTTTGTGCAGCGTTGGCAGTCAGATGTATTACAACAAACAGATGGGGCTGGCAATGTACAAAGTAAACATCAACATAGTGCTAGCTATGACAACCACAGCTTAAGTCTGGAAGATGCCTGGCACTTTAGTCCGGCATGGATGCAGGATTTGAATGGGGAAGATGGTGCAACATCCGCAAGCGATCAACAACTGGATAAGTTCAATCAGAATCTAACGGCTTACCATGATGCCCAGTCCAAGCAGTTTATTGCAAAAACCACAGTTCGAGATACACACGTTGGTTATTGGTTTGAACTCAATGAACATCCTGAAATTGATCTGCATAGTGGGGCAGACAAAGAGTTTTTGATCATTGGGAAGCATTACTATAATCAGAACAACTTACCGAAAGATTTAAACCAGCAAATTCAGACCTTGCTTCAACAAAGCCATTGGTTCATCAACAGTCAGATTGATGATCATGAAGAACGGCAAGGCAATCAACTGATTTTACAGCGTCGTCATATCAAGACAGTCCCGGAATACCAAGCTCTACAAAACCGACCGAAAGCCTCACCGCAACGTGCCCGTGTAGTGGGGCCTGAAGGTGAAACTATCCATGTTGACCAGTGGGGGCGTATAAAGGTTCGTTTCCTGTTTACCCGAAGTGATGACCATCGTCATGATGGTGGAGCGGGAAGTAATGACAATGACACCGATTCAGCGTGGGTTGATGTATTGACCCCATGGGCTGGAGAGGGCTATGGTGCACGCTTCTTACCACGCGTGGGGGAAATCGTGGTGATTGATTTCTTTGACGGTAATGTTGATCGTCCATTTGTAGTCGGACGTATCCACGAAGCCGAACGTCACCCAACTCAGTTTGACCAGAAAGGCCAGTTACCCGACACAAAAAAGTTGAGTGGTATTCGCTCAGAAGAAATAGATGGAAAAGGCTTTAACCAGCTACGTTTTGATGATACGACTGGGCAAATCAGTGCCCAGCTACAAAGCAGCCATGCTGCCAGTCAGTTAAACTTGGGTAACTTAAGCTATCCAAAAGACAACGCGACAAGCGAAGGTCGTGGAGAAGGTTTTGAACTAAGGACTGATCAATGGGGGACAGTCAGAGCAGGCAGTGGTTTACTCATGACGACTCATCAACAGGACCAAGCCCAAGGGGTACACCTCGATACAAATGAAGCTAAGCAGCAAATAGAAGATAGTCTTAACAATGCTAAGGCACTCAGTGAAGTCGCTAAAAATCAGCAAACTGATCCATTGGAGGTGCTTGAGAACCTAAAAGCGTTCTTAGAGCAGATTGAGCAGCAGGATCAAGAGAAGGCCGCAGCATTTAAACAAGCCATTATGCTGTTAAGTGCACCTAATAGCATCGCTCTAGAGAGTCATGAAGATATTCACTTAAGTGCAGATGGTCAGTTAAGCCAAACTGCTGGTGATAGTATTAATCTAAGCACCCAAAAGAACCTGATTGCGCATGCCCAAAATAAAATCAGCCTTTTTTCGGCTCAAGAAGGGGCACGACTCTATGCGGGTCAGGGCAAGGTTGAGATACAGGCACAGGATGATAGCGCTGACTTTATTGCCCGTAAAGGTATCCAGATTATTTCTACAGAAGACCGAATTGAAATTACTGCGGCTAAAGAAATTGTCATCACTTCGGGTAGTTCCCAAATCAAGATCAATGGTTCAGGTATTTTCCCTGTTACAGGTGGCAAGTTTGAGGTGAAGGCTGGGCAGCATCTGTTTACTGCTGGAGCAAGTGTGAGCGCAGACAGTCCTCAGTTACCTAAAGCGAAGCCAATGCAAGGCGCTTTGCAATTGCTCAGAAGTTATGGTGGAGAAAACTTCTTCAAGCAAAATAGCTATAAGGTGATTGATTCATTAGGTAAACAAATTGCTGGAAAACTCGATGGAAATGGTTTTGCACAAGTAACAGGTATTGCACCGGGGCCTGCTAAAGTGGTTTTTGAGAAAGATGAGACCAGTGCATGGGTACAAAGTAGTGATTTTAATCGTCATTATACCTGGGCTGAGCTAGTTGTAAGCGCTCAAGGACTCATGAAAAATGCATTAGGAGCCGTGGGAGAAAATACGATATCTCAGTTGAAAGATCATCTTCTGTCAATGGATAAAAATAGTTTCAAAGACTTGGGTCAGAATACTTTAACTCATTTAGTTGACCAAACAGTAGGGCAGATTAAAAATCAAGTGGCCCATACCGCGCTTAACACAGTATCAAAACAACTTAATCTCACTCTATCAGCTGATCAAATGAAAAGTCTTGCTCAAGTGGCAATACATCCAAGCCAGTCTCTTGCCGTAATTAAAGAACAAGGCAAAGTTTTTTTGAGTGATCAAATGACAGCGAAATTAACTCAGACCACACCACTAGATTCTCCGATTCAGCCAGGTGTTATGGATACTTTTGTGCGGACAAAAAAATAGATTGGATGAATAGTGTAATCCAACGTAGATCAGCATTGTTGTCATTAAATGATTTAAAGGTTTTATATTGATGGTTAAAGAGAATACACAACAGAAAGAAATGAAAGAACAACCTACTGTTGAACTTGCTGTTTTTAATTTAAACAGCGTGACCGATGTAGCCGACTTGCAAATGATCGCTAGTCAGGTGCAGCTTTATTTACAAGTGTGTGGTAACACAACATTAGAACAGATCAAAGTTAAAGCCAATATAACAACAGTGGCTAATATTTTTGCATTGACGGGTAGTGTACTCGACCTCATGTTGTACGCAACGGATAGAAAAACTGGAGATATCGCTGTACAGCGTGGGGCCCTTCTTGCTGCAAATCTAATTGGTTTATTTTTAGAACCCAATAACGAAGCACATGCTCGCATGGCATTACGTCCAATGTTTGGTTTAATGGCAGAATGCTTATATCCGGAAAATGGAAAAATTAAAGAAACGGATATTAAGCGTTTAGGATTACACCTGAATGCCATGATTGCTGGAGATCTAGAGAACTTTTTAGAAGAAACTCAGGCGAAATTAAGCAGTTTACTGACCAGTGCTACAACACTGGGCAACAGCATCTTACAGAGCATGGCGACCCCTACAACAGGTATAAGTGTAGGAATAAGCACTGAAGCAGGTGCAAGTGCAGAGAAACGAGACCCAAAACTTAAATTTACTAACTGGGCCGTTCCACTGATTGATTTATTAGGGAAGCCCACCCAAGCAAATTTAACCCCTAAGATTGAACCGAATATTCAAAGTCGTTTACAACAAGAAGCCACTCAAGCTGTAACAACTTTAAGCCAAACCTTACAACAACAAGCAAATGCGGGCCAAAAATATACATTGGCATGGTTATTACAAGAAACATTAAAAGCGATACAAGCATTAGAAAATAAAGGTAATGCGAGTGTGCCTATTAACCAAACGGGTGAATATGAACAGCATACCAAAGGAGATACTTTAGAGTTTGTGAGTTTACAGGCAGATGCTTTAAATGCTCCACCATGTGAGGGGGATGATTCACAATCAGGAAAAAGTATTAGCTACTCAATTGGTGCTGAGCGGGTTCAACATGCAGATTTCTATTTACCAAAAATAGGTTTTTCTTTTATACGCCAATATAACTCACAAATGGATGAGTTTGAGCAGAGTATGATCGGTGCGCGCTGGATGATGCCATTTTCCAATATGATTCAACAGACTGCCCAAGGTTATTTATTTATCGATAGTAAGGGGCGTAAGCATCAATTGCCTGCATCTATTATATTTGAAGCTTATGAAGTTCCGTATGAAGGATGGATGATTCAGCCTCTTAAAAATGGAGATTTGCTTTTAAACTTTGGTGGGGAATGGACTTTTCAATTCCATCAGTTTTCAGTTGGAGGGCCTTATCAACTCATTCAACAATTTAATGAAAAAACACAAGAAAAGATCAATTTAAATTACCTTGTTT
Source organism: Acinetobacter sp. V102_4 (assembly GCF_031799005.1). NCBI lineage: Bacteria > Pseudomonadati > Pseudomonadota > Gammaproteobacteria > Moraxellales > Moraxellaceae > Acinetobacter > Acinetobacter sp. V102_4. The sequence goes on along the minus strand of NZ_JAVQNR010000030.1, from coordinate 31,403 downwards.
GGGATGAAGTTGCTTATCTGCAAAGTGTTGACTTTCAATTAGAGCATGCCGAACACCAATTAAAATTTGCTTTTAATGAGCAAGTTAAAATCATGGCGGTGTTTATAGATGATAAAGCTGAACCATTAGCGCGTTATGACTATGATACCCAAGGTAACTTGATTCAAGTTATTGACCAGAATGGTCATATAAGAGCCTATGAATATAACTCATTCCATCAACTAACACGCTATACAGACCGTACAGGGCGTGGACAAAATATCCGTTATGAATCCACTGATGCCAAAGCGAAAGCAATCGAAGAATGGGCAGATGATGGCAGTTTCCATACCAAACTAAAATGGCATCCGCGCTTACGTCAAGTGGCGGTTTACGATGCTTATGATGTTCCAACTTACTATTACTTTGACCTTAATGGATTCACATATCGAACTCGTTTAGCTGATGGACGTGAATCATGGTACAGCCGTGATGGGCAAAAGCGCATTACTCGTCAAATTGATTTTGAAGGGCGAGAGACGCAACAAGAATATAATGATCAAGATCAGCTTGTTAAAATTGTCCAGCCCAATGGCGGTGTGATTCGTTTTGCATATGATAAAAATAATATGCCAATCGAAATTAAAGATGCTGAAGGTAACATTTGGAAACGTGAATATAATACTCGAGGTCATGTCAGTAAAGAGATCAACCCATTAGGGCAGATGACGCAATATAAATACAATAATGATAATCAATTGGTTGAGGTCATTGATGCAAAAGGTGGTGTTAAGAAAATTCAATATAATGAATTGGGACAGATGACGTCATATACTGATTGCTCTGATAAAAGTAGTTACTGGGAATATGATAAAAGTGGAAAATTACTTTCTCAAAATAATGCCGATATGCAGAAAGTACAATTTATCTATAGCGGTAAAAACCAGGACCAGCTAGAAACAATTATTTATCCTGATGGGCTAAAAGAACACTTTGAACATGATGAAGAAGGACGCTTACTTCAACATACGGATACGAAAGGCTTGGTCACGCAGTATCAGTACAATCAAGTTGGCTTGTTAGCGCAGCGTATTGATGCCAATCGACATCGCATAGCCTATCAATGGGATAAACAAGGACGTATCCAAAAGCTGATCAATCAGAATCAGGCAGAATACGTGTTTGCATATAACTCGTATGGATATTTGGTACGTGAGCAAGCCTTTGATGGAGAGGAAAAGCACTATAATTACAATGAAAACGGCAGGTTACTTCAAATCCGTCAACCCAATATTCTGACCCAATTCGACTATTATGCAGATGGACAGATTGCATCAAAAAGCTTTACTCATTTACATACCGGGCAGAAACAAACAGAACAATTTGACTATAACCTCAATAGTCAACTGAGCCGAGCCCGTAATGATGTTAGCCAAATTGACTTCTATCGCAATGCGCTTGGACAATTGGTTAGAGAACATCAACATTATAAAATTTCAGGGCTTCAACCACTCACAGCAGTATTGCGCTATGAATATGATGAGCTTGGAAATTTAATTAAAACAATTCGACCTGATGGCCAAACATTAAATCATCTTGTTTATGGTTCAGGATACATTTATGCAATAGGTTTAAATCATCAAGAGATTGCTTCATTTCAACGTGATGATTTGCATCGAGAAACAACACGACGATTAGTCAATGGGCTCATTCAAAGCAAACAGTATAATGATGTAGGGTTGTTGAGTTCACAGTTCATTCAACCGGAGCAAGACACCCAAGACTATTTACAGTACCAAGCACATAGACATTATCACTACGATGAAAACTACTTGCTGAGTCAAGTTGAAGATAGCCGTTTGGGGAAAGTTAATTATCAATATGACTCCATTGGGCGTTTAATCGCAGCTCAAAGTGCAGCTAAAGCAGAGCGCTTTAGCTTTGACCCAGCGGGTAACTTGATTGACTCTGACTCGGGATTCAGTCCAAGCCAAATTAAGAATAACCTTATTCGAAGTTATAAAGGTAAACATTACCAATACGATGCTCAAGGTAATGTGATAGAGATGATTCAAGCGGGTAAAAACCTGAAACTGACTTGGGATAATCAAAACAGGCTCGTTCGAAGCGATAATAATGGTCTCGTTACAGAATATGGTTACGATGTATTTGGTCGCCGACTCTACAAAAAGACAGCCAATGCATTCACATTATTTGGTTGGGATGGCGATTTAATGATATGGGAATCACTCAAATCGGAACAGGCCAGTTATACCAAACATTATATTTATGAGCCTGATAGTTTTGTTCCATTACTACAAGCAGGTTATCAGGATTTCATTCAACTGATAGAGACTCCTGATTATCAGGAGTATCAAACAAAACCATATTCTATTTATAAAGACCCCGTTTGGAACCGTGATCTTCGTAAAAAGCGAACTGATTTAGAGCAAATTACATTTTACCATTGTGATCAGGTGGGAATGCCACAAAGCATGACGGATGCCCGAGGAGAATGTGTCTGGGAAATTCTACAAGATACGTGGGGAACGGCATTAGAAATTAAAAAATTAAATCAAGATAACCCATTCGAAGAAAATAATTTACGCTTTCAAGGGCAATATTACGATCAAGAAACAGGGCTGCATTATAACCGCTATCGTTATTATGAACCTTATAGTGCAAGATATATCAGTAAAGATCCGATTGGGTTAGAGGGAGGTATGAATACTTCTACTTATGTAAGTGACCCAAATCAATGGGTTGATCCAATGGGGCTAGATTGGGCAAATGCATTTCCTCCTGGACTAATGGAATATGGGAGGGCCAAAGTGTCTGAACATAACTGGAGAATGCAGAATGACACCGCTTATCGAAATCAGGTAATGATACCACCAGCGCCAGTAAAAGCCGCGACACATGTTCCTTATACAACAATGTCAAATGTAAATTTAGGAGTAACAGCTATTGCTGGAGCGTCAGTTGGTATTGGTGGAGGACATACACAAGATCAATATGGAAAAATTATGCAATGTATAGCAATAACAGTTTGTGGTAGTGCAGGAGCTGAGGCAAGTGCTTATGGTAGTGGTGGGCAGAGCTATACAAATACAAATACTTCATCTGGTTTTTCTACTGGTGGTTCCGTTTGTGGTAGTGCTAAAGGTGCTGCACTAATTGGAGGAGGCGCGCAAGCTTGCCAGAATACAGATGGCTCTCAAACATATTCAGGTAATGTGATAGTTGGAGCAGGTGCAGGAGCTACTGGTTCAATTTGTACTGCTGTTAATTATTGTAGGTAGATTTTTATGAAAAAATTTTTAATATTTTTAGCCGTTAGCGGATTACTATCTTGTACAAATTTCGATAGAAATGACAAAAATCTTACTTTAGAAGAAGAGTGCAAGCAAGCTGGGAGTATTAGTAAGCAATGTGAGATATTCGATCTTAAAGAATTAACTTTGGATGAAAAAGAAAATTTAATGGGTTGGGTATACCTTAATGGCGCTGAAAAAGTTCAACCTAATTTTGATAAAGCTTATTATTGGTTTGAAAAATCAGCAAAATCTAATAATAATGAAGCATTAAATTCTTTAGGAATGATTTTTTATGCAGGAATGGGTAGAGAAAGAGATTTTGAAAAGGCTGAGGAATACTATTTAAAAGCGAATAAATTAGGAAATAAAGACGCTAAAGTAAATTTGGCGGAGTTATATAGGAGCAAAGATTTTAGTCAATTACCAGATTATGAAAAGGCAGAAAGTTGGTACTTATTAGGTACTCAAGATAACCCTTCACGAGCATATGATGGGTTGTCGAAAATGTACTTAGATCAGGAAAATTACGAAAAAGCATTTGAGTTTTCGAAAAAATCTGCTGAATTAGGTAATCCAGAAGCACAATATAATTTAGGGGTTTTTTTTGAGAAAGGTATTTATGTAAAAAAAGATAAAAAACAAGCTGAATACTGGTATGAAAAATCGGCTAAACAGGGTCATTTGAATGCGATTAATAATTTAAATGTTATTAGACAAGAATAAATGAAAAGCTTTGTTGTTATAGTGAATTTGATAGGTATTTTTCAACTCGACTCCCTACTTTTAATTTATAGACAGTTTCTTGCTCGGCTTTTGTTCTCAAAATCGAAACTCCTGAACATGAGGTAGAATGTACCAAAATGTCAGCAGAAGAGAAGTCTCAATTTTCACAAATTAAAGGTAACTAAAAATGAATGTAGTAGAAGGTATAAGTGAATTATTAAATATTCAAAATCCTGCAAATGGTCAAACTGTGTATGTGAAATCATACTATTCAGGACAAAACCGTGGTGGTGGTCACTTTATTTATGATTCAGAAAAAGCTCAACAGAATGATGAAATTGTAATTATTAATGGTTGGGTTCGGCAGCTTAATGATTACATTGATTTTAGTATGCTCTCGATTGAGAATGAGGGTAATGTGCCTGTTGATGACAAGATCATTAAAGCTTTTGAAGCATCTAAAAACTATAGGAAACCCTTAAGGAATTTCAGTGGAACATATTATTTAGATGGGGCTGAATCAATCACAATAGGTTTTGATTACGATTTGACTGGAACGGTCTTTAAGCTTGGTCCTAATTTTTCTGGTGGATTTGTAGTTGATCGTGGAGCTAAGATAACCATCTATGACAGCACAAGTGAAATTGTAACACTCTTAAAAACACAAGGAATTTTGTCAGCAAATGCGACCTATATTCCTGTATTGGAGAGTGATACAACCCTTAATGACAGTTTTATAACAATATATGCTTCGACTCCAATGTACTTATATCGTGGCGATACAATGACACGATTTGAGTTAAATCGCGTATATAAGAAAGGGCAAATGGCATCAACCTTTTTTTACGATTTTGATATGTCTGCCATAACTCAAGTTAAATCTCAAAAAGTTGCTGATACTGAGTTTATTGGTAAAGGATTATCAATTGATGAAACTTTAGTTTCTAGTAGTTTGACTATTGTTAGAGTTAAAAATGGGAACCGTTATCGACTTTCAGGTTTTCGTTTTCATGATGATAGTTCTTTGGCAACGAATATAAAATCTAAAATAGGAATTGAAACGACTTGTCACGATATCGAAATTGATGGTCTTGATACATCCAGCGTATTTATTAATAGTAATAATGATTCAAATTATACAGTTTGGGCAGGTGAAAACTTTCAGATGAAGTTAAGTAACATTTGCTCAGATGGCTATGGTTGGGGAGCTATAGGTTTTAATAACTGTAAGCGTGTGACTTTTGAGAACAGCCAGCTTAATCGAATTGATTTCCATAAGCCATGTCATGATTATTTAAAAATTAAAGACTGCACAATTGGAAACTGGGGAATTTTGGTAACGATGATAGGGGATCTTATTATTGAGAATCCTCATTTCTTATTGCGAAAAGCCTATCAAAATGACGGTATCTTACGTAGTCGTGATGATACTGGCGGCTGGTGTAATGGTAACTTGATTATTACCAATCCAATTATTGAAGGTGAGTTAAATGCTGAAATTGCATTTGCTCGCTGTCAACGGAATGCTCTCAATACTATTCCAGCAGGAAGTCCAATTCGTCATGAGTTCTTTGAGACTTTTGTGATCAATGGCGGAATTGTTAAATCCAATGTATTAATGGCACTTTTTGATTCGAATCAATCTCCAGCTAGCTCAAGTATTAAGCTACCTCGATATATCAAAATAGATAACCTGAAGTTTAACTATAATGATTTTTTAAGTATCTATTTAGATAGGTTCGCAAAGCGAAACGAAGGTGTGATTCTTGAAATTATTGATACACCAGTGGGTACGCTGAATATTCTAGATAATGCAGGTGTAGGGACAAAAGTTTATGCCAACATTGAAAAGTTACGCGGATTTGATAACTCACCTGCAACTCTAATTAATAAAGCAGATGGGGTATTTAACATCACTAACTCCAAGCTTGCTAAATATAGAGAATATTCAGGGGGATTTAGCTTGTTCTCTCCAATTGTGAATTTTAGTGGAGGTGAATTAGAAAACACGAATGATTCTGTTTATTTTGATGCGCAAAGTACAGCAAAAGATCGAATTTTAGTGCGTGATATGAAATTTACATATGCTGATGCTAATGCTTTCCGAAATGATTTACATTTTATAAGCACATCCAATTGTAGGTTCAATGGGAAAAAATATTTTGATTTTTATGTTGGCAATGGTACATCGAATACAGCTAACTTTTCATTGCAGGCATTTGGTGATTTAGGGTTAATTGTTAAATCAGGAGTAACTGGAGCCTTGAAAACCGATAATGTAATTATTGATATCTCTCAGAGTGGAATAGCAGCCTTACCAACCTCAGGTAGTTCAGTTTCCGTAAGCATTTCTGGAACAACAGCAACTATTACAGTGAATGCAACAAATCTTCAATATATTGGAATGATTTCAAACTAAATTGCAAAAAAACTACTAAGCCCTTAGCTTAATAGCTATGGGCTTTTTTTATTGTAAAGCACGCACGAACGATCAAACAACTCGCATAGCAGAAATGGTAGTAAATACAATCAATTTAAAAATTTCCATACGGTTGACATGGGCTGATATAAAAATTAACAACTGTAGAGGACTCATAAATGGCGACTCAATATACATTCTTATAGTTATATTTAGTGTATGAAAAGTTTCAAATTAGAACTATTTCAATCACTTTTCTCTAAGTACTTCTGAATCTTAATTCCAAATAGGTGAGAAAATGGCAACAGTAAATGCAATCGATGTAATTGATGGTTTAGAAAACCAAGAACAAATTAACGATAAAACTATTCAAGTGGTTAATACACTTAATGATCTTATTAGTGTGGTCACGAGAAGAAATGGTCAGATTGTTCGAGTTTTATCCTACCATCCCCCAATGTCTGGATTAATAAATCCTAGGACTGGTGGCGGTTTATTTGTATGGAACGGAACAGAAAGTAAAAGTAAGCATGACGGTGGATACACTATTGATCCATTAATAACTTTACCAGCTTTTGCTAATTTTAATACTTATTACAACCCTGCCAATACAGGAAATGGTTGTTGGGTTCGCATTGACGGTAGTTCTGAAATTGATGCCGAGAATTATGGCTTGAGTCAAGATTCAACATTTGTATGGTCTTGTGCAACAGTGAATCAGGCATTGTATTATGCAGCGTCATTCAATTTGCCTCGCACTGTTAAAATTGGGATAGGTACTTTTAGAACGACTAATCCTATTATCATTTCTAAAATCCATGCTGCACAAGGAACCTCTGTCTACTATCGAGTACCAAAATTAATAGGTGCAGGACGTGGAGCAACTGAATTCATCAAAACTACGACTAATCATGTGGGTAGTGGTTATCTTACGGATAATATTGATGCAGTTATTTTTGCATGCCCTAAAGATGGTGATTTATACGGTATGTATGATCGTGTTGAAGGTATTTCTGTTTATCGATATGGTTCAGTTGCTGGAACAGGTTATGGCTTCTATTTACGAGCAAATATTTATGGAAGTCGAAATGACCTACGGGCAGTTGGGTGTGATAAAGGGTATTTCCAAACTGATTGCTGGATGTCCCAAGTTAACAATATTTTGACGGATAATACTGTCTCACTTGGTATTGGGATTATATCCGGTACATCAGTAACGGGACGTAATCTTTATGTTACGAACTCTCAGGGTGTCGGTATTGATCTTTCAGCACTCACTTATTCAGATTTATCTGTACATGCTGATGGCTGTGGTACAGGCTCACCAGATGGTGCTAATGCTATTCAAGGTTCCTTGACTCATTCAACACGTTTATTGGCATCTGTTGAGAATCACAAAGGAACGGAATTTTACTTTACAAATAGCCGTGGTGTTGTGATTACTGGACGCAGTTATAATACAGCTGATATTTCAACTACAGTGCCAAAAATCAAAATCGACTATGAATCAAATATTAAATTCGTTGGTTTTGATTGGGAAAAAACATTCAGTAATAGAACACAAGCTGAGGCTGAAAAGTATACGTTCTTATCTCGAATCAGCTCGCCAAATGTAAGCTTTGAAAATTGTACATTCAACGATTACTTCAAGGACTTTCCATATAAATTATCCGATTCACGATTATTGTCTGAATATACATCTACAGGATATCGTGAGGTAGACCGTACAATTTATTCTAAGGTTGTTTTTACTGGTACAACTTATAAAAAATCTGCTTATGTAGGGGATTGTGGCCGATTCTTTATTGAAAAAGCAATTTGCACAAACCCAGCTTATGACCGTTACTTTGAGTCAGCTGTTGCTGGTTATAAAAAGTCATCTGTATCAACAAATGCTAATTCACCTACACAATTGTCTACTGCTTATTATGCGGAAGGCGTGCTCAATACAATTAATATATGGGGATATATCGATACCAATGGTTGGCTCTGGCTTCGAAATGATGTAACGGGCGGTAATAACTTAGAGTATCAATTTATCATTCGTAAATGACCTGGAGCGATATATCGATCTGTTTTTTAATATTTTTAGATATATAAAATTACAAAAAGTAATAATATTAATGAAATGTCTTATTTGTAAAAAATTAGGAAGCCCTTTGCTTGAAGTATTGGGCTTTTTTATTGCTTATAATCTGGAGGGAAAGTTTTGCAAACATTTCAATTGGAATAATCAAAATGTGGTACTCGAATAAATAACTTTGTCTCTATTAATAAAGGTAACTAAAAATGGAAGTATATGAAAGTATTAGTGAATTATTGAATATTCAAAATCCTGAAAATGGTCAAACCGTATATGTGAAGTCCTATTATCTTGGTAAAGGAAAAGGAGGTGGGAATTTCAGTTTTGACTTAACAAAATCAGTAATAAATGATGGTGGTTTAGTCCTTAAAGGTTGGGTTCGTCAAAATATTGTAGTGCCAGATGTGTATATGTTTGGTGCCTATGGGAATTGGAACGCTACAAATCAAATAGGTAATGACGATACGGTTTCTTTTCAAAAATGTATTGATTACATCATGTCGAATGAAAACACCATGCGACAAGGTGGTAAGCGATTTATGTATATCCCAAGTGGAAATTTTAGATTATCAAGCTTAACAATATTGGCCCCTAATAGTGGCTTTGGATTTGAAATGTACGGGGATGGCTCTTCGACTAATCTATGGTTTGATCCCACCGGAAATGGAATTGAAGTTCTATCTGAATATACCAGATATCGTTCAATAAGATTTAATGGTTCACTAAAAGCTGTCTATCCTGATTCAGATAATCCAGCAATACCATATATATTTCGCTTTAAACTCTTGTATAAATATTTAGATATTGATGCAGTTTTTGATGATTGTGATGTGTCTTGGTACAACTCATTTGCTCGTGTTTCAGGTCGAGGTTTTACTTTTAGAAATGGCGGAGCTGGAATGGGTGGAGCAAATGGCTTTCTTGAAATTGCTTGTGATTCTGATTTAATTGTTGCCGGTGATACCCCAGCTATGCACTCTCTAGAGAGTGGGATGCGGCATTTTAAAATTCACAATAACCGTTTTGATGTTACTTCACTTCTTGTAAAAATAACAGGAACACATGCTATCAAAGACTATATCAATGGGTTATCGATTTCTCATAATGAGATAACTATTGCGGGTCGGCTTGTTTATTCTGATGATTGTACATTAATTAAGCCAACCTTCTCTAATAACATTGCTATTGCTAGTTTTAAATCAAGCTCATACGAAGGTGTTGTATCAGTACCTAGAGCTATTGATGTTAAGGATCTCAATAACACATGGACAAATTTTATTAATAAAAACAATATTGCAAATTCACGTGATAAAGGGATTTCATTTGTTCATAGATATACGGACGTAGATGGTCTTTTGATTATGGGTACAACTGCAAAAGATCTAGTTTTTGGTGTGGTTAAAACAACTGGAATTGCTAAGAATATAAAGGTTTTAAATAATATATTTGATGGTTTTGGTGATCTACAGAATAATGCTTGTGTACTCCAAGCAACACTCCAACCAGAAAATCTAAAAATCATAAATAACACATTTAGTTCAAAATCATCATATTCCAAAAAGTGGATTGATGGACCTGTTTCTGTTAATAGCACTATTATTATTCGTGATAATACGACTGATAATAATTTTCCAGATGAAAGACTTTCGTATACTCCCAATATATTAGTTAATGGTGCTATAAATCCGGATCTAACTATTGCAGATTCTGTTGGCTATTATAGTGTCGAAGGCAAATATATTACTGTTGAATTCTCAATTTTACTTAGTTCAGCTCTTACAAGCGGAAAGCTATCAATTACATTACCTGTTCCTGGTGTTCCAGAACGTACAGTAATCTCGAACTATATTTCAGGCCATGGTCTAATTACTCAGTCAACTGGCTTCAATATTTCCAATAATATTGTGATTAATGTGACTGCTAATATTGAACAAAGAGCGAATCTTTTGGTATTAAATACACCTCTAGATTTTTCTGCTAAGTTAGCATCAAACATACTTTTAATTGGATTGTTTAAATATAAATTTAAAGTGTAATTAATATTAACAAAAGCGCCTAAATGGGTGCTTTTGTTTAATGGTCGTAGCTAAAGAGGTATTATGATATAAGTTTTAATTATTAATAATAATTTTATTTTTTATAAATGAAAAATTAGATTTTATCAATAAAGGTAAACGAAATGGAAGTATATGAAAGTATTAGTGCATGAGGGACTCGGTATTTGGCTGTGTGTAAGGTAGCTAGAAGAAGGTAGATTCCAATGGCCTAAAGCTGGAACAATGACTAACTTGTACTCAATCAACCACAACTACAGGCGCTCATTCAGGGTCTGCCATGGAAGAGAATTGGTTTAGAAGACGTAGTCACCGAAATTTACTCTAGTATTTCTATTTCACAATTCCCTATAAGTACTATTCATTATTATTCATCCATCTAGTTATACTGGATGAATGAATAAAACCATTTCACCAGATTTATCACATTTGTCTTCAGAGCAGTTGCTGGAATTTGCTCAACAGTTGCTTATAAAAATGAAAAGCTAAATGTTACGAATCATCAACGTGTAGCAAAACAAGAAAAGATTAAACAAAAGAACAAACTCCTAGAAATGATCAACAAGAAATACGAACTGGCTTTGTTTAAAAACATAAAAATGCCCATAAACAAGAACCAATGCCTGTAATGGTAATTGATAAAAGCATACCTACAATAGAATTATTGGTTCATGCCTTTATTAGTAAATATGCAGATCATGTACCATTGTATCGCCAAAATGCGATTTATTTATAAGAGTTCAGGTGTGTGGGCGCGCTGAATGCAGTGACGATGGCAGTTACAGGTGCTCTTGGTGGACAAACCGATATTCAAGTTGCAGCCAATACCTTAGTTCCTTATGCTGCATAGCAGAAAGGAGAGAAGTTTGGATATGGATAAGACAAGGAGGATATTTATATATTGTTAGCATAGCGGTAATTTATTTATTCTGGATAGAAAAATTTTAAATACCATCTGTCCAATTTTTTACTTATCAGTACAATAGTAAGTTAGCGACAATAATAGTTTTAGTTTAGGGGACGATATGTCATCTTTTTTTCAATTGATAGATACATTTAGAACAACAGCAAAAACAGAACGAGAAAAAGGAACGTATTTTGAACAGCTTTGCATCCAATATTTTAAAAATGAATCTTATTATGCTGATTTATTTACCAATGTACAGATGTATTCTGATTGGGCATTTGAGCAAGGGTTAAAAGGTACAGACACAGGTATAGATTTAGTTGCAACCACCAATGAAGGTGAGTTTTATGCAATTCAATGTAAACTCTATGCAGAAAATTATAAATTACAAAAGACAGATATAGATAGCTTCTTTACCGCAGCAAGTAAAAAATACTTCGCGCATCGTATTATTGTAAGCACAACTAATAATTGGTCTGTCAATGCTTTAGACGCATTAGATAATCAAGACCCACCAGTAATTAAAATTGACTTATTTACTTTAGAAAATAGTCAGATTGATTGGTCACAGTTTGCAGATAAGAAACAGGTTGTTTTTAAACAAAAAAAACAATTAAGAGAACATCAAAAGGCAGCTTTGACATATGCAAAAGCAGGCTTATATGAACAAAAATTAGAGCGTGGCAAGCTGATCATGGCTTGTGGCACAGGAAAAACTTTTACTAGTTTAAAAATTGCAGAAGAATGTGCAGGTAAAGGAAAACGAGTCTTATTTTTAGTACCAAGCTTATCATTGCTTTCTCAAACATTGACGGAATGGACACAAGAGTCCACAACGCCTCTGCATAGTTTTGCTGTATGTTCGGATAGCGAAGTAGGTAAAAAGAAAGAAAAGAATTCTATTATTGATCAGATTACGACACTAGCACATGAACTTCAGTATCCAGCAACAACAGATGCTAAAAAATTACGAGAAAAAGTAGAAAATTTACACGATAGTGAACACATGACAGTTGTGTTTTCTACATACCATTCTATTAACACTATTAGTGATGCCCAAAATGATTATGGAATGGGGGAATTTGATTTAATTATCTGTGATGAAGCACACAGAACAACTGGTGCAACACATGATAGTGAAAATGATTCAAACTTTGTCAAAATTCATGACTCTGGTTTTATTCTCGGGAAAAAACGTCTGTATATGACAGCAACCCCCCGTGTATATTCTGATGATGTAAAAAATAAAGCAGAAGATTTTACTTTGTACTCAATGGATGACACTAAATTATTTGGTGAAACTCTTTATACAATTAACTTCTCAGAAGCGGTTAAATTAGGTTTACTTGTTGATTACAAAGTTATTGTTTTAACTGTTGATTCAGATACGATTATTGAAAAGATTGGTAAAACCATTACGGATAGTAATGAAATTGTTGTAGATGATGCAGCTCGTATTGTTGGATGTTGGAAGGCTTTATCTAAACAAGGGATACATGCTGACACTGCGGAAGATATAGACCCAATGCAACGAGCTTTGGCTTTTTGTCAGGTCATCGAACAATCTCAAAAAGCCCGAAAACATCAAGTTAGTTCGAAAAATATTGCAAGTATTTTTCAGCAAGTTGTAGAAGCTTATCAGGAAGCAGAAGCCAAAGAAGGAAATGAAATTTCACATCAATTAGTTTGTGAAGCTGACCATGTTGATGGTGGAATGGGAGCTGATTTAAAAGAACAAAAGCTTAATTGGCTCAAAGCTAATCCTGAAAAGCAATTTGATGAAAATGGTAATGAACGACCAGTTTGCCGTATTTTAAGTAATGTCCGTTGTTTATCAGAAGGGGTAGACGTTCCAGCACTTGATGCTGTGCTATTCTTGACTCCACGTAATTCACAAGTCGATGTAGTGCAGTCGGTTGGACGCGTGATGCGTTTAGCACCGAATAAGACCAAAGGTTACGTGATTTTGCCTGTTGTAATTCCACCAGGTGTAGAACCGAATAAAGCATTAGATGACAATCAAACTTATAAAGTTGTGTGGCAAGTATTACAGGCTTTACGCTCTCATGACGATCGTTTTGATGCCATGATCAATAAAATGGATTTGACAGGCATTGATCGTTCTAAAATGGAAGTGATTGCGATCACTAATAAAGTTGCAAAGAAAACTAAAAAACAAAGTGCTGGTCAAGGTGGGACAGTTATTGGTAAAACACCAAGACCAAAAAGAGAACAAGACGATGAACAAACGCAGCAATCTTTTAGCTTTGAATCTACAGAAATAGAACGGGCAATTGTTGCTAAAGTTGTTCAAAAGGTAGGAAATAAACACCATTGGGAAGATTGGGCAAACGATATTGCGAAAATTGCACAAACGCATATCAAGTTAATAACAGATATTTTAAAACGTCCTGAATGTATTCATGAAAGAGAAGTATTTCAGCAGTTTGCAAATGAATTACGTGATGATCTAAACAATGCGGTTAGTGATGATGAAGTCATTGAAATGCTAGCTCAGCATCTTATTACTAAACCCGTATTTGATGCTTTATTTGATGAATATAGTTTTGCTTCTAATAACCCTATGGCACTTGCAATGCAAAAGGTTTTAGATGTGTTAGATCAACATCAGATAGATAGCGAAACTCAAGCATTAAAACGTTTTTACGATAGTGTGAAATTACGAGCTGCTAATATTGATAGTGCGGAAGCTAAACAGAAAATTATTGTTGAGTTATATGATAAATTTTTCCGTAATGCTTTCCCTCGTATGACAGAGCGTTTGGGGATTGTATATACGCCTGTTGAGGTTGTAGATTTTATTATTCACAGTGTCAATGATATTTTACAAAAAGAATTTGGTAAAAGTTTTGCCGATGAAGGGGTTCATGTTATTGACCCATTTACTGGTACGGGGACATTTATTTCTCGACTATTGCAAAGTGGGTTAATTCCGCAAGATAAGTTAGTTTATAAATATAAAAATGAAATTCATGCGAATGAAATTGTTTTACTCGCTTATTATATTGCAGCAATTAATATTGAGGCTGTTTATCATAGTCAAATTATAGATGAATATTCACCATTTAAAGGGATATGTTTAACAGATACCTTTCAAATGGCTGAAAAGGATGATTTGATTAGTGAAGTCTTAGTGGATAATAGTGCGCGTCGTAAACGTCAAAAAGCATTAGATATACGGGTAATTTTTGGGAACCCCCCTTATTCAGCAGGGCAAGACTCAGCAAATGATAATAATGCAAATTTAAAATATCCATTGCTTGATGAACGTATTCGTACTACCTATGCGGAAAACTCAAAAGCTACTAATAAAAATGCACTATATGATTCTTATATACGAGCAATTCGTTGGGCAAGTGATCGTATTAAACAGCAAGGTGTAATTGGATTTGTGACGAATGCTGGGTGGATTGATGCAAATACTGCAGATGGTTTGAGAAAATGCTTAGTAGAAGAATTTAGTTCTTTATATATTTTTCATTTGAGAGGAAACCAACGAACTTCTGGAGAAAAGTCTCGCCAAGAGGGTGGGAAAATATTTGGTAGCGGTAGTCGTGCACCCATTGCAATTTCAATTCTAGTGAAAAATCCTCATGCAGCACATCAAGGGAAAATTTATTTCCATGATATTGGTGATTATTTAACTCGCGAGCAAAAATTAGAAAAAATCTCAGAGTTCAAAAGTATCAATGGAATTGAAGGTACTATTGGTTGGCAAGAAATTACTCCAGATGAGCATCATGATTGGGTAAAGCAACGTGATGATAGCTTTAGTCAATATATTGGGATGGGAAATAAAAAAGACAAAACTGTTATTTCTTTATTTGAGAATCATTCTCGTGGAATTGCTACAGGGAGAGATGCATGGCTATATAATTTTTCAAAGAAAAAATTGGATGAAAGTATCGATATATTGATTAATACTTATAATTCTGAATTAAAAAGGTTTAATAAAGAGAATATTGCTTTTGATAAGTTTGCTTTAACTTATGATAGTACTAAAATTAGTTGGAGCGATGGATTAAAATCATTACTTAATAGATCTTCTTTATTGGAAAAAGAAGATAAATATTTTTGTCATAGTTTGTATCGCCCATTTAGTAAAACTAATTTATTTTATTATAAAAAGTTAATTGAGCGAACGTATCAAATGCCTTATATGTTTCCAATAGAATTAATAAGTAATAAATTAATCTATTGTAGTGGAACTGGAAATAGCGGTAGAGAGTTCTCTGCGATTATTACAAATAGTATTCCCGATCTTAATATGCAACATTCGGGAGGACAGGGATTCCCACTCTATACTTATGAAGAACAATTAAATGTTGAATCTTTGAGCAACGCAACGCAACGCAACGCAACGCAACGCAACGCAACGCAACGCAACGCAACGCAACGCAACGCAACGCAACGCAAATTATACACCCCAAAGACCATCAAATCAACCTCAGAACTTTGTTATCTGTATATCCACAATGGCAAACAGGGGCTTCTCCGTTATTATGGCGGACACTATTCCAGACATACAACTACAAGCCAATGGACAGTGCTTCCCACTCTATCTCTACGGAACAGACAACGAGAGGAGCAACAAATGAGCCAGAATCTTGCAATATGTTTGACGATAACTGGCAACAAAGGCTTTTCAGTGTTAATGACAGATATGATTCCAGATCTGCATCTAATCGGAGATGTGCAATGCTTTCCTTTGTACCTATACGAAACAGAGGAGAACAAGTAATGAGTCAAAACACATTAGATCAAGGTGAGTTGTTTGAAAAATCACAAGGTGATTTATTTACAGAACAAGTTCAAAGCCAAACTGATAATGATCAAGTAAATATGCAACAAAAGCAGCCTAAGCTTGTTCGTAAAGATGGAATTAGCGATGCAGGATTAGAGCATTTTCAAGAAGCTTATCCTGGTGAAGTCATTACGAAAGAAGATATTTTTTACTATGTTTATGGCTTACTTCATAGTGAAGATTACCGTGCACGCTTTGCAGATAATTTAACTAAAGAATTACCCCGTATCCCATGTGTTAAACAAGCCAAAGACTTTTGGGTGTTTAGTCAGTCAGGTCGTGATTTAGCATATTGGCATTTGAATTATGAAAATGTAGACACTTATCCAGCACCATTAGATACGGGCAATATAGCCTATGAACAGTTAACAGATGATGATTTCTATGTTGAAAAAATGAAATTCGCAAAAAAAGGTGAGAAAGAAACGGTAGTTTATAATTCAAAAATTACGATTCGAAATATTCCTTTGGAAGCTTATGAATATGTAGTAAATGGGAAGTCTGCACTTGAGTGGGTTATGGAGCGTCAAGGCGTTTCTACGCATAAAGAGAGCAGTATCGTAAACGATGCAAATGATTGGGCTATTGAAACAATGAATAATGCGGCATACTCGCTTGAGTTGTTTTTGCGTGTGATTACGGTAAGTTTGGAGACAATGAAGATTGTTAAAGATTTACCAAAATTAGATATTTAGGTTGAACTTATATTGCTTCTCACAGAAATTCACTATTAATTTATCTGACCTCTAATGGTGTTGTAGATTGGGAAATTGCAAAAACATTGTCCAATCAGCTATCAATGCTTTATGCTTTTCAAGATGGGTTCCACGCAAATAGGCAGCCTCTACTTCATCTGAGTTTGTGGGCAAGCACATGCTCGTAGACCTCTCGAGAATAATCAGTTTTATCAGCAGACCAGTCTCGGAATGTAGAACGGAAACAATGAGTTGTAATCACTTGATTTTGTTTAGGGGCAATATAGCCTGGAGATTACGTGTCTACCTGAATGGATTTTAATAATTCAAAGGCTGGTTTTGACAGAGGCATTTGATGCTCTTTGCCAGCTTTCATACGCACTTTCAGAATAACCAACCCTTTCAATTCTCTGCCATATAGCACGACATAGATATGCTAATGCCAGCTTTGAGGTGGGAAGGAAAGAGGAGGAAATATTGTTGAGGGTTTTTACACGGATAAATTAAAGTCAGTGTAACATCAACAGAATTATGATTTGACCATGTTCAGGATATTCAGTAATGCTTGCAGTAATTGGTGAACTTTCTTTTTGAGAATTATAAAAGTTAAAGTTTTACATTTGAGTTGTGCGTCATAAATTGTCGTATGAATTAGTTTATTATATTTTAAACACATTCGGATATGCTAAAGTGAAACTATATAATTATCTTGAATTAAAAGGTTAAATTATGTCAGTTTCACAAATGTTCCAAGATTTTTTAAGTAACCTTAAAATTGATAATGAAGATCAAATTACAAGTAGATATCAAGAGATTACTAAGGCTTTAAATCAAGAATTCCGTAGCACTGAATCTAAAACTGATAATTGTTTGCAAGTGGGGTCGTATGGACGTTGGACTGCAATAGAGGGTATTTCTGATCTAGACATGTTGTATATCATGCCATTCTTCAAAATGGGAGAGTTATAAGGACAGTGGGCAATTAAAACTTCTACAAGATACGAAAGATGCAATTTTAAAGCGCTACCCACGAACTACAGTTTTTGTAGATCGTTTAGTCGTGTGTGTTCAATACACTAACTTTCATGTTGAAGTACAACCTGTTTTTAAACAGGAGGACGGATCTTATAAGTATCCTGATACTTATAATGGGGGAAGTTGGAAGATAACAAAGCCACAAGCAGAGATTGATGAAATGAAAGTCATGAATGATGCTAAGAATCGAAATTTACGTCGTTTATGCAAAATGGTACGTGCATGGAAAAATAAGCATGGTATATCAATGGGAGGATTACTCATTGATACGCTAGCTTATAATTTCATAAAATCTACAACAGAATATGATGATAAGAGTTATCTATATTACGATTGGTTAAGTCGTGATTTTTTAAATATTTAGTAGATCAGCCTGATCGTGATCATTATCAAGCTTTGGGTAGCAATCAAGATGTAAAGGTTAAGGCTAAATTTCAAGATGTCGCACAAGATGCTTATGATCTTTGTTTAGAAGCAATTTCATTAGGAACTGATGATAAAGCTTATTCTAAGTGGCGAATGATCTATGGTCGTAATTTCCCTAAAGCGCCAAGTCAAAAAGCGAGTATGTCTATTCGTATCGACGATATGCGCTATGAACATACAGAACAATTTATTGAAGATCGATATCCTGTAGATATTCGCTATAAGCTCAAAATTGAGTCTAGAGTAACAAAAGATGGGGAGTTTATTGATTTCTTAAGAGGTTTTAAACGTAGAAAGAAAAAGTTAAATCATGGTCGCAGCTTAAGTTTTTATATTGAGGAAAATACAACGCCAACAAATTTACAAAATTACTCAGTTAAATGGAAAATTCTAAATAGAGGTAAAGAGGCTAAACGACGTAACTGTATTCGTGGGCAAATTATTGAGGACAATGGAAATAAAAGTATTGAAGAATATTCGAGCTTCAATGGCGAGCATTTAGTTGAATGTTACATCATTCAGAATGGTGTGGTCGTTGCCCGTGACCGTATTCATGTACCCATTGAGGATTAAAAATGAATAAAGCGGGGCTTTTAAAATATATTGCTGAAACAGGATATAACGTCGGATTCGGAGCAAAAAAAAATTTTGCAACATATGATCTTATTGAGAAGTTACCAGGATGGATTGGATTTATATCAACGGCTGTCGGTATTCTTGGACTAGTAATTGACGCGCTTTCAACAAAATTAGTCTCTGCTATTTTTGTAATCATCGGTATATGTGGACTGTACATCAGTTTTTACGATAAAGACAAAAATAGGTATGAGAATGCAGGCACAGAATTAACGAAGCTTTTTAATGAGTTGAAATCATTATATTTTGATGTTAAATGTTTACCTGATAATTCAGATGTATTTGCCTATCAAGCTAGGTTACAAGATATAGAAACTAGATATTTTCCTCTTTGCATAAGTAAACAGATACTTTTTAGCAATTGGTATGCTCATTACAAATTTTTTGGGGAACATCAAATCAGTTGGATAGATGAGCAATTAAAATTCAGACTCATAAGAGATAAAATTCCTCTATCTCTTATTTTTGTATTTGGTGCTTTTGTAATTGGGATTGCAGTCTTTTTGAACTGTAATACTTGGCTGCAGGTTATTTGTGCATGATATATGATTGCCCAATCAGTCATCAATCCTTTACGTTATCTCAAGATAAGCTCCACGTAAATATGCTGCTTCAACTTCATCAGGTAGCTTATGGATACATGTTCACAGACTTCACTGGGATAATCAGTTTTGTCAGCTGATCAATCACGGGAAGTTGAACGAAAACTATGGGGAGTAATGACTCGATTTTATTTTGGGTCAATAATGTGGAAGTGGACAATAAGCATCTGGTGAATGATTACTTTTCTAGCAGTCCAATCCTTCAAGTGTCCACTAACAAATAAGTGGACACTTATTTATGGATATAAAAAACAGACATATTCGGCCTATATTAAAACTATAGAGGGGGAGTCTGAATCTATGCTATGTTTTATCAGGTTTATTTTCATTGTAGTGCAAGATGGTTGGACGAAATTATAGTGATGTACTCAATCCGCAAAAAGCATTGATTTGGCGTATTGTGCATCGTGACAATATTCCGTGGATACTACAAAATGGTTTACATAGTATAATAGTTCAACACAATGTGCCAATTGGGTTCAGATAGGTAGTCCAGAACTGATTGAGAAACGGCGACAGCATCCTGTTCCTGTTGGAATAAAGGGGGTGCTAAGTGATTATATTCCATTTTATTTCACGCCATTTCCTCCAATGTTACTGAATATAAAAAGTGGTCGTGGTGGCGTACGTCAACGTACTAATGATGAAATTGTTATTTTAGTTGCTAGTTTGTATCAGCTACAACAACAGCAAGTTCCTTTTGTTTTTACAAATAGCCATGCCTATTATCAATGGAGTGAATTTTATACAGATTTAGATAAAATTGATTGGTCTATATTGCAAACAAGAGATTTTCAAAGAGATATGGATGATCCTGCAAAATTTGAACGCTATCAAGCTGAAGCATTAATTCATCAACACTGCCCGACAAAAGCATTGATTAGGGTGATCTGCTATACTAAAGAAGGCAAAGTTCAAATAGAACAGTGGTTGCAACAAGCAAATGTCAATATTCCTGCGCATGTAAGACAAGGGGTGTATTTCTAATGATTCGTTATACAACCGGAAATTTGTTAGATGCTCCTGTAGAAGCATTGGTGAATACCGTGAATACAGTTGGTGTCATGGGGAAAGGTATTGCTTTAATGTTTAAGGAGCGTTTTCCAAAAAACATGGCTGCTTATAGTCAAGCATGTAAAGCTGGGCAAGTTGTGACTGGAAAAATGTTTGTGACTGAAACAAATGAGTTAATGGGGGCACGTTGGATTATTAACTTTCCAACTAAGCAGCATTGGCGGGATAAATCCAAATTTCAATGGATTGAAGAGGGTTTGCAGGACCTCAAAAAATTTATAGTTGAACATCAAGTCCAATCTATTGCAATTCCACCATTAGGTGCAGGTAATGGTGGATTAAATTGGAGTAATGTTAAATCAAAAATTGAGACAGAATTATCTGATTTAGAACATGTAGATATCTTGATTTTTGAACCCACTACACAGTATCAAAACGTAGCAAAGAAAACAGGTATATCTCAACTTACACCTGCACGAGCTATGATTGCAGAATTAGTGCGTCGTTACTGGGTATTAGGGATTGAATGTAGTTTATTAGAAATCCAAAAATTAGCATGGTTTTTACAGCGAGTTGTTGAACAGAAACAACTATCGAATGAATTAAAATTGAATTTCCAAGCGAATTATTATGGACCTTATGCTGCTACTTAGACCATTTGTTGAATGCGATGGACGGTAGCTATTTGAAATCAGATAAACGTATTCCTGATTGTGATCCTTTAGATGTAATATGGTTCAATGATCAGCAGAAAAGTAAAGTTCAGGCTTATTTGATAAGTGAAGCAAAAGACTATATGGCTACTGTAGAAGAAGCCGCAACATTGATTGAAGGCTTTGAATCGCCATTCGGTATGGAGCTTTTGGCAACAGTAGACTGGCTCATTTATAAAGAAGGTTATCAACCTAATGTTGAAGCAATTCAGGACGGTTTAGCGAACTGGAGTGCTGGTGAACGTTGGGCAAAAAGAAAATCTGATTTGTTCAAAGCAGAGCATATTCAGTTTGCATTGCAAAAGTTAGATGGCTTTGCGTATTCCCATACAAAAGTAACTTAAATCTTAGTATTAGACTTTTCTCTTTTTTAGGAAATAAAGTACTTAAGATCAAAATGAGTAAGATTAAGCATTGGGTAAATTTG
Organism: Acinetobacter sp. V102_4; assembly: GCF_031799005.1. Taxonomy (NCBI): domain Bacteria; kingdom Pseudomonadati; phylum Pseudomonadota; class Gammaproteobacteria; order Moraxellales; family Moraxellaceae; genus Acinetobacter; species Acinetobacter sp. V102_4. The sequence continues at coordinate 9,548 of NZ_JAVQNR010000030.1, read as the reverse complement.
TCAAGGTTTTTGGCGAAGTCATCGGAATGTTGAAGAATTCGTATAGCAACTTGTCTGATGTATGATTGTTCTGAGTGGTGCATGAGATTATCCTGACTTATGTACTTCATAGAATAGGGCAGCATGAAACATGATTGGTTGTGAATAATTACATAAAAAAATAGTGAAATTTTATTGTAGTAAAAATGGTAGTAAAATATTAATAGTGTAATTATTTATTTTTATTTATCAGTATATTATTTCTTTAGTATGACTGTCACCGCTTCCGCCAAAATTCTAAATAAGCCCTTGTTTTTACAAGGGCTTATTTTTTGTCTGTTGTTTTACCCCTCATACTACCCCACATTAAAACTTGGATTGGAATAGTCAAAATAAGAATAATTTAGATGACTTTGGATAGTAGGTAAATTGAGTTTAATTTGATCTTCTAGAAAACAAACTATTATTTAAGGTTATAGCTGAGTGACTTCTGGGCCGTTCCGAGCGAGGGTGGCGAAATTCTGAATAGATTTAAGTAACTTTCATAGATAGCCTAAGTTTAAAGTGTTTTTTGACTAAATAATTTTTATTTAAATGTGAGACTAGGATGAAATTAGGGATAAGAAAGAGCTAAATTAGGATTACTTAATTTAGCCTATATCTTTAAATGTATTAAGAACAATCTTGATAAATTTTTCAGTAATAATAGATTGATGTGTAGACTTTAGTTTAATCAAGTTAATGGTTCGACTAAATGGGAAATCAATAATTTTTTGTTTAATTACTTTATTCTCATATAGTGATATTGGGGTAGATTCGGGTAAAACAGCGATGCCAATATGGGAACTAATGAGCCCTATTGCTGTAGTTAAATATCTGACTTCGCATGCGACATCAATATTTTCAATTGATAAATCAATATTTTCAAGAGCACGATTAAATGTCTTATACACGCTACTTCCGGGCATGGTAACAATTTGAGGGAACGAAATGACATCCCTAAAATAGATTTGTTCTTTGAATTGTAGATCATGCCCCTCTGGGGAAAAAACTAATAGTTCATCATCAAATAAACGATAAAAAGCTAAGTGAGGATCAACAGTCTCAATAGTACCAATACCAATATCAGCTACAGCAGATTTGACAGCCCCATGAATTTCATTTGCATTTAAATCATGTACTACAATTTTGACTAGAGGGTATTCTTTTTTAAATTCTTGAATCCAACATGGTAGTAATGAACTGGCAATCGTTGGTAAAACGGCAATATTAATTGTTCCTAATACATGTTCGGAAATATTTTGACTAAGTTCCAATGCGTGCTCATATTCTAATAATACTGATTTCAGAGGAATGATCATTTGTTGTCCCTCTGGGGTAATTTTGACGCTATGACGAGTTCTATCAAATAACTTTAAATGAAGTTCATCTTCTAGTTGCTGAATCTGTAGAGTAAGCGTTGAAGGTGATATGCATAATTTATTAGCAGCTCGTGCAAAATTTTTGAGTTCAGCGACAGTGAGAAATGCTCTGATGTGCCTTAATCCTTGTTTCATTACTACATTCCATTGTTCAGAAATTTTAAATTAATAGGCTTTCTAAAGCTCAAAGATACATTATTTATTTTTTAAAGTTAAATTTTCTTCAATTTAACACTCATATCTCAGAAAAAACATAATATCCAAGATACTTTTTTATTTTATATTCAGAAAAATCGAATACTAAATTTGAATAATATTGATTCAGTGAAAGTATAAAAACACATAGGATAAAAGTGAAAATAGGAGCTAATAAAAGGGAATATTATGTTAGCAGGATTAGGATTAATCACGATTATTCTATTATTTGTCAGTATCTTGACAAAAAAGTTATCACCATTAATTGCATTAATTACCATTCCAATCATAGCTTCACTGCTTGGTGGCTTTGGATTAGAAACCAGTAAATTTATTATTTCAGGAATTAAAAATATTGCCCCAATGGCAGGGATGTTTGTCTTTGCTATTTTATTTTTTGGCATCATGACTGATGCGGGAATGCTTGACCCAATTATTAACCGTATATTGAAAACCGTTGGTTTAAAGCCAGCGAGAATTACTGTGGGAACTGCGCTTCTCGCTTTAATTATTCATTTGGATGGTTCAGGGGCGGTGGCATTTCTTATTACGATTCCTGCAATGCTGCCGTTGTATGATAAGTTGGGAATGGATCGACGGGTTTTAGCCTGTGTAGCATCTTTGGCTTGTGGGGTTAATTTTTTACCTTGGACTGGGCCAGTCATTCGTGCTTCTGCTTCTTTAAATATTCCGGTTACAGAAATTTTTACACCTTTAATCTGGGTCCAGATAATAGGTTTGATCTTTACATTTACTGTAGCTTATCTATTAGGAAAAAAAGAAGAAAAACGCCTTGGATTAAAAAATCTTTCCGGTGATTCTGATTTCTTAACATATGACATTGATGAACAAAGTCAGGCTTTACGTCGCCCACATCGTTTTTGGCCAAATGTTCTCATTACAATTTTTGTTTTAGGTGTAATGATCAGCGGCAAAATTGATCCAGTCGTAATGTTTATGATTGGTGTAGTTGCTGCTTTGCTTATTAATTACCCTGATATCAATGAGCAGCGACAACGTATTGATGCACATGCAAAGGCTGCTTTAAGCATGGTAAGCATTTTATTGGCAGCCGGCGTGTTTACAGGTGTGATGACAGGAACGGGCATGTTGAAAGAAATGTCACAACATGCAGTAAATTTTATTCCACCAAGTGCTGGGCAGCATATTCCATTTGCCTTAGGCATTGTGGCAATGCCACTGTCTTTATTATTTGATCCGGACTCTTTTTATTTTGGGGTGTTGCCAGTTATTGCACATACAGCAAGTGCATTTGGTATTGAACCCGTACAGGTTGCACAGGCTGCAATTTTGGGTCAAATGACTACAGGATTTCCAGTGAGCCCATTAACACCCGCAACATTTCTGATTGTTGGGTTATGTAAATTAGATTTAGCTGATCATCAAAAATATACGATTCCATATTTATTTGCAGCTTCTGTAATTATGACAATTGCTGCGGCTGTATTTGGCGTATTTCCATTCTAAAGGCGTAATATTATGAATATTTTAAATAAAATTCGTATAGGTAGTGGTGCGGGTTATGCGGGGGATCGAGTTGAACCAGCTATTGAATTAGCCGAAAAAGGTAACCTTGATTATTTGGTATTTGAATGTTTGGCTGAAAGAACAATTGCTTTGGCTAATCAAGCTAAACTTAAAAATCCGAATGATGGTTATGATGTTCTATTGGAAAAACGTTTCCGTGGTGTATTGCCATTTATTCAGGATAAAGAAGGTAAAACCAGATTTAAGGTCATCAGTAATATGGGAGCAGCAAACCCTGTCGCTGCAATCCAAAAAATTCGGGAAATATTAACAGAACTTAAGATTGCTGATATCAAGGTTGCAGCTGTAATAGGTGATGATGTATTGACTGAGCTTACTGATCAATCTCTGATTCTTGATAATGGTCTAAGTGCTGGGCAATTGTCTTCACAGATAGTTTCTGCAAATGTTTATTTAGGAGTTGATGGAATTTTAGAAGCACTTGCACAAGATGCAGATATTATTATTACAGGGCGAGTAGCCGATCCCTCCTTATTTCTTGCACCTTTAATCCATGAGTTTCATTGGTCAAATACTGATTGGGATAAATTGGGGAAAGGCACATTAATCGGTCATTTACTTGAATGTGCAGGGCAAGTCACAGGTGGTTATTTTGCAGATCCTGGAGTTAAGGATGTGCCAAACCTAGACCGTTTAGGTTTTCCGATTGCTGAAGTTGATCGTCAAGGACAAGCTGTAATCACTAAAGTTGAAGGTTCTGGTGGTTTAGTCAGTGAAGCCACCTGTAAAGAGCAACTGTTATATGAAATTCATCAACCTAATGCTTATAAAACTCCTGATGTAACAGCTGATTTTTCTAATGTCTATTTTGAACAAATTGGACCAGATCAGGTTGCTGTTTATGGAGGGACGGGCTATGAGAAACCTCAAAACCTTAAAGTGACGGTTGGTTTTTCTGATGGTTTTATTGGCGAGGGACAAATCTCTTATGGTGGGCCAAATGCTAAAGCACGAACAAAACTTGCTAGAGATATCGTTCTTAGCCGTTTAAAACAAACAGATGTTAAGTTCGATGAAATTCGAGCGGATATGATAGGTGTAGATTCTTTGTTTGGTGACTATTCTCTTCAAGAAGCACAGAATCCTTGGGACGTACGATTACGCGTAGCCGCACGTTGTCAGCAAAAACATGATGCAGTTGCGGTAGCTAACGAAGTTGAATCTTTATATACCAATGGACCTTATGGTGGTGGTGGTGCAGTAAAAAGTGTAAAAGAGGTACTGGCTGTTGCATCAACATTTTTATCTCGTGATCGAGTTCAAGTTCAAGTCATTATGGGATGAAAAATATGAAATTATATGAAGTTGCACACAGCCGTACTGGAGATAAAGGCGACAGTTCCAATATTTCAGTTATTGCATTTGATGTGCAGGATTATGATGATTTATGTGCAATTTTAACTACGGACCTTATTGCTAGACAATTACAACCAGCCTTACAACACTTTTTGGTAGATGAATTCAGTATTGAGCGATATGAACTTCCTAGAATTGGAGCTTTAAATTTCGTAATTCGCGGAATTTTAAAAGGAGGTGTTACTCGATCATTATCATTGGATGCCCATGGTAAGTCTTTATGTTCTGCCATTTTAAATATAGATTTAAAATGAGAGTCAAATATATAGAATAGTCCTAAGGACTATAGTTTAATCTTATGGTATTTGTAGAGTTGGATCTCAAAAGTATTCTCCACAAATTCTAATAAGCCTTTGTTTTTACATCGGCTTATTTTTTATCTATTATTTCTTCTCTGTAATTTGGCCTTCATGAAAACTTGGATTGGAATAGTTGAAATATCACCACTTTAAACGACTCTAGGTTTTTGGTTAAAATTCATCCATGTATTATTAAACTATCATTAATTCATTTTTAAAGTGAAGATACAAAGTCAAAAGTGCTTCTTTGTATAGTTAACTGTATTGGATAATTTTTCTTGCATAAGCTTTTGCGTGAAACTTAAGAATACTTCGAGGCCTAAGAATTTGTGTAAGTGAATCTAAAATGAACAATTGAAAAGATAAAGCATAGTGTAGCGTCATTTAGTGACGCATTACTCTTTTAATTATGAAATGAGTGATTAAACTCTTTTTCTAGAAAGGAGTTTAGCAATATGGGTAAAAATTTAGTGCGTCTTATGCAAAGTGAAGGGGACGAAGCTACTTTGAATTGCCAGCGTGATTCAAATAATGAAATTATTAGAATCTTTGATTTAGAAGGTAATGTTCTTCCTCTAAATCAACGGACGCGTTGCGTAATTTGGAAATCTCAAGTTTGGTATTTTTGAGTGATTTAAACTTATAGTTTATAAAGAGCCAGCATTGTGTCTGGCTCTTTAATATTATTAATATTTAAATTTTCCATTCGAGTCTGTATATTTTGAATATTCTTGAGCTATTAATTCTTCAATAATATTTTCTTTTTTTGTATTTTTAAGCTCTGCCAATTTTTCGAGTTGTGTTTGAGCAGCTTTTGTTAATGGAAGATGATAAGGCTTTCTTAATTTTCCTGAATTCCTATAATTTTGCTGACTCCATGATTTTTTAATTTTTTCAAAAAATTTAAAAATGGCAATTTCTTCTTGAAAAAAAATAAGAATATTTATATTGTCAAGTATAATAAGTAGCTTATTATAAGGAGTAAAATTTTCCTCATTGAAATAAAAACCATGTTTCATATACATCCCCTTTTTTTCTAAATAATTGAAAATCCATTTTATCTGCTCAATGTTATTTGAATCTATCCAACTATAATATTTATCGTTTTGTTTAATGCTAATTTCCCATTGTTCTCGAATTTTTTCTAGTAGTTTTAATTTTTTTTCTAAATTTATATTTAATAAATCTATATTATAAATTAAAATTTCATATTTATTTCTAGATGTTTTTTTTGGTAAAGGTAATGGTATAGATATATTTATCTGATAAGAAGTTGGTGTAAATGTATAATCTTCTGTTTTTTGGTTTTTTTCATCTTGCTTTTGCGGTATTTTAAATTTCAAAATATTATCAAAATATCTATTATTTTGAACTTTAATTGTAGTATCAAATGAGTTATTAATGGCTAGTTCCTTAAATTCATTTTGTATTTTTGAAAATACAAAATTAAGTTGACGTTCATTTTTCTGATTTATCCAACTTATATGGTTTAACTCCAATATTCTATTTATTTTTATTTTTTTAATTTGTATAAGGAGAGGTTCTAAATCATTATATTTATTGAAAAGATCAGTTAAGTCTGTTTTTATTTTTTCAAGAGGGGGGAGTAATGGAGCAGTATGATTATCATAGTTGTACTGAATATTTGGTTCTAAGTCAGGTCTGAAGTACACCCAGAAAAATTCTAATTCGCGATTAGAGTTTTCAGAGAAAAAGGAAATACTTTCTTCTAAATAATCTTGTTTCATTATAAAATCTACTAAACTTAATTTCCCTAATTATAACGGGAAATACATAGAAAAACTGACAATAGAAAATAAAAAATATGTAGTTTTTTTGTAGAAATACAGTGGATTTACAGAGTTAATATTATTGTGATTTTATACAAGGTGCTTGGTGCTTGGTGCTTGGTGCTTGGTGCTTGGTGCTTGGTGCTTGGTGCTAGTTTGAATTCATGGGTCAGCTTTCTGAAGAATTTATTAGATACCTTTACTTGCATTTATCAATATTTGTAATTTTGTCGGAATATACGTTTTATTTCTAGAAAGAACAATTTCATACTAAACAGGAAAAGATCGGATAATTACTCAAAGTAAAAAATTAATTGGGTTGAGATTTTGAAAGATTAACTCACGTAGTGATACCTATTTGTGTGGTTGTTTTTATTATATTTTTAAATAATCATTGTACTCTTCTATTCAATTGATTATAGGTGTGAATTTAATGTTAGGCTTGAACTGGAATTCTGTTAAATTTTCTAAAATAACTATATAAAACAACTTTATTTTTCTGCAGTTACTTGATGAGTAAATGTAATTTGTAAGTTATTTTTTATGTTCACTATAATGTTGTGATTTTTTTAATATATTTTTATTGAGATTTTTAAAATTCTTTGTCATTGATTGTATTGGTCCTAAGATTTTATGAAAAAAATAAATTTAGAAATGTAATCTTTGATCTTCCTCTTTCTGTCGATATTTTATGTGGTGAAGATTTATGCGAAACTCCTTATCTTTCTATCCTTGATGGTGATTCAAATTGTTTGGCTTATTATCTCAATAACAGGATGAGTAAGAGTGTTAAAAAAAGGTGAAGATATAGCTTTTATGCTATTAAATGATTTTAGATAAATGAAAATAATTTAATTGTTCAATTAAATATTTTTTATACTTTAGGGAGAGTTATGAAAGAAGAAACTACTCTTCCAAAAATAAATCTGAAAAAGTATTTAAGAACTTAGTGCTTCTATTTAGCACATCGTGATCTTTACTGCATATGCTACTCTCTTCCCGTGTCTCAAAAATCTATAAGAGGGAAACTTAATTATAAAGAGAGAAACTCTTCTAAACGTAGATTTTCACAATAATTTATTATCGAACAAATGACTAACACAACTCAACGTTGTGCTAGCTTTGATTCAATCCATATGTTGAGTTCTAACGCTGACCATCCTACGCGGTTTGTAGTTAAGCGAATTTGCTTAGGGAATGATGAATCGTAATATTCAGATTTTGGATCTAACAGGTTATAAATAGTTGCTCGACTGAGACCAGTGAAATCAATAACCTGTCTTAGGTTGATGATTTTATTCATTACAAAGACAGTTTGGTTTGTTGACGCATTCATGGTTTATTCCTTTCAAAATAATGCGTGCGTTTTGCACATACCATGAGCAACCCAATAAAAAATAAATGCTGGAGTATAAGAGGTTCCCTGATTTAGATTCAGTAGATCTCCGTTAGGGAGTTATATAACTTCAGTTTTACTTAGATTGATACGAAGGGATTTGTTGTAACTTTAGCTTGCTATGGATCTCATTTCTTGTAAGGCTTTCCTATCAGATGAACCTTCTTATTCTTCATAATGTCGTGAGAAGAATTTGTTTCCAGTGGCAGGTATATTAATTATTCTTGTCTAGTACTCTTATCTATTGGATTCATTCTTATCTAATACATAGATCTATTCTTACCTAAGACAATTAATCCATTTCAGTGTTAGTAGCTCAACATATAAATATGTATCTAGAAATCTATTCTCCTGTAGCTTAAGTGAAGAACTAATTCACCTTATTCAAACTATCTAAGCTCAATGCCTAAAAGCATAGAGCAAGTAATCACCATTAAAAAATAATCGATATGACTTACCTATGATTTAAACTTAACTTAGGTAAGTACAATGTCTAACCAAGCTCAAACTCTCATTGCAATCGAAAGCTTCATCGAGAGAATCCAGAATAATCAAATCAGTAATGATCAGATTCTTAGAGAGTTACAAGAACTGATTCCCGCCTTTCATATTCAGTATTGTCCGAATGTGTGGTACAGCCAACACATTCAAATTTTTATTTGTTTAATTCACTTAATCGAGAGTTATTTACAAGGGCAAAGCTATGATGGATTAGATATGCTCCTAGAGCATCAAGTGGTGACTTTACGTCAAGTAATACAAACCAATTACTCCAATGTTCTTAATGAGTGTCATGCATTTCAAATGCAAGAGCTACGGAATCAACAACGCCTAACTGAATATATTGAGCGTGTTTTACAGCAAAAATCACGCTCTTTGATTGTACGCGTGGATTTGAAATATCCAGATCATGTACAGAGTTTAGTAAATATCCAGTTATTTGATCAGCACATGAAAATTCTCCGTAATCGGATTTCAAATGGTGACCGTTGTTTTTCTAATTTAGAGGGGTTTGTTTGGGCATTAGAGCAGGGTGGACACTCAGCGGGATTCCATTGCCATTTAATGCTGATTTACGATGGACATAAACACCAGAATGATTTTGGTCTTGCTTTAGCTGTTGGGAATTATTGGCAAGAGATTACGAATGGGCTAGGTACTTTCTATACACCCAATGAACCTACTACCAAAGCTCGATTTGAAGAAAAAGGGACTTTAGCTCTTGGTCGTATTGAGAGAGCTAATACTCAGCAATGTCAGAATGTGATTGCATATATCCCTTATTTTGCTACTCCAGAAAAATACGATCAGCGATTGCGTGTCAAACTTAATTCGGGTAGTAGGACCTTTGGAACAGGACAGTAATTGATAAAAACTAAGGTTTAAAATTGAATAGAACTCACTTCACTTCGGTGGGGTGGATTCTGTTAATGCGTAATGATCAAAGAGTTACTTATCTCTTATTTAGACAGAAAATAAAAAATTATCGAGTTGGTCTTCTTATGTAATTCAACCAAATTGGGAGACGTTAGATGAATTTAGC
>NZ_JAVQNR010000029.1:0-86676 GCF_031799005.1 Acinetobacter sp. V102_4 | reverse complement strand
GCTTCACCGCCGTAAGTTTTTGCACAAATAGTTGCAATCGCAGCAGTTAAAGTTGTTTTACCATGGTCAACGTGACCAATTGTGCCCACGTTTACGTGTGGCTTATTACGTTCAAACTTAGCCTTAGCCATGTTTATAGTCCTCGTTTACGTCGAACACAATTCTGAGTAAGACCCAGCATCGACATATCGCCTAAAAAATCAAACACCCAATACTTGAAAAGCAGACTAATAAGCCTGCTTTTTAAATCTTTGTAGAAAATCTACTAAACTGTATCTGGAGCTCTTATCGAGATTTGAACTCGAGACCTCTCCCTTACCAAGGGAGTGCTCTACCACTGAGCTATAAGAGCGATTATCCTTCGATGGAGCGGGAGACGAGGGTCGAACTCGCGACATGCAGCTTGGAAGGCTGCCGCTCTACCAACTGAGCTACTCCCGCACGATGCTGGTATACTTAGCACTTCAATCGAAGTTAATGGTGGTGAGAGAAGGATTCGAACCTTCGAAACTTTCGTAGCGGAGTTACAGTCCGCCCCCTTTGACCGCTCGGGAATCTCACCACTTCACACTTATTTCAGTGTTATTCTTCACTTAACAACTTCACACTTTTAGATGGTGCCGGCACACGGATTCGAACTGTGGACCTACTGATTACAAGTCAGTTGCTCTACCAACTGAGCTATGCCGGCGCTTCTTAGTGTTTCGTACGTTTCGTATCGGAACGGTGTGCAGTTTAGCAAAACTTCCAAACGATGCAAGTGGTTTTTTTAAAAAAATCGCTAAAAACTCATAAAATCAATCCGTTTGACGATAATTCAACCGCTTTGATCACTGCGCGAGCTTTTATTTGTGTTTCATTCCATTCTGATTCAGGATTTGAGTCAGCAACTAGGCCCGCTCCAGCCTGCACATACACCTTTTTATCACGGATAACACACGTACGGATTGCAATCGACATATCCATTTCACCATGCCATCCTAAATATCCCACTGCCCCACCGAAAACGCCTCGCTTAACAGGCTCAACTTCATCAATAATTTCCATTGCACGAATTTTCGGTGCACCAGATAAAGTACCTGCTGGGAAAGTTGCTTTAAACACATCTAGCGCATCAATATCATCACGAACTTCACCCTGCACATTTGAAACAATGTGCATGACATGCGAATAGCGCTCAATCACCATTTGATCAGTAACTTTGACCTTACCAATTTTAGAAACTCGACCAACATCATTTCGACCAAGGTCAATCAACATTAAATGCTCTGCTATTTCTTTTTCATCAGAAAGTAAATCTTTTTCTAAAGCGATGTCTTCTTCTTTAGTTTTTCCACGCGGTCTTGTACCTGCAAGTGGGCGGACTGTCGCAATACCATTTTCTAGTCGAGAAAGAATTTCTGGTGATGATCCTACAATATGGAATGGTTTGTTATCTGTAATTGTTTGACCCTGCACCAAAAACAAATATGGCGAAGGATTTAAATGACGTAAAGCACGGTAAACCTGCAAAGCCTCACCATCAAAGTCCGAAACCATACGCTGGCCCGGAACAACCTGCATAACATCGCCCGCTCTAATGTATTCTTTTACCTTCTCGATTGTTTCAAGGAACTTAGCCTTACCCGTAATCGATTCAAAATGAGGCGGTGTATGCGGCTTAGCTTGCAAACTCACTGGTGTAGCTAATAACTGCTCTAATTGATCTAACTTTTGCTGAGCATCTTCATAAGCATCTGGCTGTGTTGTATCAGCATGGACAATTAAAAATAAAGTATCTTTAAGATTATCGAAAACAATAACTGTCTTTGAAAGCATCAACCACAAGTCTGGTAACGCAATTGGATCAGCCGCAGGTACATTCTTTAAGCGCGGCTCAATATAACGAACCGCATCATAGCCCAAATAACCAACTAGCCCGCCAGTAAAACTTGGTAATGCCGGCAAAAGCTCAGCTGGTGGCACTGTAAATTGCTTCTGAAATTCACGAATATATTGAAATGGATCTAGGCAATCTTCTTGTGTAATCGAACCATCAGCATGCTGTATAGACAAGACCCCTGCATTACATGAAAAAACTGTCGATTCGCCTAAACCGATCATGGAATAGCGCGCCCAGTTTTCACCACCTTCGACCGACTCAAATAAATAAGCTTGTTTTTGGTCCTTAAAACGAGCAAAAACAGATAAAGGTGTTTCCGTGTCTGCTAAACGCTGGCGATAAACAGGAATCGTGTTGTAACCTGATGCCTTAAGTTGTTCAAATTGCGCTAATGTAGTCATGAATTTTTCTCTAATATGGTTTCGATTTAAAACGGTGTTTTTCTAGTTTCGATTTAGACACGCCATCGAAAAACCATACGCTTATTCATGCTGATCTCCATTTCACTCATTAGATAATTAACTCAGCCAAACTATCAACCACTTGCTGAGGTTGGCAATCATAGATATTTTCTCCATGATTATAGCCATAGCTAACCACAATACAATCAATTCCCGCGCGCCGTGCAGCCTCAATATCATTACTTGAATCGCCAATCATTAGCGCGTGCGAAGCAGATATCTTTAAACTTTGCATACAATGCAACAAAGGCAATGGATGTGGTTTTCTCTCTGGCAAGCTATCACCACCCAGTACAACTTGAAAATAAGAAGAAAGTTCCAATGCATCCAGTAATCCTTGAGCAAGTTGCACAGGCTTATTGGTAACACATGCCATATGTATATTCAAAGTTTTACAATGCTTTAAAAACTCAGTTACTCCAGGATAAATTTGAGTATTTACACAAAGCTCTGCACCGTATACATCTACAAATTTTTGTAATAAAACTTTATGTTGTTCGGTGTCTAATTTTCCAAATATATGAAGCAAAACACTTTCACAAAGTTTTGAAGCTCCTTTACCCACCCATTCTCGTATTTGTGCTTCAGTTACCGATGGCCAACTTAGCGCTTCTAAACTTAAATTCATGGATCGATATAAATCAGCTGCAGAGTCAACTAACGTTCCATCTAGGTCAAATAAAATTAAATCGCGCTTATTTAGTTGTGCAACAGACATCTTCTTATACTCAAAATTAAAAAGGCATGCGTTTAGCATGCCTTGATTGTAAAAGCACCAACAAATTATTTAAAGAACAACCATGCCAATAAAGCTAAGATTACTAAAATAATAATAGTAATCAAACCAACTGAGGCATTCTTCTGTTGCTCTTTTTCTTCAGCAACACGAGAAACAGGCTCATCAAAGGCAACAGGTGTCTGTTGTGGCTGCACATTAACATCTATCCCTTCTGGGATCGGGGCAGGTTTTGGAATAGTGATATTCTGCGGCATCCCATCGCGACTAACTTCTATTTCAGCAGCACGCTCTGTAAGACTTGGCATCCCTTGATCGCTTAAATCTTGAGATGGAGCCGTATTTACAGGTTCTGCTTCAATTTCAGGCAAATGCTCTATTTCCTGCACAGGCGCTAATACAGAAAATTTAAAGCTCGCAAATTGAACAATATCACCATCATGCAGCTGTTTTTCTTGCTCAATACGAATATCGTTTATGAATGTGCCATTCGATGAATTAAGGTCTTGCACCCATAGCAATTGATCTTTTAAAAGCAATGCAGCGTGGCGACGTGAAATTTCAGCAGCTTGTAACAACACATCAGCATCTTGATGGCGTCCCACCAACATATCACGATCAATACTAATTTCTTGGCCAGTAATTTCGCCAGTAACTGCTTGTAATTTCCAAGTCATGCGTATGTCCTATTTCACTTTTTATCAATCATAACATGCTACTACGGCGCTGTGCTTGGACGCAGTGTCGTTGTTGTTACTGTATTTTTAGTACGATTAATTTCAGGCTCAGGCAACTGTAAGGTTTGCTTTCGAACCGCAAGTTCTACCGCTACGGGTGTTGTTACTGTCGAGCTTTTTCCACCCGAAGGAACCTGTTGATAATTTTTTGGCTGAGCTGCAACACTTGGTGGCGTCATCTTTTGATTATAGACATCATCAACTTGTTCAGGGAGTTTGGCAAAATTGCCATTTTTATCCATCGCCAATTGTAAGCTGTAAAGCTGGTTATAGCGCTGCTGAGACAAACGACGCACATCATTTGCATCACCCACAATTGTTGGATGAATAAAAACCAGAAGATTACGCTTCACATTACTTCGGGTATCCGAACGGAATAACCGGCCCAAATAAGGAATACTACTTAATCCAGGAATACCTTGGTTATTAAACTCAACATCATCAGATACCAAGCCCCCTAAAACCACTGTCTGCCCATGCTCAGCTAAAACAGCAGTTTTAATGGCACGCTTATTAGTAATTAGGTCAGCAGCCTGCCCTTTACTTGATTGAACATTAGAAACTTCTTGTTCAACTTCAAGCCTAACTGTCCCACCTTCACCAATGTGAGGGATAACTTTCAAAGTTACCCCTACATCTTTACGCTCGACTGTCGTATAAGGATTTACTGTTCCCGAAGATCCCGTAGAAACAGAACCAGTCACAAAAGGAACATTTTGCCCCACAACAATATAAGCCTCTTCATTATCCATAGTTACAATGGATGGTGTCGAAAGCAAATTTGATTTAGTATTAGTTTTAAGCGCTTGAATTAATGCACCATAAGCCTTACGAGAATTCTCAAAATTTCCTAAAGCGAAAGTTGCGCCATCACCCTTATTTTTACCAGCTGCTATAGCATTTGCAGCACCTGCCGTACCACTTGATAAATAACCAGCAGCGATAGACGACAAACTAGCACCTATATTACTAAAGCTAAGTAGACCAATTCCACTTGATAAATCACCTAATGCCCATTGAATTCCAAGCTGATCCGCATCATCACCTGAAACCTCAATAATGGCAGCTTCGATTAAAACTTGCTGGCGACGAATATCAAGTTGTTGGATAGCAGACTCTATTTCACGCATTAATTGTGGATCGGCTTTTACAACAAGTGAATTTTGAGCATTATCCGCAATAATGCTCACACCGCCCTGACTAAAACTTGTAATATTATTTTGGTTACTATTAGAACTACTATTAAGATTAATTGAAGGAGTACTAATTGAAGAGCTAGGCGCGCCAGAATTTTGACTATTTCCCATCGAACCATTAGTCGATCCAGAAGAAGCAGCCAAACCACCACTCCCATTTGATGAAGAAACAGCCTGTCCTGTTACAAGACCTTGTAAAATCTCTGATAAATTTTTTGCACTTGCATATTTCAGTCGGAAAACTTTTAAGCCCCCTAAACGATCTGCTGAAGGCACATCAAGCATCTCAATCATGTGGCGAATACGTTTACGCGTTTCAGGGTCACCCTTTACCATAATACGATTCGTTCGATTGTCTGCAATAATACGAATACGTGCGCCACTAAAATCTTTAGATGCTCCTGTTGCACTCATTGCCTCAAGTTGAGTAATGATTTCTTCTGCCTGACTCGATTGCAAGTTAATGGCTTCGATATCATTTTGCCCAGTACCATCGAGGTTACGAATGATATTTTCAAGTTGGTAGATATTCGCAGCTCGGTCCGAAACAATCAGCGCATTAGTGCCTGCTATCGCAGCCATATGTGCAAATTGAGGCATTAAAGGGCGAAGTGCCGGAATTAAGTCATTTGGATTGGTATTTTCAAGCCAAATCACTCGAGTGACGATTTGATCACCACGCAGTCTATTTCTAGAATCGTAAGGAATTCCCGAGTTTTTAACATTGCTATCCGGCACCAGTTTAATGGTGTTCCCAGAAGGAATTGCCACGACCCCATTTACATTTAAGACCCCAAGGAACAGATCATAAACTTCATCTTTATTGAGGGGTTTATTCGATATTACTGTGACATTGCCACGCACTCGCGGATCTACTGCAAAGTTTTTCCCCGTGATGTCCGCAACTTCATTAATAAATGCAGTTAAGTCAGCATCACGTAGATTGATCTTCCATGTCTGGGCATAGACGCTGCTGCTCACTGTCGCAATCAATGGGGCTGCTGCAAGTAATGCCCAAAGTGGACGTTGATGATTCAATAAAGCCATAACTTGCGATAATTCCTAACTCTTATGGTGACGTGTTATCACTAAAAATTTTGTTGTATGGTCATCACTTGATCACCACGTTTTATTTCTATTTTCACTTGCCCAGCTCGACGAGCTTGTTCAAGTAACTGCACATCCGTTTGTCCTTGCCCAACCGTTTGACCATTTAAAGAAACAATCCGGTCACCCGGCCTTAAACCTAACTTATTTCGAAGCGCAGTGGGTGTACGTTCTGTAACTTCAAAACCTTCACTTGAGTTACCGCTTACGCCCATATCACGTAGATATTGTTCACGGTTCCCTTGCATTTGCTGAATAGCCTGTCCAAGCGCTTCTTGAGTCGTATTAACAGGTGCCGATGGTTGAGACGCAGTAGCAGTTGGTTGTGAGGTATCTGGTGTCATGGGTTGATATAAACCGTTTGGCAAACCTTTGAACTGAAGTTCACGAGTACTACCATTACCTTGACGCAATATAACGTGATCCCAATAAACTTCTGCCAACTGATAAGATGTAGAGCCTATTGTTTCCCCCACCCGATACCGGTCAGCAGTATTATCAAGCTTAATCACCGCTGAGGAAAAACGGTTCGGATAGCCCACCATCACACCCTGCAATTCTAGGTTGACATTTTCCTGAGCTGCATTGGCTGAAGGTTCATTAAAAATCGAAAAAGTACTAATGTTAGGAATTTGCGGCTGCTGTGATCCCAACTCTACCCGATCGAATTGCATCATTTGGGGAGGGGCAATGACCCACCAAAATAATGAGGCTAATTTCCAACACAGCCATAAAATTAAAAAGGCAAATACGACAACACTTAACCGATCTAATTTTTGCCATTGTAGTTGCTGTAATTTTTCAATCCATACTTTCATTATTAGTTACCCCCTTGTATTAAGGGTTGACGAGAACTAATGACAAAAGTATCTAAACCGGCTTTCCCATCATAAGACGGAATATTCAGTAATAGTCTTTGTGTAAGCTGCACATCAAGCATCATATTGGCATCTAATAGAAGATTTGCCATTTTTTGACTGCGTTGATCACGTATATCAACCTGTAATTGGCCATTTTGATCCGTTAATTGCCCATTTAAAGAAGGCATATTCATCCGGTCTTGACGGTCACCAATATTATAAATTAAAGCACCACCACCCCAATGCAATTGACCATCAACTGCAGCGAAACCTTGCTCTTTTTTATAATTAAAATCAATATCTTTTAACTGGATACTGTTCACAGGCCATTGCCAGTTCACAATTTGTTTTAATGTTTCAGGCGCAATTTGACCATTCATTGCTCTAACAAGTACTTTTTTACCAACACCATAGGCCATTACCCCAGATAATTGGGTATTTCCACTATGGATATCCACATCAGCCGCGAACCTTAATAGAAACAGGTCAAGAGGTCTAGTTTTCCAATGAATCGAGCCTCTCAAAGTACCGCGCCGCCAATCTGCTTGGCCCTGCCAGATATTTCCACTTACATTGTGTAGAGTTTGATTATTCTTTGAAAATTTAGAAATAAGCCACGTCGCTGGGATCTGTAAAATAATAAAAATTAAAAATGCAATGAGGGCAAATAACCACCACTTCCACTGCTTAGACTTTTTCTTCATTCAGCCTTACCAACATGCAAATTATCGTCCTTATTTTGAGAGTAACTCCCTAGTCTGACATTATGCATACTTTTTCAACATCGCCAATTCACTTCATATAAAAAAACCAAGCAATCAGGCTTGGCTTCTGTATTAAGACTATAAATTGAACGTATGACAAAATCATGAAAACTGGCTAATCAACTTACTAAACGTACATTTGATCTCAACAATCTATTTAAAGATGAATTTAAACACTCAAATTCTTAAATAATATTTATAGCAAAATTTTAAATATTTCACGCATAAAAAAGCCAGGCAAATTTGCCTGGCTTTTTAGATCAGCAATACGATTAGATTAAGAAATCTTCAAGTTTTGCGCCTTTTTCAATTTCAGCAACTAACCAGCGTGGTTGTTTACCACGGCCAGTCCAAGTCTCTTCAGAATTGTTTTTGTTACGGTAACGCGGTTCAACAGATTTACGTGTTGTTTTCTTACGTTTTTGAGCACCAAACTCAAGAAGTTGTTCAACACTAAAACCTACATTTTCAGCGATCTCGATAATTTGATTATAAGCATCTTCGATTGCTTGATCTTTTTTACTTACAATTAAAGCTTCAGCTTCTTCTTGTAAACGCTTTAACTCTTCAACAGATAATTCACTGATATCCGGCTTCATTAATAAATACTCCAGTCTTACAGACAATTCAAAATAATACAGACAAAATTTAAAAACATAAAATCAAGACCAATATTATTTATAATCTATTCAATAAGCAATAGTTTGAAAGCCGTGTTCATCAGAATAATCAAAAAAATTACCTTTTAATTACATTACCAATTATAAATGACATATATTTTATTAATATTTATTTAAGATAAATGTATTAAGTCATGTCCAACAGATTTTTCTAGCTCAATAATTTTTTGTTTTATCTCTTGAGGTATTTCGCATTTTCGTTCTGTTAATTTATCTACGCATACCATAACAGCATCACCCGTAGCTACGATTTGTTGTTGTGTTTCACTCCACAATATATAAGCCATACGGAATGCGCTATTACGGAGCTCTTCCACGCGAACACCAACTTTCAATACATCGGGATAAAAAACGGGCTTTAAGTATTTGCATTGGCTTGAAGCGACAACGGTATATAATTGTGGGGTTAATATATTTATCGCTTCCATATATAAAATACGTGAGCTTTCAATATATCGATAATATTGTACATTATTGACATGACCAAAAGCGTCCATATCTCCCCACGCTACTTTCTGTTCATATATTATCGGGTAGACAGACAGTTCTTTCATTTTTACCTCATATTTTAAATTTTAAAAAATTCGCATCATTTTCAAAGATTAGGTTTAACTGATTGATTAACACTTCATCTTCTTTAAGGGTAGACTTAATACGCAAATAGCTCATTAAAATATTATCTGGATATAATGTTAATAATGTTTCAGCCTCTGCTTGACGTCCGGTTGCCATATAGACATGCCATTTTGCAAAAGTTAAAACTGGCAAATTCATATATTGATTTTCAAGCTCAATAATTTTTTCTTCGACATCAGCATAGTCTGGAACCTGTTTAAGCAATTGTTGCTGAAACCACAGGTAAAACACTTCTGGATCAAACTGCTCTTTTAATAAATGTAGTGTTAAGGCTGCATGCTGCATGCTCATATCAGGCATACGTGCTAATAGTTTGAGCCATAACAACTTACTGCTATAAGGTCGAGTTTGAATCTCAGACTCCAAATCCAGATAACGTTGTTGCAAGGCATGCAGGTCATCAATAGAAGCTTGATCAAATTGCTGAAGAAGCTGCTGCAACCATAAATCACGGTGTTCAGCATCTAATAATCCATACTTCATTGACCGTAAATATACCCATGGATGTTGCAGCGCTAATTGCCCCCATAACGCAGTTAATCTTTGCTGGTAGGCAGTTTCTATTTCCTCAAGCCAAGGCGATAACTGATGCTGGTATAAAAATTCAAGATGAGTTAATGCACGGTCAGCTTCATTTTGGGCTAAAAAGATTTCGATTCGCTCTAACTCGACCAATTCAAATGCCATGGGTGGTGATTGATCTAAAGCAGCCAATGCTTTTGGATAGTCTCCACTTAAAACCAGAAACTTGGCATCAATAATATTTTTTAAAAGTCCTGATTGAGTAAAAACACGTTCAATAAATACACGTTGGTCTTCGGCAGCCTCTAATAACCAGACGATACCTAATTGTTCATAGGGATGAAGGTTTTTAAACTGGAAGATGTTTTCACTTTTTCTTTGCTCACGAGAGGAATAACGTTTAATCCAAAGCCATATGAGTTGTGCAATAAAACTCACTACCACAAAAGCAAGGGTTAATCCCCAGACATTTGTTTGCAACTGCAATTGTCGCCAGTAGATATAGACATACCCCATTCCATAGCCATAACTAAATAAAGCTAAAGCTGCAAAGAGTATTAAGCTAATTACGAAATAAACCGACAGGAGGTGTTTCATATCTCCTCCTTATGAGCCAATTAGACCAAGTGTAGATAATTTAGGAACAGGCACGACAGATAAATGTGCCACTTTAGCAATACGTTTTTTTAACTGCTGACTCGTTGCATCAGGCATTTCATCTAGCTTTTGCATTACAGATTGCAACTCGTTTTGGTACTCTGTCATTTTCCCTTCATTGAGTGCCTGTTCAGCAATTAATAATCTTAATTGCACTTCTTTGAGCACTACACTTCGATTCATTAAATTAATAGACGGCGTTTCTACTTTTTCTATACGGAACCATTTTTTCCACCAAGACACAGACTCGGACTGATCCATCTCAAGTTTAGGCTGAGCTAAGGCTTGCTGAATATTTTTATCAATCGTCTGTAATAAATCGTCAATCAATTGATGGCGTTGATTTTGGGCCAATGTGAATTGCTGAACCGCCTGTTTATCCTGCTCAAGCGATTGGTTCAAGCTATGTTGTAATGCAGGGGCAATTTCATAGTGTAGAAGAGATTGCTGTAACTGGTTTAATTGATCAACTGCGTAAATCAATTGTTGCTGATCAATTGCAAATTGAATTAAATCCAACTTTTGTTTTATTAAAACTGTAGGGGCAATACCCATCGGCGGGACTTCTAAATGGCCGGCCGGACTCAGTTTATTCCCTGTATTTACAGGTTGATTCTGTAATTGTCGTTGTAAAGCAACCAATTGATCATTTAGATTGGCATAGTGCTGTTCTGATTGAAGCAAACTTTGCTTAAGCTCGGGAACAGTACGAGAAATTTGCCACATATCGTAACTGAGCTTAGCCAACCAAGCCATGCCCAGTAAAATGATGATAGAAACAAGTTTTCTCATACGAATCCTTATAATGCCTGAATGTGATGAATCATCCCCGAAGGCGATAAATTT
Source organism: Acinetobacter sp. V102_4 (assembly GCF_031799005.1). Lineage (NCBI taxonomy): Bacteria > Pseudomonadati > Pseudomonadota > Gammaproteobacteria > Moraxellales > Moraxellaceae > Acinetobacter > Acinetobacter sp. V102_4. Next base: position 75,592 of record NZ_JAVQNR010000029.1, on the reverse strand, counting down.
TCAAGTTGAATAATGTGAAAATGAGCCTGTTGCTGATCGCGATATTCTTTAACAATTTGAAAAAGACGTGGCCCTAAAACCAAATATACACAATCAGGTTGTACATTATTTTTTGAACAAAGCTCTAACCAATACTTCCAGCTCGCCTCACTTGTAATTAAGACCAGCCATTTGTTTAAATTATAATTTGAATTGTGTGTCAGATATTTGAAGGTGGAATATGAGGCTTCTGGGCACTGCCGATGATATAACACGAAATTTAAAATCTGAATTCCTTGTTGTTGCAAGGTCTCCATCATAAATTGACGGCCACCTTCTCCTCGCCAAAAAGCGACGCTACCAGCTTGTTTCATATTATGGAGAATAGGGAGATTTAACATCCCCTCAGAGGTTTCAACATCTGGAATATGTGCTTCTATTCCATACTCATTTAGACAATTGGCCGTTGACTGCCCAACGGCAATCCACTGAATATGTTTTAAATCACTGAGCTTTAAACCGCTTTGCAGTAAATACTTCATCCCCACATCAACGGCGGTTGGACTCACTACGATTATAACTTGTGCTTTAACTAATTGTTGGTAAAGCTGAAGTAAATGTTCGGAAAAGGGTTTAGCAACGAGTTCTAAAAGAGGTAAAGACTCAACCTGATAACCTTCATTTTGCAAAACTTCTGTTAATTCTGCAGCCCGAGAATCAGGTCGAGTATTAATAAACAACATAGCTTAGTAGAGAGCCTTTAATAGCTCACCAGCACCTTGATCAAGTAAGTTTCGAGCAAGGTTTTCACCCAATTGCTGAGCATTGCTGGCTTCATCTGTCAGTTCAGCACGTAATAATATTTGACCATCGGCACTTCCGACACGACCTTCAATATGGATTTGTCCATTTTGTAGTGTGGCATAACCTGCAATTGGGACCTGACAACCGCCTTCAAGATAAGCATTAAAGGCACGCTCAGCACGCACACAAACATCTGTTTCTTGGTGTAATAACGGTTGAATTAAAGCTAATACTTCGCTGTCAGCTGCACGGCATTCTAAACCCAATGCACCTTGACCCACAGCAGGCAAACTAATGTCTGGGGCTAAACAATGACGAATACGTTCTGACAGCCCTAAACGTTTCAAACCAGCACTGGCCAAAATAATCGCGTCGTATTGACCATCATCTAGCTTCGCTAAACGTGTTCCAACATTTCCACGCAAATCAATAATTTGCAAATCAGGGCGTTGTTTTAAAATCTGAGATTTACGACGTAAACTTGATGTACCAACTTTTGCACCTTGAGGTAAGTCAGCAAATTTTTCAAATTGATTTGAAACGAAAGCATCTAATGGATCTTCACGTTCACAAATTACCGCCAAGGTTAAACCTTCTGGCAAAGCCATCGGGACATCTTTCATTGAATGTACCGCTAAATCTGCACGCCCATCTAAAAGAGCTGCTTCTAACTCTTTAACAAACAGCCCTTTCCCACCAATTTTTGCTAAAGGCGTATCTAAGATTTTATCGCCCTGCGTGACAAATTTAACCAACTCCACCGTTAAATCTGGGTGAAGCTCCTGTAATCGGGCACGAATATATTCTGCCTGCCAAAGAGCAAGTGGGCTTTGTCGTGTAGCAATTTTCAAGGTTTTCATAAATTCAAGCATGGGCTGGTCAAACAATACACCCTAAACTTAACTTGATCCCTTAAAATTGCAAGTAAAATCTCGCACGTCCAAGATAACTCTTTTTAAGTTTAGAGCTGATGAATTCGGTCTCTAAGCATGGATAAATGTCGGCGGCTCACCGAAAGTCGTTCATCTAAACCACGTAATCGAACCTGATATTGCCCCGAACTGACCAACTCCAATCCATCTAAATAGGTAACTGCAACCAACGCATTGCGATGAATGCGAATGAATTGATCTGCAAATTCGGTTTCAAGCTCTTTTAAAGTTTCATCAATTAATACACTGCCATTTTGATGACGCACCGTGACATATTTCTGATCTGCTAAAAAATAATAAATATTCTCCACAGGAATCAGCTCAACCCCACGATAGGTTTTAGCAGCAATTTGATGTCGCTGTGTTTTTAGATCATGTAAAAAATCATGTTGTGGCAAAGCATTGAGCTGTGCTCGAGTAAGCTGAGTCAGTTGACTAAAAACTTGTTCAAGTTCTTGAGGGTCGATCGGTTTAAGAAGATAAGCTTGAGCCTGAGATTTAAATGCTTCCAACGCATGTTGATCATAGGCTGTACAAAATACAATCGCAGGTCTAGGGCTCAGCTGACTTAACTGTTCTGCACAAACAAGACCATTCATACCTGGCATTTGAATATCAAGTAAAATTACATCCGGTTGATGAAGCCGCGCCTGTTCCAAGGCTTCCTGTCCATGATGAGCCGTTGATACAACTTCATGTCCCATCTTTGAAACTAAACGTGATAATCGCTCCACTGCAAGTGGTTCGTCATCACAAATCAGCACCTTCATTCATCCTCCTTGTCACCGTTAACTTGATCCATTTTTTTATGGTTAACTCTGACTAACTTATTATTTTGTTTGATATTGATAGCTCATAATGGTGGTATATAAGGTTTCACCTTTATAAACCTGAAATCTAACGGAGTTCCCATAATATGCTTTCAGGCGTTGTTTTACATTTTCAAGCGCGATTCCATGCCCTTTCCGTGAATTTATTGTATCGTCTGTATATGGGTTGGTAATGACTATACTGACCTGATTTTGCAATATTTCAACCAATACCCCTATGGTTGCTTTACCTATCATTGGTTCTACCCCATGAAAAATACTATTCTCTAACAAAGGTTGTAATGTCAATAAAGGAATGGTGATCTGTTTCAGTTGCACAGGTGAAAGCTCAATTTTCCACTCTACTTTTAAACGCTCTCCCAAACGTACCTGCTCAATCATTAAATATTGTTTACTCAGCTCAATTTCTTCATGCAGACTCACCAATTTCAATTCTTGGAAGCTTGCGCGAAATAAACGTGACAGGCTAATCAACATACCTTCTGCTTTATCTGGGTCTATCGCAATTAAGCTCACCACATTATTTAAACTATTAAATAAAAAATGGGGATGAATACGCGCCTGCATAGCCTGAATACGCGCATTTAACTCTGCATATTGTTGATGTAGCCATTGCTCTCTCACATACAGATAGCGCAAGCAGAAAGCCCCCAGTAATATCCCATAGCTTAGATATAAAGGCACATTGCTAAAATAAATGCGCCAGTCCTGTGTTAAAGAAGCATGTTTATTTAAAAGACCAAACTGAAAAAAATTACTTATTAAGGTCGTCAAAACAACAATAGCTTGCAGCATGACAAAACCGATAGCCAAGGCAAATTCTTGACGTAATCCACTAAAAAAATGCTGAAAGCGTTCAACCAAGGCAAAAAACGACAATATGACCCAGTTAATAAAAACGATGTATTGTAAAAGGCGTCCACCGCTTAATGCTTGCCATGACTGAGCTTCAGCCAGTGCCAAAACCAGTGCCAAAATATTACTTGCGATAATTAATTCGAATAAGTGTTGCCAACGACCGTTTTTCGTAAAAAAATAGGAGGAATTTTGATTTCGGTATGCTGTAGGAAACAACTTTGTTTGTTGAGCTTCGGCAAGTGATATACTCTTTTTTATTTTACTGAGCCACCATGACCACATCTTCAAATCCCCCTAATTCAGTAACCCCAGACCAAACCTCAGGTATGTGGGGTGGTCGTTTTTCTGAAGCGACGGATGCTTTTGTAGCCGAATTTACCGCCTCTGTTCAGTTTGACCAGCGTTTTTATAAACAAGACATCGCTGGTTCGATTGCGCATGCTACCATGCTTGCGAAAGTTGGCGTACTCACAGAAGCAGAACGCGATGACATTATTGAAGGTTTAAGCACCATTCGCTCAGAAATTGAGGCTGGAACCTTTGAATGGCGCATCGATCTTGAAGATGTTCACATGAACATTGAATCACGTTTGACTCAACGTATTGGTATTACAGGTAAAAAATTACACACTGGTCGTAGCCGTAACGATCAGGTTGCAACCGATATTCGTCTTTACCTACGTGACGAAATTGATGATATTTTAAAATTATTAGAGCGCTTACAAAAAGGCTTGTTAGGCTTGGCTGCCAAAAATGTAAACACCATTATGCCTGGCTTCACCCACCTACAAACTGCACAGCCAGTGACTTTTGGTCATCACCTGTTAGCATGGTTTGAAATGTTAGTGCGTGACTCTGAGCGTCTTCAAGATTGCCGTAAGCGTGTCAACCGTCTGCCACTTGGTTCTGCCGCTCTTGCTGGCACAACTTATCCGATTGACCGCGCTTACACAGCAGAGTTATTAGGCTTTGAAGCTGTATGTGAAAATTCTCTTGATGCTGTATCTGACCGTGACTTTGCCATTGAGTTTAATGCAGCTGCATCTTTAATTATGATGCACTTATCACGTATGTCAGAGGAACTGATTCTTTGGACTTCTGCACAGTTTAAATTTGTGAATATTCCTGATCGTTTCTGTACTGGTTCTTCAATCATGCCACAGAAGAAAAACCCGGATGTTCCTGAACTGATCCGTGGTAAATCAGGTCGTGTATTTGGTGACTTAATTAGCTTACTTACGCTCATGAAAGGCCAACCATTGGCGTACAACAAAGACAACCAAGAAGATAAAGAACCTTTATTTGATGCAATCGATACGGTTCGTGGTTCACTCATGGCTTTCGCAGACATGATTCCTGCATTGGTTCCAAATATTGAAATTATGCGTGAAGCTGCACTTCGTGGATTCTCTACCGCAACCGATCTTGCTGACTATTTAGTGAAAAAAGGCGTTGCTTTCCGTGATGCACATGAAATTGTAGGTAAAGCAGTTGCATTAGGCGTAGCTGAAGAAAAAGATTTATCTGAATTAACACTTGAGCAATTACAACAATTCTCTGACTTAATCACAGCAGATGTGTTTGATAAAGCTCTAACACTAGAAGCTTCAGTAAATGCACGTGATCATATTGGTGGAACTTCACCAAAACAGGTAGAAGCTGCAATTGCTCGTGCCCATACACGTTTAGAACAGTTATACGCTTAAGGATAAAACATGAGTCGACAAGTATTTTGCCGCAAATATCAAAAGGAAATGGAAGGTCTAGACTTCGCTCCATTTCCTGGTGCTAAAGGCCAAGATTTTTTTGAAAATGTTTCTAAACAAGCATGGCAAGAATGGTTACAACACCAAACAACGCTGATTAATGAAAAACGCTTAAATGTGTTTGAACCAGAAGCGAAGAAGTTTCTTGAAGAACAACGTGAGAAGTTTTTCAATAATGATGAAAGCGTAGAAAAAGCTGAAGGCTGGAAACCAGAATAAGCGGTTTGTTTTAACCTAATCCTCATTTAAAAGGCGGGTCTATATACATAGACCCGCCTTTTTTTACGTGAAACTTACACAAGCATAAAAAGCCTTACATAGAGCGAACAGGACTCTACATGACATAAAAAAGCGAAGAACTTAATATCAATTCATAGCAAGAAGAACACGATCCCTGTCGTGTTTATGCACTTGATTTTCTGTCCTGAACTTCCCCCCAAAGTTCGGGACATTTTTTTATCTATTATTTAAAAAAATAAAAAAGGCCTTATTTCAAACAAGGCCTTTAAGTATTTCAGCTCAAGATTACTTTTCGTGGACTTTAGCTTCAATTTCTTCAATTTTGGTATGGCGGGCATCAAAGCCTTTTGCCATGTAAATCACTTGCTCAGCAATGTTACGGGCATGATCACCAATACGCTCTAAAGAACGTAACACCCACATCACATTAATTACACGAGCAATATGACGTGGATCTTCAATCATATAAGTCATTAAAGTACGTGTTGCTGACTGGTATTCACGGTCAATATCTGCATCGGCTAAAAGCACACGCAAAGCTTGATCTGCATCTAAACGAGCAAAAGCATCAAGTGCGTCATGAATCATGACACGAACTTGGTTACCAATATGACGGGTTTCCATGTAGCCACGCGGAGAACCACCTTCTTCACAGAGGTTTTGTGCAATGCGGGCAATTTTTGCCGCTTCATCACCAATACGCTCAAGATCGGTATTGGCTTTACTCATTGCAATAACCATACGCAAGTCGATCGCTGCCGGATGACGACGTGCCAAAATTAGCGTAAGACCTTCATCAATATCACGTTCATATTGATTGACGGCGTTATCTTTAAATTGAACATCAATCGCTAAATTTGCATCTGTATCAAGCAAGGCATGAATTGCGTTCGCCACCTGTTGTTCGACCAAGCCACCCATGGTCATGAACTTTGTGTTTACATCTTGCAAATCTTCATTAAATTGAGAAGAAATATGATGGCTTAACACCGGATTACTTGGACTCAAGGGAAGCCTCCAACATGATGGCGCAGGAATAAAATGATTGAGCATTAGAACACAGCAATCATTAAGTTTTTATGACAAAATTAAAATTCAGATAAAAGCTTTTTTTTGCTCACTGATAGGTTAGCCAGCTGTTTAATTCGACCAGATCTTTTTCGCCTAACTGGCCTACCGCAGCTTTTAACCGAAGTACATTCAATAAGTAGTCATACTGACTATTAAGATAATCCTGTTTTGCCGAAAAAGCATTACGCTGCGCTAATAAAACATCAACCATACTTTTTAAGCCTTCGTTATAACTCGCTTTTGAAGCTTGAGAAACAAGCGAAGACGAATCCATTGCAGCTTTTCGTGCTTCGAGTTTTGCTTGGTCTGTATCTACCTGCATAAAGGCACTTTTCACATCAACATTGGCACGACGAATAGCTGCATCAAGTTGTGCCTGAGCTTTACTGGCCTCTACAGTTGCTTTTTTAATTGATGTTTTAGTACGCCCACCATTAAATAAATTCCAGTTCATTTCCACGCCAACCTGATCAAATTTTCCATCAGTCGAGATGAGTGTCTCTGGTGTCTGCTTTGTATATCCATAACTTGCAACAGCATCAATTTGAGGATAAAGCGCAGCTTTTTCTACACGACGCTGATCTTCGCTATATTGTTGCTGTAAACGGGCTTGCTGGATCTTTAGATTTTTTTGCTGGGCCAAAGAAATCCAATCATTAAGCTGGGCTGGATAAGGCTTTTGAAAACTAAAGTCACTTCGTAATACAGCAAGTTTATCTTGATAAGAACCAATATATTCGGAAAGCTGTTCTTGGGCCAAAAGTAATTGAACATTGGTTGAAATGCGATTGGCTCTAGCATTTTGATATTGAGCATTTGCTTCACTCACATCACTACGCGCCACCAAACCTTCTTTGAGCTTGGCATTCATCATATTGAGTTGCTCAAGCAAAGCTTTTTCTTCTTGTAAGTATGCAACACTTAATGCCTGCTGACGCAGCACATTAAAATAGGCTTCTGCTACATTTAAAACATGGTCTTGCTTTTGCAGTCTTAAAGTGATTTCACTTAAGGCAACCGAAGTTTTAACTTGCTTATAACCTTCCCAAGCATCCATTCGAAACAGTGGCTGACGTGCAGTTAAAGTCGCTTGACGAGTAGTAGAGGTATTACTTACCAAGGCATCTGAAAGCCCTTCCTGATCAACCCCCGGAAAATTAGAACGCTTCACCGTTTGCCGATTACGAGTAATATTTCCTGACAATGTGACCGTTGGTAATAAGGCACCTGTTGCCAAGCCTAAATTAAGTTGATCTGCTTCAAATTGTTGTTGATTGGCTTGCCATGTTGGGTCATTTTGTTTTGCGCGCTCATAGGCTTCAACTAAATCTAGAGCAAAACTGGAAGATGCAAAACTCCAAAGGCCAACAGCGACCATTAATTTTATTTTCATTGTTCAAATCAACGATAAAACTTGCCTTTAAGACTAAGAAAAATTCCAAGCAAACTCAAGCCATTAAAAGTTTTAGTTTTTTAAGCGTTCTCATTTTTTGACAATATTAAAATACAAATAAAAATCAAAAACATGCCTATCCAACCCAACCATGAAATATGCTCACCAACCAACACGATGGCAAAAAGTGCGGCAACTAAAGGTTCAAACAAAGTTAAGGTCGTCGCTTTACTGGCATTTACTGTTTTTAGACCAAAACCGAAAAGTAAATAACCTAAAAACATAGGAATCAGCATCATATAACCAGCAACAAGTAAATTGGTTGAACTTTGCAACAACCCTCCACCCGTAACCAGTAAAGTAGGAAGCAAAATAACGGCCCCACCACCCATAATCATGCCCATTGCAGCTTTAGCAGCAACACCCCGATCTATTAATCTTTTAGCAGCCCATGAATAAAGTGAATAAGTTGTAGCCGCGACAAGCCCAAGAAAAATACCGAAGATTTTATTCCATTCATTTGTACCCTCTTGGACCGCATGGTTTTCACCCATGGATAACAAACTTACGCCCATAACACCAAAAATAAAACTTAAGAACCAGATCGCTGACAAAGACTTGCGATCAAAAAATCGTTCTAAAATTGCTGCGATCAGTGGCGCTGCACCAATAGAAACCACGGTGCCAATCGTAATTCCTGCATAATGCATTGAGGAATAAAAGGCCAAAGGATAAATACCAACTGCCGCAACCCCTAAAAGCAGTATTAGAAGGTTTTGCTTTATAAATTGACGGTTTTCCCGAATAGCCCGCGATGCAACCAAAGCTTGCAAAAGACCTCCTCCACCCATAGCCACAGCACCAATGGCGAGTGGTCCAAGTGTGGGTGCAAATGCGGCAGCAGTACCTGTTGTTCCCCATAAAACAGAGGCAACTAAAATCGCAATTGTGCCGCCATAACTACTATTTTTAATGAGGCTAATCATATTGGCCTTCTCTCTTTAGAAGATCTTCTGCCATTTGTTTTGCTAAGAGGAGTTGACGACTACTTCCTTCCAACCCTGCTCTTGCCATAGAACCTTCTAAAAGAAAGGAAAGCTGTGTAGCCACGTAGCTAACGCGCTGCGAGTCTGGTATTAATTTTTTTAAATGTTCAGCAACAATAGCCTCGACTTCTTCTTTATGCTGTCTTACCGCATTTCGTCCCACACTATTCGCTGGAAATTCCGCTGCGGCATTAAGCAAACCACAACCTCGAAAGCCTTTTTCATAGGCAAATTCTGCATGATCTTGATAGGCATCAAACACTGCCAAAATAGCTTCTGTAGCTGATTTTGTTGTCTCTAAACGTTTTTGATAAAGATCAAGCCATTCTTGATGCCGCGCAGCAATATAGGCATCGACAAGCTCGCCTTTTGAAGAAAAATTATTATAAAGCGACATCTTGGCGACATCTGCTTTTGCCGTAACCGAGTTAATTCCAGTTACAGTAATGCCATCGTTATAAAACAAAGTTGCTGCTGCATCGAGAATTTTCTGTCTTGCTGTTTTATCATTCATAGCTTTAATATAAGTAGACCGATCTACCTAATAATAAAGATTTCTAACAATGATGCAATCTTTTTCCGAGTTATAATTTGAGCAATGTTCACTTCGATAAAAATACAATGATGAAAAAATTTCTAATGATGAGTGTATGCAGCGCACTACTTTTATCTGGATGTAATAAAACATCGCAGCAAGATCAAGCTGTTTCTAAAGAGCAAAAATCAACTGAACAAAAGCCAGAAAGCAAACCAGATAACAGCTGCATACAGATCAATGCCGCAATACAGAAGATTAATCAGAACAGTAAAATAGAAGACTTAAATCAAATTAACGAGAAGCTCAAAGCATGTGTGCCATCTTTAAAGAATGATGAACAGCTTAAGCTGATTGATGCATCAACAGCCATGTATCAACGTTTTCTAAAGCAAGACTACACTGACAAAACAGCCAGAGCTTTTGAAGCTTTTGGCTATGCCGTTTTAGAACAAAAACAACGAGACCCTAAAAAAGTCATTCAAAGCCAGAAAAAATTATTCGACCAACTTAGTCCACGTGACCAATACTTACTTCAACATAATGGTGAAGCCTATATTAACCTCCTTTATCAAGGCGAAGGCATGTTTACCTATCGACGTCAGCCAAACTATCTAGTCGATGTTTTTTCTAAAGCCTTAACCACGGACCAAAAAGAGTTCTTAACTCGTATGGCGAAAGACAATCAGGATATTTTCTATAACGATGGTGCTTTGGCTGTTTCGTGGAAAGAGCTCACTGAACGAGCACTTTTTTGGGAAAAATTTATTCAAAAATATCCAAAAAGCCACTTTATTGGTGATGCAAAACTACTCTTTAACGAATATCGCTATTTTATTTTCTTTGGTCTAGATAATACGCCGGTGTCAGATGAATATGCACCAAACACATGGTTTGATAAAGATGCTCTTGAACAAATCCGTTTTCTATCTACACAAAACCAATCGAGTTTAGCAAAACCTGCCCAGCAATTTCTTAAGTTTATTGCCACGCCTGTAGAAGAGCGCAATAAGCAATTTAAAATAGATTTAACTGAAAAGAATGGCGATAAAAAATCAAATTATCAGATTACCCATGAACAACTTGAGCAGCTATTAAAATTTGATTCGCCATGGAACACTGAAGTCTATCGTGACTGCCATATAGATGCCGTTTGTATAGATACAAATTGACAATGCCAGCCAACCTAAATCATGTTAGTCTGTAATTCGCTTGACGGAGCGCGAGTAATAGCTCGCTGAGATTGTGTAAATTTCGTGTTATCGCAACACAAGTTTGATCACAAGTACCGTTGAACCTGATCAGGTTAAGACCTGCGTAGGAATCAAGCCATCTAAAAACTAAAGCCTCAAATTTATCTAGCAAAGATAAATCCGCCATCGTTTTTGGTCGTGCTTGATTCGTTGATGTTATTCATAAGGATCATGTAATGAACCAGTTAACGAATCTCTCTTCTGTTGAAATTTCAGCACAACATGAACAAGATGCAAAAGATTTAACTCGCATCTTACCCGCTTCAAAAAAAGTTTATATTGAAGGCTCTCGCCCTGACATTCAGGTTCCAATGCGGGAAATTTCTCTCACCGATACCCCAACCGGACTTGGTGGCGAACATAATCCCCCTGTAATGGTCTATGATACTTCAGGTGTTTATACCGACCCAAATGTTCAAATTGATTTAGACAAAGGTTTACCTTCAGTTCGCCAAAACTGGATTGAAGAACGTAACGATACTGACGTACTTTCTGGTTTAACTTCAACGTTTGGTCAGGAACGTTTAAAAGATATCCGTACCGCAGATATTCGCTTTGCCCACATTCAAAATCCACGTCGTGCCAAAGCTGGCAAAAATGTCTCTCAAATGCACTATGCCAAGCAAGGTATTATCACACCTGAAATGGAATATATTGCAATTCGTGAAAATCAGCGCCAGCGTGAAGGTGTTGATACGCGCCAGCATCCGGGCCAAAACTTTGGTGCAAAAAACTTAAAAGAAATTACACCTGAATTTGTTCGCCAAGAAGTTGCTGAAGGTCGCGCAATTATTCCTGCAAACATTAACCACCCAGAACTTGAGCCAATGATTATTGGTCGTAACTTCTTGGTTAAAATTAATGCCAACATTGGTAACTCAGCGCTTGGTTCTTCAATTGATGAAGAAGTTGCCAAAATGACATGGGCAACCCGTTGGGGTGCTGACACAATTATGGACTTGTCGACAGGTAAGAATATTCATGAAACACGTGAATGGATTATTCGTAACTCACCTGTTCCAATCGGCACCGTACCAATTTATCAAGCACTTGAAAAAGTGGATGGTGTTGCAGAGGACCTGACTTGGGAAATCTTTAAAGACACGCTCATCGAACAAGCTGAACAAGGCGTTGACTACTTCACGATTCACGCAGGCGTATTACTTCGCTACGTACCACTCACTGCAAACCGTTTGACCGGTATTGTGTCTCGTGGTGGTTCAATCATGGCGCAGTGGTGTTTAGCGCATCATGAAGAAAACTTCTTATACACTCATTTCGATGAAATCTGTGAAATCATGAAAGCCTATGACGTTTCATTTAGCTTAGGTGATGGCTTACGTCCGGGTTGTATTCAAGATGCAAATGACGAAGCACAGTTCAGCGAACTAAAAACCCTAGGTGAGCTTACTCATCGTGCATGGGAACATGATGTTCAAGTCATGATTGAAGGCCCTGGTCACGTACCAATGCACATGATTAAAGAAAACATGGACTTGCAGCTAGAAGTTTGTAAAGAAGCACCATTCTATACGCTTGGGCCTTTAACGACTGATATCGCTCCGGGTTACGACCACATTACCTCTGCAATTGGTGCAGCCATGATTGGTTGGTACGGCACGGCGATGCTTTGCTATGTCACACCAAAAGAGCATTTGGGTCTACCAAATAAGAAAGATGTTAAAGACGGGATTATTACCTACAAGCTTGCGGCTCACGCGGCCGATCTTGCTAAAGGACATCCGGGTGCACAGGTTCGCGATAATGCCTTGTCAAAAGCACGTTTTGAATTCCGTTGGGATGATCAGTTCAACTTAAGTCTGGACCCTGACACAGCTCGTAGTATGCATGATGAAACCTTACCAAAAGAGGCTCACAAATCTGCACACTTTTGCTCAATGTGTGGACCAAAGTTCTGCTCGATGAAAATCACCCAGAATGTTCGTGACTATGCCAACAACCTCACCAATATTAATACAGAGGTTGAAGAAGGACTCAAAACCATGAAAGAGGTTTATCAAGAACAAGGACAAAAACTGTATCACAAAGTGTAAATATTCAAAAAAAACACTTGCCTAGCCATGATTCTCAGTTAGGATGAAATAAATAGATTTTATCCTGACTGGCTCATGAGCATTGTTGAACATCCAAGCTATATATCTGAAGATGTCGAAATAACATCCCGTGAATATGTATTCCGCGGTTTTATTCAGGTTGAAAAAGTCAGCCTTCGACATCGTCTATTTAACCAGTCTGAATATACCTCTGTAATACAGCGTGAGCTTATTCATCGCCCTGAGGCTGCAGGCGTTCTACTCTACAACGATCAAAAACAACAGTTCGCATTGATTGAACAGTTTCGTGTTGGCGCTTTAGATGACCCTCACTCCCCATGGCAACTGGAAATAATCGCAGGCGTGTTAGACGGTGATGAAACACCCGAGAGTTGTATTCGTCGAGAGAGCCTCGAAGAGTCAGGGTGTGCAGTTCAGGATTTACAACATCTATTTAGCTTTTATCCGTCAGCTGGTGCGTGCTCGGAGTTATTTCATCTCTATGTTAGCGAAACCGATTTACCTGCTGAAGGCGGCGTTTTTGGTGTAGATAATGAAGGTGAAAATATTCAACTGCACTTATTCAATTATAGTGAAATTCAGACTCTACTCGACAGCGGACGTTTAAGGAATGCTCCTGTCATTATGGCATTACAATGGTTGTCTCAACACATCACAACGATAATAAAATCCGACGAGGTAGGACGGTGACTTTTCAAGTCTCAACACTTTCACAAAAAGACCATGTCATTATACAAATTACCGATACTCACTTATTGGAGTATCCGCACTTAGAATTTGTGGGGATGAATCCTGAAGAAAGTTTTCATGCAATTATTCAACAGATCCTGAAAAAACATCCTGAAACTGATGCCATTATCCATACTGGAGATCTGGCTCAAGCACCAACGCCTATTACGTACAAACGTTATATTCAATATATGCAAACGTTAGGTCTGCCATTTTTTCAGACACTAGGTAATCATGATAACGTTGACCATTTTCCATTGCATAAAGAAAACCATCAGGAACCTGTGGTGATTGGCTTAGGAAACTGGCGTGTTATTTTATTAAATAGTGCGGTACAAGGGCAGATTGATGGACACCTGTCACCAGAACAACTACAAAATTTAGCGACATTACTCGAAGAATTTTCAGATAACCCTGTTTTATTGGCTTGTCATCATCATCCTTTTGCAATGAAATCCAAATGGATTGATCATCACAAGTTACAAAATTCTAATGCGTTGCTTACAACATTAGCTCCATTTAAAAATGTAAAAGCTTTAGTCTGCGGGCATGTTCACCAAGACTCACTCAACACTTGGCAAGGGGTCGAATTTTTCTCGACGCCATCGACCAGTGTTCAGTTTAAACCGTTTAGTAATGACTTTGCCCTAGACCAAAATGCTCCCGGCTACCGTTACATTCGTCTAAAAAACGATGGTAGTTTTGAAACCGAAGTCTTCCGTCTTGAAAATTTTCAGGGCCTTATAAATACTGATATTTCAGGCTATTAGCTCTATTTTTTATATGCTTATATGCAATTATGACTAGGGTAAACACGTTTTGAAAATATTTACGGGTCGGAATGACTATCATCTTGCAGGAAAAATCTATATGATGACGACCCGATGGTAAAATCCATCGATGGTTTTCTATAAAAACACTTGCATATCACCATATTTTTTGCGTATAGATAATACGTGTATGATGAGGAATGCCCTATTATGGCGAATGACAACCACAACCAAGTTTTGGATGAACATACAGAAGTTGTAGTGGAAGGTGAAAAAGCTTCTGCAAAACGTGCACGTAAAGTGAAACCTAAAACTTCTGATATAGGCACAACTGCAAGTTTATTTGGTATTGCACCTTATCAACCTAAGAAAAATGAAGAGTACATGTCTGAAGGACAGCTCGAGCATTTCCGACAAATTCTGCAAGCATGGAAAGCTGAATTGATGTCTGAAGTTGATCGTACGTTGAATACGATGCAAGACGAATCAACTGCATTGCCAGATGTAAATGACCGTGCTACCCAAGAAGAAGAGTTTGCAATTGAATTGCGTACACGTGACCGTGAACGTAAGTTAATTCGTAAAATCGAACAATCTATGGAAGCCATTAAAAATGAAGACTATGGTTTCTGTGAAACGTGTGGTATCGAAATCGGCTTACGTCGTTTAGAAGCACGTCCAACGGCAACTTTATGTATTGATTGCAAAACTTTGGCAGAAATCAAAGAGAAGCAAAATAACGGTTAATATGACCGAGGTAACTCCTAAAGAGAAACCTAGCTTTGCATATTCAGGCCGGTTTGCGCCATCGCCAACCGGCCCTTTGCATTTTGGATCACTCATTACTGCCGTTGCCAGTTATTGTGATGCAAAGGCCCATCATGGCACATGGCTCGTTCGTGTCGAAGACACAGATATCCCTCGTATTTATCCGGGTAGTGAAGATCATATTCTCACGTCACTGGAAGCCTTCCAGTTCGAACCCGATGCAGAAATCATCTTTCAAAAAAATCGTTTAGACATTTATGAAAGCGTATTAGACCAACTTAAAAAAGAGGGTCTTGTCTATGCTTGTCAATGTACGCGCAAAATGCTGGGCTCAAATGCAATCTACGCCGGAACTTGCCGCAATCTAAATCTTGATTTTCAAGGACAAGCGATCCGGGTAAAAGTTCAAGATCAGCAAATCTGTTTTGATGACCGACTACAAGGAACTCATTGTTCTAATCTGCAACATGACCTTGGAGACTTTGTTCTTAAACGCCGTGACGGCATTATTAACTATCAACTTGCCGTAGTCGTTGATGATTATCTGCAAGGCATTACCCATGTCGTTCGAGGCGCAGACCTATTAGATAATACTGAACGGCAGATCTGGCTTGGCGAGCTATTAGGTTACCCTAAACTGAGCTATATGCACCTCCCCCTCGCTATGAACGATCAAGGGCAAAAGCTTTCTAAGCAAAACCTTGCTCAAGCACTCGATTTGTCAAAAGCTCCTCAATTGCTGCAACAAGCAATACAAGCACTAGGACAACCTAACGTTGATTTAGACCAGCCTAAAGTTATGCTTAAACAAGCAGTAGCGCAGTGGAATGTAGATTTAATTCCACATGTAGAGCAGCTGAGTGGAACATATCTATAAATAAAAAAACCCGATATCAAATCGGGTTTTTTAATACCTAAATACTCAACTAGAAGTTTGATTCCTCCCTTTCTGGGTTAACTTCTTGTGTTGAAGCATCAATCTTTAAGATCAAGCTAATCATTGCAGCACACATCATTAAAGATGTACCACCATAACTAATAAATGGCAGAGTCAAACCTTTAGTCGGCATCAACCCCATATTCATGCCTGCATTTACCAAAATCTGGAGCAAGAAAATAATACTAATGCCGTACGCCAAATAACCTGCGCGAAGGTAATGGTGTTTCAATGCACGATGACCAATTTTGATACAACATGCTAGCATCGAGAAAGATAATACAATGACAATCGAAATACCAAAGAAACCGAACTCTTCGCCTAACACAGCCAACATAAAGTCAGTATGTGCTTCTGGCAAATAAGATAGCTTTTGTACACTGTGCCCTAAGCCTGTACCAAACCATTCACCACGGCCAAAGGCCATTAATGCATTTGATAACTGGTAACCAACCCCTAATGGATCTGCCCACGGGTCAGTAAACGAAATCAAACGCTGGAAACGATACGGCTCAAATAAGATCAAAAACACGATACCGGTTACAATCGCACCTAACATAATTAAGAACTGTGTTGGCGGCGCACCAGCTAAAAAGAACACACCGACCATCATCAACACAATTACGATCGTAGCACCCAAGTCAGGCTCAGCAATAATCAAACCGACCGTGATTGCCATAACCCCACTTAAACGCAATAAACCTTTCCAATGAGTACGAACCTCTTTGGCACGGCGTACAACGTAGTCTGCGGTAAAGATTGCCATCATGACTTTGGCAACCTCGGTTGGCTGTAAAGTAAAGCCACCGATCTTAATCCAACGTGTAGAACCGTTGACTTCTGAACCCACCACCAAAGCAGCAAGCAAAAGAACCATGGTCAACAACCACAACGGGAAAGTATTTTTAAACCACGTATTGAGTGATATCCGATAGGTCAAATAAGCCACCACAGCCGCAGCGATAATCGAAATACCATGACGAATCACATAGTGGAACGGGTTTTCATGCATATATTCAGCATAGGGCATCGAAGCAGATGCGACCATCACTGAACCGATACACAATAATGCAACGACACAGAAAATCAGGACATTACGTGGCGTCACTTCCGCTGGCCATTTAGGCAATATCCGTTCATACCAATGATTGATTTTCTGGATTGTGGTCTGAGCTAAGCCTGCCATACAACATTCCTAATCATGTTTTCTTTAAACCAACAAATTGACGCAGGCAACAAACTGCTGACCACGGTCATTATAACTTTTAAACATATCAAAACTTGCACAGGCTGGTGATAACAGCACAACATCTTCAGCTTGTGTTTCACGTTGACACAGCTCTACAGCTTCTTTGAGCGTTGCTGCATGCAAAATTTTGGTTGCGCCCTGAATAGCTTGTTCAATAACTGGAGCATCCTCACCAATCAATACCACAACTTTGGCATATTTTTCGATAGAAGAACGTAATGGAGCAAAATCTTGACCTTTGCCCTGCCCACCCAAAATCAAGGCAACCTTACCCTTTTTAACCTCAATTGCAGCGCCTAAACCATCAATTGCTGCAAGTGTAGCACCAACGTTAGTCCCTTTAGAGTCATTGTAATAACGTACATCATGTACAGTTCTCACATACTCACAACGGTGCTCTAATCCTTTAAACTGTTTTAACGTCTCAAGCATAGATTCCATAGGCAAACCAATTGCTTCACCTAATGCTAAACAAGCTAAAGCATTGGCTACGTTGTGCATGCCTTGAATATATAAATCTGAGCTTTTAATTAAACGCTGCAAACCACGTGCAAGCCAAAGCGTGCCATCGCCATCTCTTAAAACACCATATTGATTTAAGTCTGGAGCATTTAGACCAAAGCTTTGCATTGGTGTTGTATCTGGAACAAGAGGACGACTTAAAGCATCATCACGGTTAAATATGACTTTTTTAACACCTTGGAAAATACGGTGTTTTGCTTGGTGGTAACCCCACATATCGCCATGACGATCTAAGTGGTCTTCACTCATGTTAAGAACCACAGCAACCTCAGCATTCAAATGAGACGTGGTTTCTAATTGAAAACTTGATAACTCAAGTACAAGCAACTCTGGTTGATCTTTTAATAAATCTAGAGCTGGGCGTCCAAGGTTTCCACCAACAGCAACTTTCTTACCGGCATCTTTAGCCATTAAGCCAATTAAAGTCGTTACGGTACTTTTCGCATTAGAACCCGTAATCGCCACAATAGGTACTTCGGTCGCACGGCGTAATAATTGAATGTCGCCTACAACTGAAATCCCTTGAGCAATAGCTGCCTGAATTTCTGGTAATTGCGGTGCAAGGCCTGGGCTTAAAATAATTTCTTCTGCTTGTAATAATAATTCTTGGTCAAGTTGACCAAAACTGGTTTTAACGCCAGCTGGAATCTGGTCATGACCAGGAGGGGTTGGACGAGAGTCCGTTACTGCAACTTGGTAGCCTTGTTCATGCAGGAAATTAACAGCAGAAACGCCTGATATTCCCAAGCCTGCGACAACTTTTAATCCACCACGTTGTATTAACATTTTTGCCCCACAATTTATCAATCGACAGAATGGCAAAAATGTTAGCACTTTGCTGTTTTGAATGCTTTTTCAGTTTGAACTTTATTCATCTTTTTTTGTGTCAGTGCGTAAAAAAGCCATCAATATGATGGCTTTTTAGACGAAACAAGAAATACTAAATTTATTGCCATTTAATCGGCTTAATTTCTTGAACTGTATTCGTAGGTTTATCTTCACTTGAGCAACCACAGCCGCCAGCACAGCCAAAGGTCATTTTTGGCTTAAGCCATTTTGCCAAGGTTGCCCAACCCTGCTTTTCACAAAATGAAGAGAGTGTAGAAAAGACTGAATTTGCTGTTTTTGGAAATACTTTCTTAAAAACAACAACAGCACTCCAGCTCACTAAAACCGCAATAATCAGATATTGAATCATGTACAACCTCCTTTCTTGCCTTAACCCCAATAGTGGGAAGCAATTTGATAGGTAACAAACGATGCCAAATAAGCCAAGCCGAACAGATATGCAGTCATGACAGCAACATGTTTCCATGAACCTGTTTCACGTCGTACCGTTGCCAATGTGGCCAAACAATGTGGAGCATAAATAAACCACACTAAAAGCGATAATCCTGTTGCCAAAGACCAACCCGAGCCATCTGCACTAATCAGATGTGACAAACCTTGAGCTACAGCATCGTCACTCGTTGCAGACAAGGCATAAACTGTACCTAATGCTGCCACTACAACTTCACGAGCTGCCATTGCTGGAATTAAAGCAATACAGATTTGCCAGTTAAAACCAATTGGAGCAAATCCAGGTTGAATAAGATGTCCGAGCATACCGGCAAAACTATAATCTATCGCAGGTAATGTCGCCCCTTCTGGTGGCTGTGGGAAAGTACACAAAAACCAGAGCAAAATAGAAAGCGCAAAAATGATTCCACCGACACGTTTCAAGAAGATCTTCGCGCGATCCAACAAACCAATTCCCACACTTTTTAAATCGGGGAAACGATAACTCGGTAGCTCTAGCAGTAAAGCATGCTGTGACTTATCTTTTTGCAAAAATTTCATTAAAAATGAAACGCAAAGAGCACTCACAATACCAGCCATGTACAGACCGAATAGCACCAGACCTTGTAAGTTGAAAATACCCCAGATCATTTTTTCTGGAATAAAGGCCGCAATCAGCAAAGCATATACGGGCAAACGTGCCGAACAGGTCATTAAAGGCGCAACCATAATGGTCGTAAAACGATCACGAGGGTCACTAATACTACGCGTTGCCATAATTCCCGGTACTGCACAGGCAAAGCTTGAAAGTAAAGGAATGAAAGCACGCCCACTTAAACCGGCTTGAAACATTAATTTATCAAGCAAGAATGCTGCACGCGGTAAATAACCCGATTCTTCTAATACCAAAATGAAGAAGAACAAGATTAGAATTTGTGGCAAGAACACCACTACGCCACCTGCACCAGCAATAATTCCGTCAACAACCAAACTATGCAGTAGTGGCTGTGTAATCACAGTTCCCACCACTTCACCTAACCAGCCAAAGAAGCCTTCAATGCCATCCATGAATGGAGCTGCCCAAGCAAAAACTGCCTGAAATACAATAAACATCATGAGGGCAAGGCTAAATAGGCCTAAAACTGGGTGTAAGAAAATTCGATCTAGAAAATCAGTACGTTTATCTCCCTGATCGACATATTGAACAACATCTTTAAAAATCATATCGATTTTTTGATGATGAGTTCCAGTCAAACCACTCAGTTCGGTCTGTGGCACACTGTATTTTTCTTGATCAAGGGCATGTAATAAATTTTCAATACCCGCATTACGAACAGCAACTGTTTCAACGACTGCCACACCCAAACGTTGAGACAACTTTTGAGTATTAATTTGGATGCCACGACGACGCGCTTCATCCATCATATTCAGTACAAGTAAAATCGGACGGCCAAGCTCGATCATTTCGAGCACGAGTCCTAAATGCAATTTTAAGTTAGTCGCATCGACCACACATAAAAAGGCATCTTGCTGACCTTCTTCGGCAATCTTACCCAAACAAACATCACGGGTAATAACCTCATCAGGACTGGTTGCATTTAGACTATATGTACCCGGTAAATCGAGTACACGCACTGCACGCCCTGAAGGTAACTGAAAATGACCTACTTTACGCTCGACCGTTACGCCCGCATAGTTTGCGACTTTTTGTCGAGTTCCAGTTAAATGGTTAAAAAGAGAGGTTTTACCACAGTTTGGATTTCCCACAAGGGCAATACGTAACGCATCACTCATGCGGGTACTCCTTCTTCTACTTGAATTTCGATTTTTTCCGCTTCTGCTTTACGCAAAGCGAAACGAGTAAAGCCGATTTGGATCAAGATTGGATCACCACCAAAAATACCCTTGGTAATCACTTCCACTCGTGTGCCTGGCACAAAGCCCAGACTTTCCAAACGAATTGCGACCAAATCTTGCTGCTCGGACTCTACTGATATCCGATTCACTTTGCTGATGGTCGCCGCTTGCTTCACTTTTAAAGCTGATAAACGCACCGCATCCGATCCTAAACCTTTTTTTCTAGTATACATATAAATGAGAATAATTACCAAATAAGGTTAAATTTCACTTCCTATTTAGTTTAATCGACAAACCTTAAAGTTTCTTTTACAGTACAGAGGTTTAGAGGATGTAGTGTATGTTAAATAAAAAACCGCGTATTCCAAGCCCTGTTCAAATTCCAGAACATTTAAGCTTTTTACAAGGTTTTCGCGACTATCTCGTTGCACAGACTGTTAGTCCACATACACGTAATGCGTACTTATCTGACCTCATTCAATGCAGCGAACTCCATAAAAAAAATGCTCTTCCACAATGGTCAAGTGATGATATTGCCGATGTTCTTATCGAACTGACAAAAGCAGGAAAAAGTCCCCGCTCAATCGCACGGTGTTTATCTGCCCTACGTCAGTTTTACAAATTTTTACGTGAACAGAAATTACGGAGTGACAATCCAGTTGCGACCCATCACTCTCCTAAAATTGGACGAGCATTACCCAAAGATCTATCTGAAGAAGATGTCGAATCACTGATTCAAGCACCAGATATCAATACAGCACTTGGCTTACGTGACCGAGCAATGTTTGAAGTACTTTATGCATGTGGTTTACGTGTTTCAGAATTACTTAACTTGCGTCTGGAACTCATTAATTTAAAACAAGGCTATTTACGTGTTACAGGTAAAGGCAATAAAGAGCGTTTGGTGCCGTTAGGACAATTTGCCTGTGAGTGGGTAGAACGCTATTTGAATAATGCTCGGCCTCAACTCTATAAAAGCTCGACTGACTATCTCTTTTTAACCCAACATGGCGGGATTATGAGTCGACAAAACTTTTGGTATGCCATTAAACGCTATGCGCTACAAGCCAATATTCAAGCTGAACTATCACCTCATACCTTACGCCATGCATTCGCAACGCATCTGCTCAATCACGGCGCAGACTTACGCGTCGTGCAAATGTTACTGGGTCATAGCGATTTATCTACAACACAAATCTATACACATGTAGCACAAGTAAGAATGCAACAATTACATGAAAAACATCACCCTAGAGGATGATAAAGCTTTCAAGCTCCACTCAATTATTTCATATCAATCGTTTGATTTCGTTCACAAAGGTTAAGAAAGTTTTAACAATACACGTTAGATTTTTTGGTATGCTTAGCAGCTTCTGACTATAAATACTGATGAAATAAGGGTTATCTATGTCTTTTACCCGCTCTCAAATTTTTCTTGCCTGTACTTTGGCATCTAGCCTTTTGTTCAGTGCTTGTTCTAAAGAAAACAAACCACAAAAAGAAGATGCGCTCACAGCGACTGCACCTGCTACAGGGGAAGCTTCAACCATTATCGAGCGTAATGCCAAGCAGCGTTTGATCGAAACTTTGCAAAAACAATTTAAGAATGCAAATATCAGCGCCAAAATTTTAGATATCAAGCCGACTGAAGTTCCTAATTTATATTGGGTAAATCTAGAAGGGATGACATCAGTTTATACAACAAGTGATGGTAAATATTTAATTCAGGGTGATGTAATCCGATTAGGAGGCAAAGAGCTTCATAATATTGGTGATTCACTTCAAGCATCAGAAAATAAAAAGCATCTTGCCGCTTTAAAAAATGAAGATCTTATTGTCTACCCTGCAAAAGGCAAGGCTAAGCACGTGATCTATGTGTTTACCGATGCAAGCTGTCCTTATTGCCATAAGCTACATGAGCACATACCCGAAATTAATGAAAAGGGTATTGAAGTACGCTATATCGCTTGGCCACGCGGCGAACAATTTATGCCGACCATGGAAGCTGTATGGTGTAGTGCAGATCGTAAAGCTGCCTTTAATCAAGCAGTACAAGGTATCAACATTCCACCAGCTCAATGTAAAAACCCTGTTCGAGAGCAATATCAACTTGGCTTGAATATGGGTGTAAATGGTACACCTGCTATTTACAATGCTGATGGCGAGTACTTGGGTGGATATCTAACACCAGATGAATTAATTAAACGTCTGGATAAATAATCCACTTAAAGTTGATGAATGATTAATCATCTATCTCTTAAGAAAAGCGCTGCTCGAATTGCAGCGCTTTGTTTTTTCACTAATTAATACTTTATCCACCTGTGTTTAAAGACTGATCTACTCTTCTTTTCCAAACATCGCACTCTAATTCATTGAACAGGCACTAAAAGCGCTAGAGTCTGGCGTTTTTTTTAGCTATGATCTAGCTTCAACTAAATGATTAAATGATGAATGGAGTGTGACGTGAAACCAGTTCGCCTGGCAATACTCGGTCTAGGAACCGTAGGTGGAGGAGCCCTTAAACTACTACAAGAAAATGCCGCTGAAATTAAACGTCGCACCGGTCGAGAAATTCAAATTACCCACGTTGGAACACGCCGCCCTCGTCCAGATCTCGAATTAGAAGGGATTAAACAAAGCGCAGATTTACTTGATATCGTTCGTCAACCAGATGTTGATATGGTTGTTGAAGTGATGGGTGGTATACACCCTGCTTACGAAGTCATCATGGAAGCGATCAAACACGGCAAACAAGTCGTTACTGCAAATAAAGCTTTACTCGCTGAACATGGCAACGAACTATTTAAAGCAGCTGAAGATAATGCTGTACAAATCGCTTATGAAGCAGCAGTTGCTGGCGGTATTCCAATTATTAAAGTCATCCGTGAAGGTCTTGCTGCAAATCATATTCAATGGTTGGCAGGTATCATTAACGGCACAGGCAACTTTATTCTGACCGAAATGCGTGAGAAAGGTCGTGCATTTGATGATGTATTAAAAGAAGCTCAAGAACTTGGCTATGCAGAAGCAGATCCAACTTTTGACGTTGAAGGTATCGATGCTGCGCACAAACTTACAATTTTAGCGTCTTGTGCGTTTGGTATTCCGCTTCAGTTCGATAAGGTCTATACCGAAGGTATTAGCAAAATTACTGCACAAGATGTGAAATATGCCGAAGATCTCGGTTTCCGCATTAAACACCTAGGTATTGCCCGCCGTGCTGAAAAAGGTATTGAGTTACGTGTTCACCCAACACTCATTCCAGATGAGCAGCTTATTGCCAATGTAAATGGTGTTAAAAATGCTGTTTTAGTTCAAGCGCATGCTGTAGGCCCTACACTCTATTACGGCGCTGGTGCTGGTGCTGGTCCAACTGCTTCTGCTGTTGTTGCCGATGTAATTGATATTGTCCGTGATATTTCTTATACCGAAGATGGTGCTGGAACTATTCCTCAACTTGCTTTTGAAGCATTAACAAATGTGCCAATTTTAAGCCGTGAAGAAATGACCACAGGTTATTACATCCGCTTAAATGCCGAAGATCAAACTGGCGTACTTGCAGATGTCACTACAATCTTAAGCCGTGCTGGAATTAGTATTGATGCCATCATGCAACAATCCCGTTTAAAAGACCTTATTCCAATCGTGATTCTCACCGATCCAATCGTCGAATCTAAAATGGATGAGGCACTTGCACAAATTCAAGCCTTACCTGCAATTCGTGGCGAAATCGTAAGAATTCGTTTAGAATCGCTCGATAGTTAATCAGGTTGAGGGAAAGATTCCCTCTCCCGCTTCATCTCTAATTGGAACACCATCATGTCTAATGCCAATCGTTATACTGGTCTTGTAGATCGTTATCGTGACCGTTTGCCAGTTTCGGCAACTACTCGTGCTATCTCTTTGGGGGAAGGCAACACCCCACTCATTAAACTAGAGAATATTCCACGTATTATTGGCAAAGATGTTGAAATTTATGTGAAATATGAGGGTTTAAACCCAACTGGTTCATTTAAAGACCGTGGTATGACCATGGCTGTAACCAAAGCGGTTGAAGAAGGCTCTAAAGCGATTATCTGTGCATCTACTGGTAACACTTCTGCTGCTGCTGCTGCTTATGCTGCACGTGCAGGTATCAAAGCGTTTGTTTTGATTCCAGAAGGCAAAATTGCGATGGGTAAAATGGCGCAAGCGATGATGTATGGTGCGATCACTATGCAAATCCGTGGTAACTTCGATGATGGTATGCGTCTTGTAAAAGAAGTTGCTGATCAAGCGCCTGTAACGATTGTAAACTCAATCAACCCTTACCGTTTGCAAGGCCAAAAAACCATTGCTTATGAAATCGTTGAAGCTTTAGGCCGTGCACCTGATTATCACTGCTTACCTGTAGGTAACGCAGGTAACATCACAGCTCACTGGATGGGCTATACTGAAGCAGTAGCAAATCAGCCTGCTGATCAGTTTGAACAAGTTATTTATGACGCAGCAACAGATCAGTTTACTGGTCCAAAACCTGAAGGTTTACCAACAATGGTAGGTTATCAGGCTTCTGGCGCAGCTCCATTCTTACGTGGCGCTCCAGTTGAAAACCCAGAAACAGTTGCAACTGCAATTCGTATTGGTAACCCACAAAGCTGGAACCATGCTAAAGCTGTAGTACGTGACTCTAAAGGCTGGTTTGATGAACTTCAAGACAGCGAAATTTTAGAAGCTCAGCGCTTACTTTCTATGTACGAAGGCGTATTTGTTGAGCCAGCATCTGCTGCTTCTATCGGTGGTGCGATTCGTGACATTAAAGCAGGTAAAATTGCTGAAGGTTCTGTAATTGTATGTACAGTGACTGGTAATGGCTTGAAAGACCCAGATACTGCAATCAAACAATGTGCTGATGCAGTCATGTTGTCAATTGATGCAACAATGAGCCAAGTAAAAGATTCGATTTTATCTAACATGTAAAATCTGAATTTTCATAAAAACGGCTGTTCAACACAGCCGTTTTTTATGTCTTTTTTTATAGTCATAAAAAAAACGCTTCTATCTAGAAGCGTTTTTAGAATAATTAAATTAAATACGTTTTGGTAAATTACTTAACCAACTCAATAGGTTAGTTGCATCATTATTACGTGCTTGTGAACTTGGCTCACCAAGCAATACAATCACTGCTGGACGTGAGTTTACAGTCGTATGCATGACAACACAGCGCCCTGCTTCATTGATATAACCTGTTTTAGACAAGTTAATATTCCAACCACCATTACGCACTAGAGCATTGGTATTGTTAGATTTCAACACGCGATAACCCAAGTTAAAATCATAAGTCGGTGTGGTTGAAAATTGACGAATCAAACCATACTGAGATGCAGTACTTGCCAAAATCCCTAAGTCACGCGCAGAAGATACATTACGCGGATCTAATCCTGTAGATTCATAATAATGAGTTGCGTTCATACCTAAAACACGTGCTTTAGAGTTCATTGCAGCAACGAATGCAGGGCGACCACCCGGATAAGTACGCGCTAAAGCAGCGGCTGCCGGATTTTCAGACTTCATTAAAGCAAACAATAACACTTCTGCACGGTTCATCTTGTCGCCAACACGGAGTGTTGAACTTGAATTTTTACCGTTTGCCCCCGCAAAATCAATTTGCTCAAGCATAATTTCTTCTGACATGTTTAAACGAGCATCTGCCGTTACCACTGCTGTCATTAACTTGGTAATAGATGCAATTGGCACAGAAGCATTCGTATTTTTACTAAACAACACTTCACCAGTTTGCGCATCCATCACTAACGCAGCGCGAGCACTTACACTCGGCTGGGCATTGTAACCAGAGGTATCGCGGATTTGAGCAAATTTTGGTGCAGATGCCACAACTTTGGGTGCATTACCACCACGTAAAGTTGTAGTTACAGATGTTGACCCTTGTATAGTTGGCTCATCATCTTCATCATTCAAAAGTTGACTAGCGTCAGCTGAAGACCAATTTAAACTTGCACTCCCACCACTCCCTGAGGACGGGTTATTGACGAGTTCTGCAAAGCTTGTTGAACTCAAACTAAGCAAAATAGACATGCTTAGCACATGTATTAAAGACTTTTTAGAATTTTTCACGGCACAATACTCGACTCAGGGTGATACACATTTGCGCTTACTATAATTATGCCTTACATTTGAGGTATAAGGTATAACGCTTTTACCGACACAATTGTGCACAACTATTCGCTCACTATATAAGAATAGGATTGCTAATTTTGTCATTCCATTGCAAGCTAATTTTGCTTTATGTAACAAAAAACTTGTTTTTTGAAAGAAAGGAGGTCTTCTTGATTACAGTTTTAGTTGTGGATGACCATGAACTTGTACGTACAGGCATTTGCCGTATGTTAGAAGATCATGCCGATGTAGAGGTCATTGGACAAGCCGAATCGGGTGAAGAAGCAATTGCTATTGTTCGTCAGAAACATCCTCAAGTTGTGCTACTTGATGTCAACATGCCAGGCATCGGGGGCGTAGAAACAACGCGTCGTTTACTACAAACCGCGCCAGATACAAAAGTTATTGCTGTAAGTGGTTTATCAGAGGAACCTTACCCTTCTCTTTTGCTTAAAGCAGGAGCTAAAGGCTACATCACGAAAGGTGCTCCAATTACAGAAATGGTTCGAGCAATCAACAAAGTCATGCAAGGCGGCAAATACTTCAGTGCAGATATTGCTGAGCAGTTAGCGAGTTCCTATCTATCGGACACACAACAATCACCTTTTGACGCCCTATCTGAACGAGAAATGCAAGTTGCAATGATGGTTGTAAATTGTATTAGCGCTCAAGAAATTGCGGACAAACTTTTTGTAAGTGTCAAAACGGTGAATACTTACCGCTACCGTATTTTTGAAAAGCTCGCCATCGATAGTGATGTCAAACTAACTCATCTTGCGATCCGTTATGGTCTGATCAAGCCGTAATCAAACTTATATGCAATTTCCCTTAAACTCATCGTTGTCCAATACGATTTTTCGTTTGGGCACGTGGTATGGTTTATATCGTCTTATTATTGCGGTTAGCCTCAATATTATTTTGGTTTTAACCGATGCTCAAATCGACAATAGTCTACAACAACCCGCTTTATATTCTTACACACTGCTTGGCTATTCCATATTAAGCCTTCTTCAGCTTTTGTGTTTTAAGTTTAGTGCAACTCAGGCAACAAAGCAGCTTATTTTATTTTTTGTAGTTGATGTTATCTGTCTGAGTTTACTTACATTTTCTGTAGGTGAACCAAATCTACAACTCAGCTTGCTGTATGTTATTGCTATATTCACCTCGGCAATTTTACTCAGCGCAAGAATGTCTTTACTCATTACATTACTTGCAGTCATTGCTGTTATTTACCAACGCTTTGTTGGTAGTTTATTTGACTACAATAATCTAAATACAATTGGTAATAGTGCCTTATTAGCCTTCTTATTTTTTGTGGTGCATGGGATCGGACAAATTGCTGTTCAGCGCTTTAAATTACTTGAGGCGCTAACTTCCCACCAATCAATAGAACTCTATCAACTACAAAATATTAACCGCTATATTCTGGAACAAATTGAAGAAGGCTATCTTGTTCTAGATGAAAACTATGACATTGTTCTAAGTAATCCAGCTGCCTGCTCTCTGTTGGGCATTCCGCCACAATTTGCCAGTGAAAAATATCCTTTAGCTAAATGGCACCCCGATTTATTTGAAATTCTTAAGTTTGATAACCTACAAGAAGGTGATCGATTTATTTTTGAGTCGCGGCTGTCGGCTTACTCTATTAACATTAAAGTGCAACATCTTGTGGTGCCACAACAAGCATTGACGCTGCTCATTTTACAAGATGCACAACACATTAATCAGCAAGCTCAACAACTCAAACTTGCCGCTTTAGGGCAACTTTCAGCCAGTATTGCACATGAAATCCGTAATCCTCTGGCAGCAATTGTTCAGGCAAATGAATTACTTAAAGATAGTGATTTAGAGCAGCAAAATACTTTACGCCGTATGATTGGCAAGCAAACAAAACGCATCGATAGTATTGTTCAAGACACCTTAGGTCTTGCCAGTAGTGAAAGAACTCACCCAATCCAGATTGAATTAAACGGCTTCATAAAGACATTATTAGACGAAGATCTATTGGATGTTAAACATTCTATACAACTTAAAAGCTCTGATTTATCTTTAAAGATATTGTTTGATGAAAAGCAGCTCAGACAAGTGCTGATTAACCTTGTCAGGAATGCTTTACGACATAATGCCCCCGATTCACCCCATGTTCTGATCAACATTCACTCACAAACAAATAAAATTTATATTGATGTGATCGATTACGGCGAAGGTGTTTCAAAACGTGATATATCCCAATTATTTAAACCATTTTTTAGTACCGAAATTAATGGAACTGGTTTAGGATTATATTTGTCTCATAGTTTTTGTGAGGCAAACCATGCAAAGCTCACGTATGTAGAGCAAAAACAAGGGGCATGCTTCCAAATGGAATGCCCAATAATATATTGATTTTTTTATTAGGTTTTTGGGGAAATGGCAGAGCAGCAACCACTAGTTTTGCTTGTAGACGATGAAGAAGATTTGTGCCTTTTAATGCAAATGACTCTTGCGCGAATGGGAATTAAAACACATATTGCTTATCGGGTTGAACAGGCCAAACAACTCTTTACTCAGTTTCATTACGATGCATGCTTAACCGATTTAAACCTACCCGACGGTAGCGGTTTAGAGTTAGTTAAACATGTTTCTCAAACTTATTCTCACACACCAATTGCAGTTCTAACTGCGTACGGCAATATGGATATTGCAATTGCAGCATTAAAAGCGGGAGCTTTTGATTTTGTAAGTAAACCTATTAACCAAATTCATTTAGATCAGTTATTAAAAAAAGCGCTAAATCAGCCAAAACCAGAGCATGTGTTTGGTGAAACAACGTTGGAGAATGACCTATTAATCGGACGTTCTCCACCGATACAAAACTTGCGTATTGCTATAAAAAAAATAGCTCGTTCCCAAGCTCCTGTGTTTGTTACGGGGGAATCCGGTACAGGTAAAGAAGTTGTTGCTAATCTTATGCACCGCTTGAGTAACCGCAGCGAAGGTCCATTTATTGCGATTAACTGTGGAGCAATTCCAACTGAGCTCATGGAAAGTGAACTTTTTGGACATAAAAAAGGTAGCTTTACTGGTGCTATCCAAGACAAACAAGGCCTTATTTTATCCGCTCATGGCGGCAGCTTATTTTTAGATGAAATTGCCGAATTGCCTTTAAGTATGCAAGTCAAATTACTTCGGGCAGTACAAGAGAAAAAAATTCGCCCAGTAGGTTCCGATCAGGAAATCGATGTTGATTTTCGGGTGATTAGCGCCAGCCACCAAGATTTAGATTTATTAGTTCGACAAGGTAAATTCCGTCAGGATTTATTTTTCCGTATTCATGTTATGGATATCATGTTGCCGCCACTGCGTGAGCGCGGTGGAGATATTTTGTTATTAGCCAATCATTTTATTCAAAAGGTTTGTATGGAATGGGAAATTCCAAGCAAACAATTAACCACTACTGCTGAAACTTATTTATTGCAGCAAGATTTTCCAGGTAATGTTCGTGAATTAAGAAATATGATTGAACGAGCTATTACCTTAAGTGATGATGAATGTATTGATTTAACACATTTAGCACCTCCTCTCAGAGGCAGTAGCGTTAACTCGCAAATCGCAACTAAACCAGTGAATGACACATCAACTGCGATTACTCAGACTCGGCCAAAATTACCAATGGAAGGCTTAGAACGCTACTTAGAAAATATTGAAAAAGATATTCTACTGAACGCGTTGGACATGACCCATTGGAATCGGACCTTAGCAGCTAAAAAGCTAGGAATGACCTTCCGCTCTTTACGCTATCGATTGAAAAAGTTTGGCTTAGATACCGAATTAGGAGAGGAAGTATAAAAGACTATTTTTTCTTTAGAAATAAGTCTGCAACACGATCTAAATATACGTCTTCTTTCATTTCTGGGGGCAAAGGATAGGTCTGATTAGGCTGAATACCTTGCCCTTCAATCATATTGCCATTTGGCGTGTAATAATGTGAGACAGTCATTTGTAGTGCCGCACCACTTGGCAAAGGAAACAGTTTCTGCACTACGCCTTTCCCATAACTTTTTTCACCTATCACCCAAGCACGCTGATGTTCTTTCATGGCCGCGGTAAAAACTTCTGCTGCCGATGCAGAACGATGATTAATTAATATACCTAATTTTATATTCTGAAATTCATTGCCGGGCAGAGCCTGAAATTGCTGATTACCTTCCGAACGGCTTTTAGTTGAGACGATAATCCCACTATTTAGAAATAAATCTGCCGACTCGACTGCTGCCGATAACAACCCACCTGGATTGTTTCGTAAATCGATTAAAACGGCTTTTAAACGTGGTGAACTATTTTCTTCAATTAACCGTTTAATTTCATTTGCCGTGTCTTGCTGGAATACTCTAATTTTTAGCACCAAAACCTGATTATGCAGCATTACAGGTTCTATATCGGTTTCTATTTTTTTATTACGAACTAAGTTGAGGTTTCCATTTAAATCTTCTGTTTGTACTTGAAGCGTACTTCCGATAGAACCATAAAGCAGCCCAAGCACCTGATCTTGATTTAAATTTTTTAAGTCTTGATTATCAATCTTGAGAATCGCTTGACCATTTCTCAAACCTAATTTGTATGAGTCTGAACCAGTTTTAAGATCACGAATCATCCATTTATGGACATGCACTTCAGGGCTTAAAGCAAAATCAACCGAGGCAAGGTCACCTTCGGTATATTGAATCAATTGACGATATTCTTCTGCCGACAAATAACGTGAATAACGATCTAGCCCACTCACCAACCCTTTAATGGCTTGTTGAAATAAGGCATCGTCGGACTTCACGTCAACGTAATTATCTCGAACGATTCCATAGATTTGAACAAACTGTTGAATAGACTCAATCGGCACCTCTGCATAACTATGTTCAGGTTCTTCCGAATCCGAATGCAGAGGTGACAATTTCTCTTTAACAACTGGCGCTGCAAAAGCAAATTGGCTGCAACACAGCAACATACTTACAATAAGTTTTTTATATTTAATGTGTTGCAGCATCCAATCACCTTTGGCTTATGCAGATAATGTAATCAGATTACGCCCTTGCATTTCAGCAGGAACAGGAATCTGCATTAAATTGAGAATAGTCGGTGCTACATCGGCAAGCACACCACCTTCTGCAATTGTTGCTTGTGTTGGGCCAACATAGATAAACGGTACAAGTTCCGTTGTATGTTGAGTGTGAACTTGACCGCTTTCGTAGTCTTGCATTTGTTCCACGTTACCATGGTCAGCAGTAATCAGCATATGGCCTTTCTTTGCCATTACCGCTTCATAGACACGCCCAAGACAAAGATCGACTGCTTCAACTGCTTTAACTGCAGCATCAAAAATACCTGTATGGCCTACCATATCACCATTGGCATAGTTCACAACCAATAAATCGTATTCGCCAGAATTAATGGCTTTAACCAATTCATCAGTTACTTCATAAGCACTCATTTCAGGCTTAAGGTCATATGTTGCAACGTTTGGAGATGGAATCAAAATACGCTTTTCGCCCGGATATTCATCTTCACGCCCGCCACTAAAGAAGAACGTTACATGAGCATATTTTTCAGTTTCGGCAATACGTAACTGAGTCTTTCCAAGAGAAGATAAATATTCACCCAATGAATTTTTTAATGCTTCTGGCATATATGCAACTGGCGCATCAATGCTAGCTTGATAACGGGTTAGCATGACAAATTTAGAAAGGTTTGGTACAACTTTACGCTCAAAACCTGCAAAGTCTTTTTCTACAAATGCACGAGTAATTTCACGAGCTCGGTCAGCACGGAAATTCATAAATACAACGCTATCGCCGTCTTGTACTTTAGCAACATCACCAATACGAGTCGCTTTTACAAACTCATCGTTTTCATTGGCTGCATAAGCTAACTCTAACCCTTCCACTGCTGTTTGTGCAGTACGAAGTGCCTCGCCTTCGGTCAACAAGCGATAAGCTTGCTCAACACGATCCCAACGGTTATCGCGGTCCATTGCAAAGTAGCGGCCAATCATGGTCGCGATACGGCCTTGACCTTGGTATTGAGCGAATAATGCATCTAATTTTTCTAAAGACGGCTGAGCACTACGTGGCGGTGTATCACGGCCATCAAGGAAAGCATGTAAATAAACTTTTGCACCACGTTTTAATGCAAGCTCACACATCGCCACAATATGGTCTTCATGTGAATGGACGCCACCTTCTGAGAGCAGGCCCATAATATGAACAGCACCATTAGCAGCTTTGGCCTTTTCAACAGCGTCAATCAACACTTCATGTTTAAAAAAGTCGCCAGTACGAATATCTTTAGTAATACGGGTAAAGTCTTGATACAAAACACGACCAGCACCAAGATTCATATGGCCGACTTCAGAGTTACCCATTTGTCCATCAGGTAAACCAACATCTTCACCAGAACCAGAAATTAGACTATTTGGATGCTTTGCTGTCATTGCCGCCAAATTCGGTGTTTTTGCTGCAAGAAAAGCATTATCTTCAATCGCTTCACGGTGACCAACACCATCCATAATGACCAGAACGTGAGGGATCTTGCCAGCAGTTGCATCCGTCATAATCTATTTCTCTTTTGTCTACAATTTCGTCACAATATCTTACCGAATTTTCGGTCAAGACTCTATTTTTTCCTATGGCTTTCACCAATATCTACGATTGATGAAAACCATAAATATCAATTATTACTAGCGAGCGCGGTAAAGCAAATAACTTCCGGCACCAAACATTAATAATATAGGTACAAGTACAAACCAAGCTGGAGATGGGGAGTAAACCAAGCTGGCATAGCCCAAGAAATCCTGCAAATAATAGAAACTCAAGCCAATAAACAATGCGATCACCAAACGGAAACCCATTGATTGTTGACGTAATGGTCCAAAAATAAATGAACACGCCACTAGAACCAAAGCGATCAACGAAAATGGCGAGGCAACTTTTTGCCAGAAAGCCAATTGGTAAGTCTTTGGTACCTGACTGTATTCATCCATATAACGCATGAAGCTAATAAGTTGGCTTGGCGATAAATCCTCAGGATCTAAAGTCACCATGTGCACATATTTAGGCTGTAATGCTAAAGCAAGCGATTGTTCATCATGGTCAGTTTTAATGGCATTTCCTGCCGCCAAAATATCCATTTGTTCTGCTTTCTTCAAAGCCCATTGACCATTTTTTACGAACTGTCCTTGTTGAGCATTAATCAATGATTGCAAGTAATAGTTCTGGTCAAAGTCGACCACTTGAATATCTTTTAAATTGCCCTGAGAGTTAGCATAGTCGATATAGATAAATCGCTGTCCTTCACGTGACCAATAACCTTTGACTTCGCCTAAAGCAGCTACAGAACGGTGGCTTTTAACACTTTGTGCTTTTTCATTCGTATAAGGGATAACCCACTCACTTAAGGCAAACGACAAAATAATAAGTAGTAAAGCTGAGCGCATCACCCAACCAACAATACGCCACAAGCTAATACCGGCAGAGCGCATGACAATAAGTTCACTACTCGTCGCCAACGAGCCTAAACCAATCACAGCACCAATCAAGGCAGAAATAGGCAAAATTTCATATAGATAA
This sequence comes from Acinetobacter sp. V102_4, assembly GCF_031799005.1. Classification (NCBI taxonomy): domain Bacteria; kingdom Pseudomonadati; phylum Pseudomonadota; class Gammaproteobacteria; order Moraxellales; family Moraxellaceae; genus Acinetobacter; species Acinetobacter sp. V102_4. The sequence goes on along the minus strand of NZ_JAVQNR010000029.1, from coordinate 40,949 downwards.
CGAGGCGCTCCCCATAACACATAGATGAGAGCTTGCCATGCGTTATAGTCTGGTTTGAGCTCACCTAACTCGCCAAGATATGTAAATAAGACCTGAAGAATGGACAAAACAACTGTGGTGCCAAACATTGCAAGCGCAGTGGTTTTCGTCACATATTTGGCGACTATTCGACGTGCTAACATTATAATTTCACTCGCTTGATCTGTTTCTTGATTTTTGGTCCTAACTTCTGCTTACGTGAAAATAAGGCAGCTGCAACGCCATAAACAACCAACACGGCAGGATAAGCCCAAATATCGAGTTCTTCTTTACTAATACGAGTCTTGATTGCAATCATTAATACGATCAGACTGGAAAAAATAAAAATCGCCGGAATAAGACGGTAATAACGACCTTGTCTTGGACTCACCTCAGACAATGCCACAGAAAGCATTAAAGCAATAATAATGGTGAATGGTCCAAACAAACGCCATCCCAACTCACTTCTTACCACTGGATCATTTGTTTTTGAAAAAAGTTTGGTTGTTGATAAAGCTTCTACATCACCACTTTCAAACTTAACATCTTTGTCATTTTCTAAACGTAGACGATAAGACTGAAACTCTGCTTGTGTATATTTTGGGTGTCCCGGGAATATTTCATAACGGCGGCCTTGCACCAGATCAACGACATTGGCTGTGTCATTTGCAACTTCTACACGAGTCGCTTCTTTTGCCAAGATCATGACATCTGGCTTATCTTCTTTGGTCGCACGTTGATAAAAGAAAATGTCTTTTAGATTTTTTCGATCTTCTGACAGTGAACCCGCATAAATCGTATATGGTCCCGATGAAATAAACTCTCTTGGACGAACTAAATCGAAGCCCGTGCGAACCGCTTGGGTAGTGGTTAATTTTTCAAACTCACGAAGTCCCCACGGTGTCATCCAAAGCATAAGCACAGACTGACAAACCATATAAACCAGTGTTATAGGAATGAGTAAGCGCGCTAATTGATGGCGACTCACACCACTACCGTTCAGTACTGCCATTTCATGGTCAACATATAAACGACCAAACACCAACATTAAACCAATAAAAAAACCCAGTGGTAAAATGAGTGTTAGAAATTCAGGTAAACGATATCCAATGATGCTAAACAAGATGCTGGCATCTAAACGCCCCTGCGCCGCCACACCAAAGTATTTGATCAGACGACCACCCATCATGATTAAGGTCAATAAGGAAATGACCACCAATGAGGTAGAGACAACTTGCTTGACGAGATAACGCCGAATAATCAAAGTAATACTTCCAAAAGGCTAATCGGGACGAATGCTAGTTTACCCGAATGTTAAAAATATAAAACCGCACATTGCAACGCTATGCTTGAAAGTGTTTCAATGTTTTAATTCATCATAACTTTCTATAGGCAATCACGGCAGCCATGAAATTTACAACTTATACAACTTTTCCCGAACAAACATCTAATGAATCTTTGTGGATTTTAGTTGATTCAGAACAGCTACAAAGCAACATCAACACATATCAAATCAATAACCTAGAAAGCATTCTTAGCGCTACTCAATTCAAAGGCAACTTCAATGAAACTCTGCCACTGTTTAGTCAGATTTCAAATCAGCCTCACAGCCAATTACTTGGCTTAGGAAAAACAGCTGAACTTCAGACAGTTAAGTTAGCTAAACTTGCCCAAACGATTATCAAATCGACACAAAATAAATTTAAGCATATCGCAATTGATATTGCTGCGTTACCTGTCGAGCACCATTATTTATTTGCTTTAAGCTTAACTCAAGCAGCTTATGGTTATGATGAGTTTAAATCGAAAAAAAATGAATTTGTGTTACAACAGGTTGATTTAATTAGTTCAACGACTAGCCTAGATGAAAAACAACTGGCTTTAGTACATGCGGTACAGTCTGGTCAGTCTTATGCACGCGACCTTGGCAACCGTCCGGGTAATATTTGTTTCCCAGAATATTTGGCAGAACAGGCTCTAGCTTTAGCCGCAGAATTCCCTGACTTACTTAAAGTAACTGTTTTAAATGAGCAACAAATGGCTGATTTAGGCATGTACGCTTTTCTTGCAGTAAGCAAAGGATCTGAACGTCCAGGTCGTATCGTAACTCTCGAATATCAAGCACAGATTGATCAAGCTCCAGTTGTTCTCGTTGGTAAAGGCGTAACTTTTGATACAGGTGGTATTTCTTTAAAACCAGGCCTTGGCATGGATGAAATGAAATTCGATATGTGTGGTGCAGCCTCTGTACTGGGTACCATTCGGGCACTATGCGAAGCGAAACTTCCTATTCATGTGGTAGGTGCAATTGCAGCAGCAGAAAATATGCCTTCTGGCAAAGCAACCCGTCCGGGCGACATTGTGACAACCATGAGCGGTCAAACTGTTGAAATTCTAAATACAGATGCTGAAGGCCGTTTGGTGCTGTGTGACACATTGACCTATATCAAACGCTTCAATCCAGCAGTAGTGGTGGATATTGCGACCTTAACAGGTGCATGTGTAGTCGCTTTAGGTAAAGTACTCAGCGGTTTGTTCTCACCAGATGATGCTTTAGCAGCCGAGCTCCAACAAGCTGGCGAACAATCATTTGACCGTGTATGGCGTATGCCAGTCATTGATGATTATCAAGAGTTACTTGATTCACCATTTGCAGATATTGCGAACATCGGCGGTCCATACGGCGGCGCGATCACAGCTGCATGTTTCCTTGAGCGATTTACACGTGAATATCGTTGGGCTCATTTAGATGTAGCAGGAACAGCGTGGCTTTCTGGTCCAGCTAAAGGTGCAACTGGTCGTCCAGTACCACTCCTCATGCAATTTTTAGCAAATCGTGTAAATACGAATGGCTAAAGTTAGCTTTTATCTGTTTGAAACCAGCGAAGAACGGCAAGTCGATAGTGCTTGCCGTTTATGTCGAAAAATATTACAGAAGCATCCTAAAATCTGGTGGTATTGCCCAGATGTGCAGCTACAACAGATTCTTGATGAAAGATTATGGGATTTCGACCCTGTCAGTTTTATTGCACATGGCATTGACCAGACTGATGCTGCTGTATGTATTTCGGCTAAACAACCACTTGAACAAGGCCTGTTAGTATTTAATTTTAACAATCATGCACTTGAACAAGTTGATCATTTTAGCCACATTATAGAAATTGTTGAAAATAATGAAACAGCCAAGCAAATTGGTCGAGAAAAATTTAAAATGTATCGCCGTTTGGGTATAGAACCGCGGACCTTTAAATTATAACGCGCTAAAATGTAAATACTGTTGATCAAGGAGAACCATGGTGGCATTAAATGTCGGGCAAGATTTTAAAAAAAGATGGTTAAATGCGCCTGAAGCTGTCCGTCATACCTATCAACAGGATTTGGCACGTATTTGCGATCTACTCGAACCCCAAACCCCTATTCAGCTTTGGGTTTTAAATGACGAAAAAGCGCAGTTAGAATCACAGCAAAAAATTGAACAAGCCTACGCAGACCTCAAAGCAGAGCTCATTGAGCAGGCACGTATTCGTCGTCAACTTGCTTTAGAAAAAGCACTTGCTGACAAACGTGCATCAGAAGCTGCTTATGCTGCGGAGTTGCAAGCAGACGAAATTCGTAAGTTTAATGAACAGACTGAAACATTACACATATTACGTAGTCATTTAGAACAAGAGGTTGCAGAGCAAACTGCACGTTATCAGAAAAACCCTGAAACACCGGCAGTCAATTACTCTGCTGGCGTAAAACTTAGCATTACCGATGATCAAATCTTATCTGAGCTTGAAAGTTTACGCATTCGTTTAGAACTTGAAGCTGAGAGCTTAATTGAGCAGTCTGTAACGGCTTTCCGAGCCAAGCTAAATTCGGCAGCTCAAGAAGAAATTGAATACATTTTAAAGAATTCTAAGTTTTCTGATGAAAAAATAGAAAAGTAAACCTTTAAATATTTCTTTTGTCATAAAAGTGACACGTATATGTCACAGAATAGACATATAGATTATTCTTATAGATCAATTAATTATAAGAATGAAAAGTAACTATTCAAGATAATTAATGAGGATAAGAGATGGACATTCTGCATCAGATTTCAAAGCAAGTTGAACAGCTTAATCAGGGTGAGCAATGGACGTTTTCAGCACAAGAATTTTATATGAGTCATAACGACTTTAACTCTTTATCTATCTTACTTACACGTGAGTCTGAAACCCGTGATTTTACAATTACTCGCACTCGGCATAACAAGCCATGGGTCGGCACACACTCGGTTACGCTAACCAAGCATTAAGTTTTCAAAATAAAAAACCGGAACAAGTGTCCGGTTTTTTTTATTTTAACGATTTAGCTTTTTATTTTAAAAAACCATTCTCAGCTAAAAAAGCCATACTAATATTTGACTCTGTTTTTTGTTCAGCAGCTTTGTCACCTAGCAATAAACGCTCGATATAACGCGCTAAAACATCGACTTCAAGGTTTACTTTACTACCTACTTGCCACGTTCCAATGTTAGTACGTTCTGCTGTGTGCGGAATTAAGTTCAAACTTAAAATATTTCCACGTAAGTGGTTAATCGTTAAACTAATACCATCTACGGTCACAGAACCTTTTTCTGCTAAATATTTAGCAAGTTCTGCGGGTGCCGTCACTTCATAATAGATTGAACGAGCATCTTCACGCACTACTGTAATTTCACCTACGCCATCAACGTGACCACTTACAATGTGTCCACCAAAGCGTGTTGTCGGTAACATTGCTTTTTCAACATTGACACGTTGCCCAACTTTCCAGTGACCCAAAGTCGTTCGGTTCAAGCTTTCACGAGAAACATCAGCTGCATACCAATTATCGCCCCATTCAATCACGGTGAGGCAAATTCCATTGGTCGCAATTGAGTCACCCAAATGCACATCTGACATATCCAGATCAGTCTGAATACGTAAACGCACATCACCACCTACGCTTTGCAGGCTTTCAACTTTTCCTAAACTTTCAATAATGCCTGTAAACATGGCTCAATCTCCAAATCTTTTTACACTGCTTAAATTGCAGCGCTTACCAAAGTGCGAGCTGTGTACTATTACCTGAGGTATCTACACCACCTAGCTCGGCGAAGTGGTAAAGCTGGCCTAATAACTGACGTAATGGTGGTCCTGACTTGGCATGAGTATCAGTAATCACAATAAACTCAAGCACGCGTGCACGTTCAGACTGTCGTTGTTTACTCACTCGATAGCGTGGAACATCTTGTGTTAGCAAGGTCACTTTGCCGCGCTCCAGATTGGCCATAAGCAAATCTTTCGGCTCGATATTACCATCAGTTGAATAACTGGTCAGAATATAGCGGGCATTGATGGTTGAAAGTAGTTTTTCATACGCATCTTTCGCATATTTAGAAGAGTTATATGGGCTTGGACGTTCTTTACGCCAAGCTCTATCAATTCCACTCTTATAACCTTTGGTATCTGGTGAAGGTAAATCGACCTGATCCCATAAAGTTAATGCATTCAACACATGGTAATTACTACTATATGCATGCTGGTTATACGGTGGATCGAGATAGGCAACATCGACTTCAAAACCACTCATTTGATTTGCTAGATGCTGTGAATCTACACACCACATTTCAGCAGCAGGACGTTTACGATCACCAATCTCGCAAAAACGGCTTGGTGTTAACCAAAGTAATGATTCAATTCGTTCTAACGCAGTTTGTGTACGTCCGCCCCACCCTTGGTGGAAGCTTTTAAATACGCCACTGGTGTTACTGACAAAACTTGCTGAATAGAGCAATGGTGCGAGCAAAGCACTCATCTCTACATCATTAATTGCGCCTTGAGATTGCCATGTTGCAATCTGCTGGCGAATCGCATCAATACGCATACCATTACGGCGTTTAAAGAACAAACGGTCACGAGCTGGATCATAAATATCATCATTACGTGGGCAAAGATTATGTGTTACCCAACCTTTAACTTCAGGTAAGCGATTTAAATAATCGATTGCCTTCTGATAACCACCCAACTCTTTAAAAGCAGGTGCATCGATGCAAGCTAAAATCGCATGATTTAACGCATGGCTATAAGGTTCCCAGTCATTCGCAATTACGCGGTAACCATTTTGACGCGCCAAACGAGATACTACGCCACTGCCGGCAAAGAAATCGGCAAAAATCGGAGGATTCTTTTTCTTACTATTCAGCGTCCCTGTAATTTCAAGGGCTTCTAAAATTAGATGGAGCAATCGGCGCTTATTACCCAAGTAAGGAACAAGCTGATGGAAAAGATATTCGTCTGTCGTACGGGCTGCATGACGACGTTTGTGATAAACCGAAGGCTCTGGATTCATACTTTCTCTTGCGTAGGGATTAACCTTAAGCGTATATCTTGATCAAGTTGTGTCACATCAAGAAGTGTAAAACGAAGTTGTTGTGCCATATATTCAAACTCTGCATTGAACATGGCTCTTGCACTTTTCCCCAATAATGTCGGGGCAATATAACTGATCAACTCATCTACTAAACCTTCTTGTAAAAAGGCAGTAGATAATGTTGCACCGGCTTCTACCAATACATCATAAATTTGATATTGCTTAGATAGGGTCTGTAACAGCACTTTTAAAGGCTGAATTTCTAATTGTATCACGCCTAAATCGGCAAGTTCTTGACGATATGGCCCCATCACCATCACAGTTTCAGGATTTTCTAAAATTTTAGCAGCAAGCGGCAGACGACCTTGGCGGTCTAAAATAATCCGTTTTGGCTGTGCAATTGTCTCAATATCAACACTGCCCAGAGTTCGTACATTAAGCTGGCAGTCATCTGCAATCACAGTATCGATCCCTGTAATCACTGCTCCTGAAATGGCACGCCAATGCTGTACATCCTGACGCGCAACTGCACCGGTAATCCATTTCGATTCGCCCGATGCCATTGCAGTACGTCCATCTAAGCTTGAAGCTACTTTTAAGCGTACATAGGGCATGCCCGTAGACATCGCCTTTAAAAAACCTTGGTTTAATTTCTCTGCCAAATCTTCACAAATACCAACTTCTACTTCAATTCCGGCATTTTTCAAAATCTGAACACCCTTACCCGCAACGAGTGGGTTTGGATCAGGACATGCCACAACCACCTTTTTAACCTGTGCCTTAACCAATGCTTCGGCACAAGGAGGAGTTCTCCCATAATGTGCACATGGCTCAAGCGTCACATACGCTGTTGCACCTTGAGCCTGCTCAGCTGCCTGACGTAAGGCAAAAACCTCTGCGTGTGGTTGACCTGCTTTAGGATGAAAGCCCTCACCGATTAACTGATCATCTTTGACAATGACACAACCAACATTTGGATTAGGCTTAGTCGAATATAGACCTCGTTTGGCAAGTTCAATAGCTTGTTGCATCCAATATTGATCTTTTTTCAACTCAGACATAAAAATCTCAAATAATTATTGTTCACGTTGCTGCATTTGCTCAATTTGTCGGCGAAAAGCTTCAACATCCTGAAAATCTTGATAAACAGAAGCAAATCGAACATAAGCGACATGGTCGAGTGCAAATAGAGATTGCATGACGACTTCACCAATTGTTCTAGACTTCACGTCACGCTCACCTAAACGGCGAATCTGCAATTGGATATCACTTAAAACAGTTTCTATCTGTTCTTGGGTGACCGGACGTTTTTGCAATGCATGCATTAACGAACGGCGTAGCTTGGCCTCATCGAAAGGTTCATTCTTTCCATTCGATTTGATCACACGGGGCATCACCACTTCATAGCTTTCAAAAGTGGTAAAACGTTCACCGCAACTTACACACTCACGACGTCGACGAATCTGACAGCCTTCGGCGGCTAAACGTGAATCGATGACTTTACTATCTGCGGCGTTGCAAAATGGACAATGCATAGCGGATTTATAGGGTCGATTACTTTGACCTAGTGTAGCAAAGTTTCTACACTTACAGAACCAGCATTCTATGAGACAAAAAAACAGTCCTGAGCAAGATCAAAGCATCGCTTTGATCACAGCGCAAGACTGTTCTTCTAAGACAGCAGATATATTACGAATTATTCAATACGTTCGCCATGTTGGCTTAAATCCAGACCCATGCGCTCATCATCAGCGTTAACACGGATACCAATCACAAGATCAATCACTTTAAGAATTACAAAAGTCGCTACACCACTGTAAATCATGGTTGCTAATACGCCTTCAACTTGTACCCATAATTGACCAGCGAAGGTTGGAGCTAAGGTAACGTTGGCTGCTTTGATGATTTCATCACTGTAAAATACGCCAGTTAAAATCGCACCGACAATACCACCTACAGCATGTAAACCAAAGGCATCCAAAGCATCATCAGCTTTAAGTAAGCGTTTAAGTGCGGTAATACCCCAGAAGCACACTACGCCACCGATAAGGCCCATGACTAAAGCACCGCCTACACCGACGAAACCTGCTGCTGGCGTAATCACAACCAAACCAGCAACAGCACCAGAAGCACCACCTAATACAGATGCTTTACCGCGAATCATACGTTCAACAACTAGCCAAGAGAACGCAGCAGCAGCGGCAGCAACTTGAGTCACTAAAATTGCCATGCTTGCACGAGCGCCAGCACCTAAAGCACTACCACCGTTAAAGCCAAACCAACCCACCCAAAGTAAGCTTGCACCGACTACAGTTAGAGTCAAGTTATGCGGAGCCATAGATTCACGGCCCAAACCAATACGTTTTCCAAGCATGTAAGCAGCAACTAAACCTGCAACACCTGAGTTGATATGTACAACTGTGCCACCAGCAAAATCTAATGCGCCTGCTTTAAATAACCAACCATCTGCAGCCCACACCCAGTGGGTAATTGGTGCGTAAACAACGAGCACCCAAACTGCAATAAACACCATGAATGCTGAATACTTCATACGGTCTGCAATAGAACCACTGAGAATTGCAACTGTAATAATGGCAAAGGTCATTTGGAAAATAACAAAGAGACTTTCAGGAATTGTCCCACTCAATGCATCAAACGCGACTCCGTTTAGCATTGCTTTAGACAAATCACCAAAAAATGCACCTGTGCCAGAGAACGCGATTGAATATCCTGCAATCACCCACAGCAAACTTACTAAGATTGCAGCTGAAAGGCTGAACATCATAGTACTGAGTACATTTTTCTTACGTACCATACCGCCGTAGAATAATGCCAACCCCGGAATGGTCATCAATAGAACCAATGCGGTTGAAACTAAAATCCAAGAGGTATCACCCGTATCAAGAGTAGGTGTCGGTGCTGGAGCTGCCGGAGTCTCAGCAACTGATGCTTCTGCAGTGGTTGCAGTAGCTTGAGATGTTGATGTAGCCGCAACTTCCGATGTAGGCGTTGTTACAGCTTCTTCTGCCCAAACGGCAGTACCACCCAAAAGAGCGCCTGATAGACTCAGCGCCATAAGCATTTTTTTCATTCGTGTCCCCCAACCTCATTTGCGAGTTATTTTCTACTCAGCAAGCTTTGTGCCAATTAGACAGCATCTGGTCCAGTTTCACCCGTACGGATACGGATTACTTGTTCCAGGTTAGTCACAAAAATCTTACCATCGCCAATTTTTCCTGTGCTTGCTACACGTGTAATTGATTCAATCACCGCGTCGACCATTTCATCACTAATCGCAATTTCGATTTTTACTTTAGGTAAGAAATCAACCACATACTCCGCGCCACGGTAGAGTTCTGTATGTCCTTTTTGACGACCAAAACCTTTAACTTCAGTTACGGTAATCCCTTGTACACCAATGTCAGAGAGCGCTTCACGCACATCATCCAATTTAAACGGTTTTACAATTGCAGTTACAAGCTTCATGTTTGTTTCCTTCGGCTTCTTTTCACCAGTAAGGTTTTATGTTCAATTTTCATGCCAATATTTCAAAGGTTGAGGGAAATGAATCTATTGCATGAACTTTCTTTATAACCTATTTAGTGATCAAGATGTAGATGAGCTATTAAAAATAAAATGAATTTTCAGTACGTTTACATGCTGATTTAATGTTCTATTTGTACTAAAAGAATTGAAACCTATATCCCACCTTCAAGCAGTGGTAAACTGTAAACCATAAGGTAATACAACACTTTGGATATTTCATGCTAGAAACTTTATTACAGGCCATTCTGGAACAAATTGATGAGCCTAAAAAAGATTTGGAAAAAAATTTACGTGCATTATTAAATGAAGCAGTCGAAAAGTTAGATCTTGTTTCCAGACAAGAAATTGACCGCCAAAAGACCGCACTGCAATCAGCCAACCAACGTTTAGCAGAGCTACAAAAACAAGTGGAACTATTAGAAGCAACTTTAAAGAATAAAAAATAAGCACCAATGTAGCGCACTTATACTTTACAACGATTAAAAATGAAGCACCATAATGGAACAACAAGATGTCTTTTTCTAAAATTTATACACGGGGACTTTTGGGTTTACATGCACCTCTCATTGAAGTAGAGGTACATGTGAGTCAAGGCTTACCTTCTCTTACCATTGTAGGCCTAGCCGAAGCGGCAGTAAGAGAAAGTAAAGACCGAGTTCGCTCGGCGATTATTAACAGTGGATTTCAATTTCCGACTAAACGACTGACCATTAATCTTGCACCAGCAGATTTGCCCAAAGATGGTTCACGTCTAGACTTACCAATTGCTTTAGGTATTTTAATTGCCTCTGGTCAGCTCCCAGAAAACTGTGCCGAAGATTTTGAATTTATTGGAGAGTTAGCACTTGATGGTCATGTAAGGCCAGTGTCAGGTACTTTAACTTTGGCAATGGCGTGTCAACAAGCCAAGCATAAAATGCTTTTCCCGCTTGATAATAGTCAGGATATTAGTCACTTACCTGACTTTAAATGTTATCCAGTGAGCCACTTAAAAGAAGTCTGTGAACATTTTCTGGGCACAAAGTCTCTATCTACGGTTGAGCCTACGGCCACTTCAAACCAAATGCCTTATAAATTTGACCTTGCAGATGTAAAAGGTCAGTTACGCCCACGCCGTGCACTCGAAATTGCTGCTGCTGGAGGGCACTCTTTACTTTTTAAAGGACCACCTGGCACAGGTAAAACTTTACTCGCCTCAAGGCTTCCTTCAATTTTACCGCCTCTGTCTAATCAAGAAACGCTTGAAGTTGCTAGCATTTATTCTATTTCAAATACATCACATACTTTTGGTCAGCGACCATTTCGGGCGCCCCATCATACAGCATCAGCGATTGCACTCGTTGGGGGCGGTTCTCACCCTAAACCGGGCGAAATTACATTATCGCATTTAGGAGTACTTTTTTTAGATGAGCTCCCCGAGTTTGATAGAAAAGTATTAGAAGTCTTACGCCAGCCGCTTGAGTCAAAGGAAATCATTATTTCACGAGCAGCTCGGCAAATTACTTATCCGGCTAACTTCCAACTGATTGCGGCAATGAACCCATGTCCATGTGGTTATGCATTTAATCAAGATAGTCGTTGTCAGTGTTCACCTGAGAGTATTAAGCGCTATCAAAACCGTATATCTGGACCTTTACTTGACCGTATCGATTTACATATTGATGTGCCACCGTTAAAGGCCCAAGAGCTACAAGATCCAACGCCTGTTGAAGATTCGAGTAGTGTTCGACAACGGGTGATTTATGCCTATGAACAACAGATTCAAAGACAAAATTGTTTAAATCAGGCGCTTTCGCCGAAGCAGCTAGAACAACATGCTGTACTTGATAGTACTTCTCAACGAATGATTGAATGGCTCAACAACGTTTAAATTTATCGGCCCGCGCTTATCATCGTGTTTTACGCGTTGCTCGTACCATTGCCGATTTAGCTCAAAGTGAAGTGATTCAAAGCTCTCACCTTACAGAAGCATTATCCTATCGAGGAAATAGTTAACAAATCAGTTAAACAGCGGATCGCGAGTCCGCTGTTTTTAATATTTATATGAGTTGTTAATTAAAGAATTTATTACTGCCTATATAAAAAGGCAAAGAGGACGCTATGAAAATTTTGGCTATCTCCGGCAGTGCAAGAGAGGCATCTACAAATACAGCGCTATTACGAGCAATGAAAGATATAGCACCGTCCAGTATTGAATTTTCAGTTTTCGATCAAATTAACACTTTGCCTATCTTTTCTCCAGATGATGAGGGAGAAAAAACGCCTGCTGTAGTAGAAGAATTCATCAAATCTGTTTCTGCCTCAGATGGCATTATCATCTCAAGTCCTGAATATATCCGTTGTATTCCAGGCGGTCTCAAAAATGCAATTGACTGGATGGTTTCACGCACTGAAATCATAGATCTATTGTTCTAGTTCATGCATCTAGCCGCGGTGACGATATGCTGGTTTCTTTAAGAAGAGTACTTTCGACAGTGAGTAGCAATTTTTTTGAAGATTTATTTTTACGCTTCTCTCTTCTTAGCAAATCGCCGGAACAAATTGTTGAGATGCTACAAACTGAAGAATATAAGTCACAAATTACACCTTTTCTGCTGAGCTTTATCTCCGAGATTCAGAAGTATCAAGATCAATTAGAGTAAGCTGATCACCGTGTTTATGAGTAGCACGGACCATTTTCGATTTGGCTCAAAGTGAAGTGATTCAAAGCTCTCATCTTACAACAGTGCTGTCTTATCAGAGATAATCAGCCCTAAGATTAGAACAAAGGATTATGAGTCCGCTGTTCTTCAAGGAGAAAAAGCGGGTAAATAAACCCGCTTTTTTTACAACATAAACTTAGAATGTTTTAGTTAAACTAAACACTAAGCCTGTGTCATAAGGTTTTTTACCAGCATCAGTCATACCAGAAGTGCTAATGTCTGTACCCACAACATCTAGCTCAGCGACAATACCCAAAATATTATAATTCACACCCACTTTATAATCGATATAGCTATCGTCTTCACCTGGTCCACCCGCAACTACAAGTAAAGAGTCTTTATTTTTGAGTTTGTTATAGCCAACTGAAGCAAGTCCTGTGAAGCCTGTGTCTGCAATTGGTGCTGAATAACCTACGTTAAAATACCAGAACTCATCAGAGTGACCCCAATAATCATCTGAATAGCTTACGCCCACACTAAGTGCATCACCTTTAAATAAAGAATCAGCAAAAGTTAATTTTCCATAAAACTCAGTAAAGTCAAAACCAGTATCCCCATTGTATGGGTTAGTAAATTTTGAGTCAGAACCAATATAGCCATAATGAATTACACCTACATCATAAGTTGGTGCAAGCGTATCAGACAGTTTTAATGTATTTGTATAACCTAAAGAGATATCGGTTTCAGTTGAAACACCCGGCGTATTAAAGTCAACGCTGGAACCCCATAGCGCGACATAGGCACCTGACTTATGAGAAAAAGTAAAACCACCTTGAATGGCTGGGTTATTTGACGATTGTGTAACACCGCGGAAGCGGTAGTCTGTAGTTGCCGCTACACTACCTGTTGCAGTGATACCATAAAAAGATGGTGCTTCTTCAGCCATAGCCATGGTTGAACCAGCTGCGAAAATACCAAGACCTAAGGTCTTAAGTGCAAATTTCATCATTTTGATCTCCCCCATAATGAATGCACGATTTATGTATATAAAACACATTGTGTTACTTAAGCTTTAGCAATTGCTGTGCCAAGTCCATATTCCCCTTCGCTGCATATCATTAATATTGAAATCAAAATATCTCTACAATAAAAATTCCATTTAATTTTTATAAAAATATATTCATAAAAAACAATATTATAAAATAAGACATCTATCCGATTAGAAAAGAGCAACATGAGAAAACACCTTGTCGGAAATAAATTAGCGACGTCAGAAGTATCCATTTACTCAATGTAAAATTTCTATTTAAACTTAAATAAGAGATATAAAAATTACGTAAATTTCTTAAGGCCGAGCTTGTAATGGTCTGTGAATGGGCATTTCTTTTAATTAGATTTCTTCATTTTTTTCTGTTTTAAAACTTATGAACTATTTTGGGTCTTTTTTAAGCAATAGTATGAGCAAAAAGAGTAATGCACAAAATTTACGCAAAATATCGCACTAAATTTGATCAAATTAACTAAAGTCTATTGGCTTATTATAGTGATCTCTTTTTGCACATCATGCATTAAAAATAATGTTATATAGTAACAATTTAGAGAGCATCGGAAATAAACAGTAAAAAAAATCAACTTAAGAGAAGATTAAAAAGTAAACATATCCACCAAAAAAGATCAAAAAATGAACACAAGAATCAACTATTTTTTGAGCTTAGAATATAAAATAAATGGTAAAAATCCACTAAAAAATAAATTACTTTTTTTATTTTAAACAATACATTAAGTATAAAAGCTTAATAGTAAATTTAGTAAACAACCAGTAACACATTAATCAATTTCTGCATAGCATATATAAAATAAAATCAACAAAAATATATCTTTTTTATAGATTACTTATACAATTGATTCAAATCCTAGGCCCTGAACAATAACAAGGCACAGGATTTATCGTTTTTATGAGGTTCTTTAAATATGCTAAATGCACAAAAACTTACATTAGCAGTTCTCATTTCTGCGGCAATAATTTCCTCAGCTCAGGCAAGTGAGCAAAGTGAGGCAAAAGGATTTGTTGAAGATGCGAACGGTTCTATTCTCTTCCGTACAGGTTATATCAGCCGTGACAAAAAACAGGGCGCGAAAGATACTAGCTCATTTGCTCAGTCAGCAATTGTAAGTATCGATTCCGGCTTTACCCCTGGTATTGTTGGCTTCGGTGTTGGCGTTGTTGGTGATGGTTCATTTAAAATCGGTGAAAATAAAAATGCCGGAAACCAAATGATTCCATTACATAACGATGGCTCAGCTTATGATCACTGGGCTCGTGGTGGTGGTAGCGTTAAAGCACGTTTCTCGAATACAACAGTACGTTATGGTACTCAAGTACTTGATTTGCCTGTTCTTTCAAGTAATACTGGACGTATGGTTCCTGAATATTTTACAGGTACTTTATTAACCAGCCATGAAATCAAGGACCTTGAATTGGTTGCTGGTAAATTTACTAAAGACCAAATGTCTGATCAAATCAATACCGATGCGGATGTAAATGGTAATGGGCTTGATCGCGCCATTGTTTGGGGTGCTAAATATAAGTTTGATGACAATTTAAATGCATCTTACTACGGTTTAGACAGCAAAAATGCTCTTGAACGTCATTATGTGAATGTGAACTTTAAACAGCCTCTGGCTAATGACAGTTCATTAACTTATGATTTCAGTGGTTATCATACTAAGTTTGATGAAAATGCTATCACATATTCAGAAACTACTGATGACAAGTCTAACCGTAAGAACAATATTTGGGCAATTTCTACAGCGTACAACACTGGCCCACATAATGTAATGGTTGCCTACCAACAGAACAGTGGTAACGTAGGTTATGATTACGGCCAAAATGCTGATGGTTTCCAAAGTATTTATTTACCAAACTCTTATATGTCTGACTTCATCGGCAACGATGAAAAATCTGCACAAATCCAATACAGTCTTGATTTTGGTAAGTTAGGCGTATTACCTGGTCTAAACTGGACAACTGCATTTGTATACGGTTGGGACATCAAAGTTAAAGGTTTAACTGATGATGCTGAAGAACACGAATTCTTTAACCAAGTGAAATACACAGTTCAAAGTGGTTTCGCTAAAGATGCGAGCCTTCGTATTCGTAACTCTTACTACCGTGCAAGTGATGCTTACCAATCTAATGCGTACATCGGTGATACAAACGAATGGCGTATCTTCCTTGATATCCCTGTGAAATTATTCTAATTCATAGATCTATCAAGCATAAAAAAACCTACGTCTGGCAACAGATGTAGGTTTTTTATTAGGCTCAGAATCTCAATTGAGAAACTCTGAGCCTTATCAATTAAAGCTTATTTAGCAGCTTCAATTGCTTTTAGTACTTCAGCTTTAGCAACATCAGCACCTTCCCAACCACTGATTTTTACCCACTTACCTGGCTCTAAATCTTTATAGTGACTGAAGAAATGCTCAACTTGGCTAATCAACAATGGAGGAAGATCTGTATATTCCTTCACATCTTTGTAAAGTGGAGACAATTTTTCGTGTGGAACAGCGATTAATTTCGCATCGATACCACCGTCATCTTCCATTTTTAATTTGCCCACTGGACGGCAACGAATTACAGAACCAGCAGCAACTGGATGTGGAGTTACAACAAGTACGTCTAACGGGTCGCCATCTTCAGACAAAGTATTTGGAACATAACCATAGTTCGCTGGATAGAACATTGCTGTGCCCATGAAACGGTCTACAAACAATGCATCAGAATCTTTGTCGATTTCATATTTAATTGGTGCTGCATTTGCAGGAATTTCAATGATGACATAGATGTCATTTGGGGCATCTTTACCTGCGGGGATATCGCTGTAACTCATATCAATACTCTTTCGTTATGAAGTCAGATGTAAAATCCACTCGATTATAGCGTGGATATCATCAAAATGATGCCGATTATACAATGCGCACACGCGAAAGTTGATATGAATGATGACAGAATGACACTCAAGTCAGTTTAATCGTGACCACTAATAAGAAGATTGGACACAATATAGATAAGAACCAGACAATCGAGCGTAAAGTTGCCCAATTACTTAAATAGCAGATTCCATAAATAACTCTTAAAATAATATATGCCCAACCTAATCTCAGAATAAAATATTCTGGAACAACCATATATTCGGCCATTAAAATAGCCGTTAAGAATAAAGGTAGGCTTTCAAAACTATTTTGTTGTACGGCATTAGCGCGAGCAGCCAGACCAGTTGTTTTGGCAAAAAAAGCTCTCGGATTTTGATTATCGACAGGCTGAAAACCACCTGTAATTTTTGCAATTGCGGTAAATGCGTATGGCAGCAAACATGCCACTAAAATAATATAGATAATGCCGCTGATGCCCTGCATAGTGCCATCCATCACTGAAAATACTGTTGATCATGCTATCATAACATTGCGTTTTTACCTGAAATTTTATGCAATCACTTGTCAACACTGATGAATAGGGCCATGTATGCAACAACCTGATCAAAAAGAACTGTTTGAAGTCTTGGATAAGCAAAAACAGAATCAACTTCAGATAGATCGCATATTAAAGATCGTACTCCCTATTGTCGCTTTTTTACTGAGTGTGATTTGTGCAAATTTGAATTGGCAATCTACACTTGGCACCTTTGTTATTTTAACAATTACCTTTATTGCAGTTGGTATTAAACGACTTCCTTTGTGGCACTGGCTCATTGTGATTACGATATATTGCTTAGCAGATAATTATTTAAGTTATGGTCAGCTTGATTTAACTCACCTACGCCTGCAACTCGGCACAATGCTTGTTTTTGTGGGGATGGTTGGAATTGGACGCCCTTATATAGACCGCTGGTTTATAAAAAGTCATAAAATATAAAATAAAAAAAGCGCCCTAAGGCGCTTTTTTTTATTAACTGATTAGGCTGGTTTACGTAAGTCTTTACGTAAAATTTTGCCTACGCTTGATTTTGGTAATTCATCCATAAACTCAACATAACGAGGGCGCTTATAGCCTGTTAAGTTCTCTTTAGCAAAGCTCAAAACTTCTTCTGTAGTCAAGCTTTGATCTTTTTTCACAATAAAGAGTTTTGGCACTTCACCTGATTTTTCATCTGGAACACCAATCGCTGCAACTTCCAATACTTTTGGATGTTTAGCAATAATTTCTTCGATTTCACTTGGGTAAACGTTAAAGCCAGAAACCAAAATCATATCTTTTTTACGATCTACAATTTTGACATATCCACGGCTGTCCATAACGCCGATATCGCCCGTACGGAAGAAACCATCTGCTGTCATGACTTTAGCTGTCTCATCTGCACGGTTCCAGTAGCCTTTCATGACTTGAGGCCCACGAATCGAGATTTCGCCTTGCTCACCTAAAGCAACTTCTTTACCGTCATCATCTAAAATGGCAACTTCAGTTAAAGGCAACGGAATACCAATTGTGCCACTAAATTCAGTAGAAGCAGGTGGATTTGCAGTTGCTACTGGTGAGGTTTCTGACAAACCATAACCTTCAATAATGGTAGTGCCAGTAATTTTCTTCCAAGCTTCTGCTGTAGAAGGTAAAACGGCCATACCACCGCCCATCGCCATTTTTAACTTGCTATGGTCAAGTTGTCTAAACTCTTCATTATTCACTAAAGCATTAAATAATGTATTTACTGCTGGGAAGAATGATGGTTGATATTTACGCAGTTCGTTAATAACAGCTGGTAAATCACGAGGATTCGGAATCAAGATATTTGCCTGACCTTTATACATACCGTACATGGCACAAACCATGAACGCAAAAATATGATAAAGCGGCAATGCACAAACAATACGATCGCCTTTAGCGCCATCGTTTGCTCCAAATTTACTTTGGAAAATACCATCACACTGAAGTAAGTTTGCTACAAGATTACGATGAGTAAGCTCTGCACCTTTTGAAACACCAGTAGTACCACCAGTATATTGAAGTACAGCCGTATCACTTAAAGTTAAAGTCGGACGCTTATAATTACTTGCATTTTCTTTATTCAATGCTGAATTAAATTTAACGTGCCCCGGAATATTCCAAGCCGGAATTTGCTTACGTACTTTACGTAAGACAAAGTTAACTAGAGTACCTTTAAGTGTACCGAGCATATCTCCTACTGATGCAACTACAACATGCTTCACTGGAGTTTTACCTAAAATGCTTTGGTAAACACTGGCAAAGTTCTCGATGATCACAAGTACTTCTGCACCTGAGTCATTTAATTGATGCTCAAGTTCACGCGCGGTATAAAGTGGATTAACATTCACTAATACCAAGCCCGCACGTAACACAGCTAATGCAACTACAGGATACTGCAACACATTCGGCATCATCACTGCCACACGAGTTCCTTTTGCTAACCCCAATTTTTGCAAATAGGTCGCGAACTTACGGCTCGCAAGCTCTAACTCATTAAATGACATCGCTTTATCCATAAAGATAAAGGCATCACGAGAACCAAATTTTTGGAAATTACTCTCAAAAATATCAACAAGTGAGGTATTTTCTGCAGGCAATGCTACTGTTTCTGGAATCCCTGTCTTTTGGTATTCTGCAAACCAAATTTTTTCCATAATGCCATTATCTCCGATTCGTAATCCTTAGTAATAACTGTTATTCAATGCCCCAGCTATTCTTTAGCTTCTTGGTGCCAGAACATATTTAAAACTTATTGGCACATTCATGACACTTCGAACAAGATTATGAGACAGAACTTTTGACAATTTAACCCTGCCAAATTTTTTGCATGGAGTACAAATTACGTACTCCAAATTGCTGTCCTTTTAATCGTTATTCAATACCAACAAGTTCAGTTCATTGCTTGAACATGTTGCCATATATAGCGTATTTATGTTGCCAGACGCTAGCTTTATCTCTGAATCAACAGTTTATTTGCTTTTTGATATCCACGTGGTAAGAGCTGACCTTTTGAAGCTCGTTTACCCAGGTATTTTTGTAGATCATCACCTTTTAATTTTAAATGTTGTTGCCCTGCAACCACCTGAATTATTTCATCTAAGTTCAGGGTTGTCATGGATAAAATTTGCTCTTTCGCTTCAAGTTGTATCAACTTATTACCTTTACCCTTATTTAAATTTGGGAGCTCTGCCAAATCAATGATTAAGAGTCGACCTGCTGAACTGAGCACAGCCAAATGTGTCATATTTTGAGCAGATATTAATGGTAAAGCTTTTGATTTATCAGGTACCGACAAGAATGTTTTACCTGCCTTGGCATTGGTATCTAGCTGTTTGGCTTGAGTTTTAAATCCATAACCTGATGTACTAGCAGCGATAAGTTCAGACGCTTCATCTTCTAGATAAACCTGAATAAACGACACGCCGCTTGCAGGAGCAAGTTTGGAACTTAATGGTTCACCTAAACCTCTTGCTGATGGCAAGCTGCTGATAGGTAAAGCATAACTACGCCCTGTCTCATCAAGGAAATAAATCCGCTGGTTGGTCTTACCCACAGCGTGACTTAAATATTGGTCGCCAGCACGGTAGTTTAAATTTTCTGCATCAACATCTGCACCTTTTGCGGCACGAATCCAACCGGCTTCAGATAAAACCACTGTTACTGTTTCTGCTGGTACAAGGTCTTGTTCTTTAATCTGAACAGCTTCAGCACGTACCACAATTGGAGAACGGCGCTCATCACCAAACTTTTTCGCGTCTTCTTTTAATTCACCGATAATCAGGTTCTTTAAAGATTCTGGATTTTCTAATTGCTCACGAATAATTGCTGCTTTTGCTGCAAGTTCATCCTGCTCTTGACGGATTTCCATCTCTTCAAGTTTTGCTAAATGACGTAACTTGAGTTCTAAAATTGCTTCTGCCTGTATCTCATCAATCTTGAAGTGTTCCATCAATACAGGTTTAGGCTGATCTTCTTCACGGATAATACGGATGACTGTATCAATATCGAGATAAGCAATTAAAAGACCTGCCAAAATATGCAGACGCTTTTCAATTCGGTTTAAATGATATTCTAAACGGCGGGTTACCGTTTTTTTACGGATCTCAATCCATTCCAGCAAAATACGACGAATCGATTTAACCTGAGGACGCCCATCTTCACCAATCATGTTTAAATTAACACGATAGCTTGACTCTAAGTCTGTCGTTGCAAATAAGTGGCTCATCACCGCTTCAGCATCAATACGATTTGAACGAAGTACAATCACTAATCGTGTTGGGTTTGCATGATCCGACTCATCACGTATATCCACCACCAATGGTAGCTTCTTAGCCTGCATTTGATCGGCAATTTGAGTAATGACCTTAGAGCCCGATACCTGATAAGGCAATTCAGTAATCACGATTTCATTTTTTTCGATGGTGTAGACCGCTCGCATGCGGTAACTACCACGACCAGTAATCTGGATTTTGAGTAATTCTTCTGGTGGAGTAATAATTTCAGCTTTTGTTGGTAAATCTGGCGCTGGAATATATTCAGCCAATTTTTCATCTGAAGTTTGCGGATTACGAATTAAGGCAATCGTTCCTTTAATCACTTCACGTAAATTATGCGGCGGAATATCTGTCGCCATACCAACGGCAATCCCCGTTGTGCCGTTGAGTAGAATATTAGGAATACGTGCTGGCAACGTAATGGGTTCTTTTAATGAACCATCAAAGTTATCTTGCCAGTCAGTTGTGCCCTGTCCTAACTCATTTAACAATAGCTCACTGTAAGCAGAAAGTTTTGCTTCGGTATAACGCATCGCAGCAAATGACTTAGGATCATCTGGCGCCCCCCAGTTACCTTGTCCTTCAATTAAAGGATAACGATAACTAAACGGCTGTGCCATCAATACCATGGCTTCGTAACATGCAGAATCGCCATGAGGATGGTATTTACCAAGTACATCACCGACTGTACGTGCTGATTTTTTTGGCTTACCACTATTTTTCAGCCCTAACTCGCTCATGGCAAATACAATACGGCGCTGTACAGGCTTTAAACCATCACTGATATGTGGCAATGCACGGTCCATGATGACGTACATGGCATAATTCAGGTAAGCCTGTTCAGTAAATTCGGCTACAGAGCGGTTTTCTGTCGCTTGATGCGCAAGGCTGGTCATAGTCAGCTTATCTTCCAAATCAGTCGTTATTTTAAATGAGTCTTATGCTAAGTGGGCTATGTTACAGACACAAGAGGGAGTCTGTCACCTGAGCGTCAAATTATGTCTCATCTCTCTATATTTTTAGTTACTTGCTATAAAGTTAGGCAAAACTAGAGGCCTATCGACTCTAATCTTTTTCCTTGGGTTTCTTCACCCAATATCAAAATTACAGCAGCAACCAAAAGCAAAACAACTGTAAACATCATAAAAACATGGCTAAATCCGTTCTTAGCCACCATCATATGTGTAACAACGATCGGCGCCAAAATCCCGCCTAAACGCCCCATTGCCGAAGCCCAACCAGAACCAAAAGCCCGAATATTGGCTGGATATTGCTCTGGCGTATAGGTATATAACACTCCCCATGCTCCTAAATTAAAGAATGACATGAGGCAGCCCCAAAACATAATGCTGTTCACACTGTCGGCTTGTCCAAAGAAATATGCAGACAAAGCACAAAAGCCAATAAAAGAAGCCAGTGTAATTTTTCTTCCTAAACGCTCTACAAACCATGCAGCTGCCAAGTAACCTGGTAGCTGTGCCAAAATCATAAGAAGAACATATTCAAAAGATTTAACAATGTCATAGCCTTGTTTCACCAATAAACTCGGTAACCAAGTAAAAATACCGTAGTAGGAATACACAATCCCAAACCAAATGAGCCAGAGCATTAAACTACGGCGTGCAAATGGACCACTCCAAAGTTGTTTAAAAGAAACCTTTTGTCGTATAGCTACAGGCATGACTTCAATATGATGAACAATTTGAACACCAGCTTGAGCTTCTAATTTTTGAACTAATGCATGCGCTTCTTCAATACGGCCACGATTAATGAGATACGGTATCGACTCAGGAAGTTTTTTCCAAATCACTAAAATATAAATCAGTGGGAGGCCACCCATGAGAAATGCAATATGCCAACCAAACTTAGGAATAATAAAATAAGAAATTAATGCAGCAACTAACCAGCCTAAACCCCAAAAACTTTCAAGGAGTACAATAAAACGGCCACGTACATGTGCAGGTATATATTCACTAACCAGTGTTACAGCAACAGGCAACTGTCCACCAAGACCAACGCCAACAATAAAACGAAAAATTAATAACCACTTTAAATCTGGCGCAAAAGCACATAAGGCTGTGGCAATACTATAAATTGCCATGGTTGTGGCAAATATTGTCTTTCGGCCAAATCGATCTGCTAAAGCTCCCGAACAAACTGCTCCAATCGCCATTCCCACAAAGCCAATACTCACAATCCAGCCACTTTCGGCTGGAGTTAGCGCCCAGTCTTTGACTAAGGTTGTCATGATAAAAGCAATGATTCCTGTGTCCATCGCATCAAACATCCAACCTAGCCCAACCACCCACAATAATGTGTAGTGGAATTTGCCGATTGGAAGATTTTGTATACGTGAAATCAAGTCCATAGGAAAACTCTACTGGAAAAAATAAGTGAGCAAGACAATATATTTAATTGTTATAGCATGCTCACATAGGAATCTGCATGATTAATGTTCGTCGGTTGAAGAAGCTGACTCTGCATCATCATCTTTATAAATAAATTTAGGCATTTCTAAACCAAAATAGATGGCAATTAGACGCAGGGTAAAACCGAAAATTAAGGTTGAAATGACGGTTAACTCTAAACTTAACCCTAAATCCTGACATACCCAGTAACAGATGACCGCCACAAAAGAAATACTCGCATAAAGTTCGCGACGGAAAACGAACGGGACATCGTTACATAAAATATCACGTAAAATACCGCCAGAAACTCCGGTCAATACACCAGCTACAGCTGATACGACAAAACCGTGTCCCATTTGTAGTGCAATTTGGCAACCAATGATGGTAAACCCGATTAAACCTAAAGCATCGAGCACCAAAAAGATGTTATGTAAGTGACGCATCCATTTGGCAATAATGATTGTGACAAATGCAGCGCAACAAGTCAGAACCAAATATTCAGGATGTTTTACCCAAGTTAAAGGATAGTGGCCAAGTAGTACATCACGTACAGAACCACCACCCAAGGCCGTCACACAGGCAATCAGTACGACACCGAACCAGTCCATACTCCGTCGCCCAGCAGACAATGCACCTGTCATGGCTTCAGCAGTAATCGCAATAATATAAATAACGGTGAGTAACATCGCCCTTTCCCTCAGGCCAAACGGTGGCCGTATTTTAAGGTAAAGTTATATGAATTGTGCACAGCATTGCTTAAATTTTTTTCCAGAGCCACATACACAGGGTTGTTTCATCGTGACATTCATTTCTACAGTCGGATCAAGGAAAAACCATTGTTGTTGCTGATATACAAAATGTGAAACCTCATGATGAACTTGAGCTTTTTGTCCATCATGATAATGCGCCTTGAATTCAACCTGCGCATGCGTTTTGTCTAATTTTTCTTTGGCCTGAATAACATCTAAACCCAGCCATTGATTTTGTTTGCTCCAGTCTGCAATAGCCTCTTTATCAAGCGCAGCTTGCTGACCTAAAGCAGTTGTTTTCACAATATAGTCAATTTGTTGTAATGCAAAAGCACTATAACGCGAACGCATAAGCTGCTCTGCTGTTAGGGCTTTTGCTGTGCCTAAATGTAAAGGCTCACAACATTCTGCATAGCTGGCTTTTCCACATGGACAAGTGTGTTGAGTCATTCTGTGTTTCTCAAATAAAAAAATAGCTCAGATTTGAGCTATTTTATGATGTTTCTAGACCTGAAATGTCATTTAATCTTTCGATTCATCTTGTTCGATAGAAACAATATGAACTTTCTCGATTTTATGGCCTTCCATCGTCACCACTTCAAAGCGATAACCATCTGCTTCAACAGTTTCACCATTTTCAGGCAAGCGACCTAAATGGAATAACAAATAGCCCGATAAAGTAGAATACTGTTCACTTTCATCAACCAAATCACGACCTAATAACAAAGATACATGGCGAATGTCGGTTGAACCTTCAAGTATTAATGAACCATCTTCCAAGCTCTCAGCGGCTGCATCTAGTTCATCTTCATCTGGGAATTCACCCGCAATTGCTTCTAAGATATCGATTGGTGTTGCAATACCTTCAATTGAACCGTATTCATTTAAAACGATTGCCATTTGTAAAGGCGCTTGACGTAATTGCTCCATCACCATAAGTACTTGAGCATTTTCATGCACAATGACGGGCTCACGTAAATGCTTTTGGAAATCGACTACACCAGTTTCAATAAAGCCATTCAAAACTTTATGAGTGAGTGCAATACCCTCAATATTATCAAGTTCACCACGTGCAACAATCAAACGAGAGTGTGTCATTGACATTAAACGTTCTTTTAAAACTTCCGGTTCGTCGTCTAAATCAATCCATTCAAGTTCAGGTCGTGGCGTCATTACGGACTTTACTGGACGTTCTGATAAACCAAGAACACCTTGCACAAGTACACTATGATAAACACCATTGTCTTCATCAAAAACTTCATCTGCAAAAGCTTGAGTAGCTAATACGTCCTCTTTATCAGAAGATTGTGTATCTGAGCTAGAGCCACTGTTTTTACTTCCTAGCATACGTAAAACCGCAGAGGCAGTGCGATAACGCAAGTCTGTGGTTGTCACCAGCTTTTCCTGATTGCGGCGCATACTCTGATTGATTATTTCGACCAAAATCGAGAAACCAATTGCAGCATATAAGTAGCCCTTCGGAATATGGAAACCAAAACCTTCCACGACCAAAGAGAAACCAATCATCATTAAAAAGCCAAGGCAGAGAATAACCACGGTTGGATGCTTATTGACAAAGTCCATAAGTGGTCTTGATGCCCACAACATGATTCCGACAGCAACAATCATTGCCAGCATCATGACACTCTTGTCTTTGACCATCCCCACTGCGGTAATCACACTGTCTAATGAGAACACAGCATCAAGCACGACAATCTGGACAATGACCATCCAGAATGCTGCATGCACTGGATTGTCTTCTTTTTGCAGTTGTTTGCCTTCCATGCGCTCATGTAATTCCATGGTGCCTTTAAAGAGTAAGAACACACCACCGAACAACAAGATCAAATCACGACCAGAAAATGGATGATCAAAAATATGGAAGAGTGGTTGGGTAAGTGTCACAACCCAAGCAATAGCAGCTAAAAGTACTAAACGCATGCCTAAGGCTAATACTAATCCAAGTTTTCGAGCCTTACCACGCTGCTCTGGTGGCAGTTTTTCGGCCAAAATAGCGATGAAAACGAGGTTATCAATCCCCAGAACAATTTCGAGAACGATTAAAGTAGCTAAGCCCACCCAAGCGGAGGGATCAGACATCCATTCAAAGATCATCGATCCTGCTCCTGCGCTGACTGGATTTTATCTTTATTTGGCAACACTGCAGGCATGCCCATACAAAGGAGGGAAAATGTTTTTTTAGGACAAGAAATTAAAACGGAGCGACTACAACCACTACCCATATTTGTTCATATGTTGTTAAACGAATTTTTAGTATAGGCAAGATTTAATAGAAATTCATCATTTTTATTTGTTCATGAAGGGCATTCACCAAACCCATACAAAACATGAATCTTTCTTATAAATCTGCTTATAAAGTTGTCATATCTTTGGCTTAGTGTAGACAAGAAATATGAACGTGATAAGGTGAAAATAAAGCAATGAATAGCGTATTAACAATGGCAGTAAATGATTCACCAATAACAGCTGTAAAAACAAAACAACCTCTTATTGCATTATATTGTGGTTCACGTGTAGGAAATAATCCAATCTATCGAGAAAAAGCAATTGAGCTCGCTCGCGGCATTGCTGAGCAAGGCTTTGGTTTGGTCTACGGCGGTGCAAGCATTGGCTTAATGGGACAAGTAGCCGACAGCGTACTCGAAAATGGCGGTGAAGCTGTGGGAGTGATCCCTGATTTTATGCTTAACTATGAAGAAGCACACTCAAGATTAACCGAATTACACGTGGTAGAAACTATGCATGAGCGCAAAGCCATGATGGCTGAACGTGCAAGTGCATTTGTTGCATTACCAGGTGGTTTAGGAACATTCGAAGAGATATTGGAAATAGCCACTTGGGGTCAACTCAACCAGCATCAAAAACCCATGATTTTATACAACGTAAATGGTTTTTATAATGCATTGATTGCTCAGTTAGATCATGCGGTTCAAGAGGGTTTTCTCCCACTTCAACACCGCGCTAAATTAATTGTATGTGATGATGTTGATCAGATTTATAACGTCATTCAAAATTTAAAAATGCCGAAAAGATTTGTTGTCTAGTTGCCCACCTACTCTCTATAAAAAAGCGGTTCTGCCGCTTTTTTTGTTTTAACTATTTTCACCGTTGCCTTCAAAAGCAATTAGATTTAGTAAAGGGGTACTCAACATTGTCTTACTTTTTTTACTTTCAATTTGTTTTACACTAGACCAAAACGTTAACTTTCAAATGTTATGAATGCCACGCCGACTCACCAAGCCTTGCAACCTGAATATCGCTTACTCGTACTTTTGGTTTCCATTGGCTTTTTTATGCAGGCTTTGGACACAACGATTGTAAATACTGCTATTCCTGCAATGGCTCATCATTTAAATGAAGACCCTCTACGCATGCACAGCGTAGTAGTGGCCTATGTTTTATCAGTAGCTGCCTGTATTCCTTTAAGTGGCTGGTTAGCAGACCGCTTTGGTGTTAGAAATATTTTCTTATCGGCAATCGTTATTTTTACTCTGGCTTCTTTAGGTTGTGGTCTTTCTCAAAGTCTCAATGAGCTGTTAGTTTTCCGAGTTATCCAAGGCGTGGGTGGAGCATTATTACTCCCTGTTGGTCGATTATCTCTTTTAAAAATTATTCCTCGAACTCAGTTCTTAGCTGCAATGAGCTTAATGAGTCTTGCAGGTTTACTCGGACCTTTGGCTGGTCCAACTTTAGGCGGCTGGTTAGTTGAAGTTGCAACTTGGCACTGGATTTTTCTCATCAATATTCCTATGGGTATCTTAGGCATATTAATGACATTAAAAGTCATGCCTAATTTAAAAGAACCTTCAGTCAAAACATTTGATTTAGGCGGCTTCATCTTGTTAGTGGTAGCAATGATCGGATGGTCTTTGGGTATCGAACATCTGGCCTCACCTGAATATTCAAAATGGTTCAGCATTTCGCTATTAGTCGTCGGCATAATCGCAACACTTTGGTATGCCTATCATTCTCACACCCATCAAAACGCATTATTCCGCAGTCGACTCTTTAGAAATAAAATTTATGCGATTGGTATTTTAGGTAATTTCTTTGCACGCTTTGGTGGTAATGCCTTACCTTTTGTTTTACCGCTCATGTTACAGGTCGCTTTTGGTTTTGAACCTTTTATTGCGGGTTTAATGATGATTCCTCTAGTGTTAGGTTCATTATTTTCAAAGCCAATCGTCAGACCTATTATTCAGAAAATTGGCTACCGACGTTTTTTACTCATCAATACAACACTGGTCGGGTTATGTATTGCGTCTTTTGCAATCATGACAGTCGACACTCCAACTTGGTTTAGAGCCTTACACTTTTTCTTATTTGGTACATTAAATTCATTACAATTTGTTGGAATGAACACTTTGACCTTAAAAGATTTGCCTCAACAAGATGCGAGTAGCGGTAATAGTTTTTTATCGATGATCATGATGCTATCAATGAGTATTGGCGTGGCGCTGGCAGGTACACTCATTAATGTATTTACCAGTTATTATGGTGCCGATCATGTGACAACAGCATTCCATGTCACTTTAATTTGCCTCGGTTGTATCAATGTCATTGCTGCACTTATCTTCTGGCAAATTCCCAAAAATACCCCCGTATAAGCCGTTGCATTTTTAGCGTGGTTTATCACTCTTGAATCACGTTATGATGGCGGCCTAACATCTTTAATGAGTTTTGCATGACCAAACTGGCTAAAACCTTTTTCACAGCACGGCACCACAATACCCTAATGGGAATTGGCTTGGCATGTGTTATGGGAATATTGGCTTATTTTGGTCTGTTCTATCAACAAAAAGCCGTGGCACAAGATTATCCAGTTCAAGGATTCGATGTCTCTCACCATCAAGGTGACATTGAATGGAAAAAAATATCACCAGAAAAGTTCCAATTCGTTTATTTAAAAGCGACTGAAGGTGGTGATTACAAAGATTCAAAATTTCAAGAAAACTGGCTCAAAGCTCGTGAACATGGGCTTCATGTAGGGGCTTATCACTTTTATCGTCTATGCCGTGATGGTAAAACGCAAGCAGATAACTTTATTGCGACGGTGCCTAAAAAATCAGATGCGCTTCCGCCAGTTATTGATCTGGAATACGACAGTAACTGTATTAATACATACACCAAAGAGCAGTTAATTAAAGAAATTGGCATCATGCATGATCGCTTAAAACAGCATTATGGAAAACAGCCTATCTTCTATATTTCCAGAACTTTTTACCACATTGTCCTAGTTGGAAATTTTTCTGCTACTCCCCTTTGGGTTCGTGATTATGAAGCTAAACCTGAACTCAAAGATAAAAGAAAATGGCTCTTTTGGCAGCATAGTAATCAAGGTAAAATTGAAGGGGTGATAAAGCCTGTAGACTTAAATGTCTATGAGGGGTCAGTCAAAGAATGGCACCAATTTTTACAGCAGCAAGGCATCGTGAAAGCACAATAATATGCGCAAAATCATTCATATCGATATGGATGCCTTTTATGCATCAGTCGAGCTACGGGAACAACCTGAATTAAGGCATTTACCCGTTGTTATTTCGTCTCATCATCCGCGAGCTGTGATTGCTGCTGCATCTTACCCTGCCCGCGAATTTGGTTTGCGTTCAGCCATGTCGATGAGTCAGGCAAGAAAACTATGCCCTCAAGTCGTTATTATTGAACCAAATTTTGAAAAATATCGCACAGTTTCAGCTCAAATTCACTCGATCTTTCAGCAATATACGCTACTTATTGAGCCATTATCTTTAGATGAAGCTTATTTGGATGTCACTGAGAATTTAAAACAGATTGCGAGTGCAACTGAAGTTGCCATGCATATTCGAGAAGATATTTTCAGATTAACTGGACTGACTGCATCGGCAGGTGTAGCACCCAATAAGTTTTTAGCAAAAATTGCTTCGGACTGGAATAAACCGAATGGCTTATGCGTAATAAAACCTTCGCAGGTTGCTAATTTCATTCAAGATCTTCCACTTAAAAAAATTCCTGGTGTGGGTAAAGTCACTCAGGAAAAATTACAGCAGCTCCAGTTACATACGCTGGGTGACTTACAGAAAATTGAAGAGGCTATTTTAGTTCACCATTTCGGTAAATATGGGCAACAGCTTTATCTATATGCACAAGGAATTGACCATAGACCAGTTCAAGCTGAAAGAGCTCGCCAACAAATTTCAAAAGAGACTACCTTTGATAGTGATTTTACTTTAGCTCAATGTCAGCCCTATTGGCAGGGCTTAGCCGAAAAAGTCTGGCAAAGCTTAGAGAAAAAACAACTCAATGCACGTGGTGTTAATGTCAAACTTAAACTCAAGAATTTTCAGACTTTACAGCATAGTAAAAGCTTTAAAAGACCCATCCAGTCACTACACGACCTCATCCAAGTTTTATTTTTATTATTAAATGAAATGCAGATTCCCGAACATTTCCAGTTCCGCTTAATTGGTATAGGGGTTTATCAGTTACAAACCCAATCAGATGACTTTCAACTTAACCTTTGGTGACTGACTACTTTTCACTCAAAAAGAGTGGGTTTTGAACAAAATCTATTCCCTTTTGCTCCAAGTTTAGAGTAACCTAATCAGCGCATATTCATTACCCATGTATTTGCAACATGCTTAAAGCAACCTTTACTTTTGGCATACCGTCCTGTGATTGGCGTGACGACCAAATCCGAATATTACAGGGCCCTTCTGATACATGGCTTAGCATATTCTCTTCATCACAATAATCTACTGAAATTCTTTTCTACTTGCTTGCACCTACCTAGCAACTCTTCATAAAATCAAAACTATTAAATAAAGCCACTCTAGAGCATTTTTATGACGGTAAAGCGTTTACACGTTACTTCACGCTACTGCGAAGTTGCGATTTCAGGTAATTTAGTACACTTAGCTGGGCAACTCGCAGATGATACAAGCGTAGATGTTACATCACAGACTCAGCAAACTTTAGATAATATTGATCGCTTATTGGCAGAAGCTGGAACCGATAAAACCCACATTCTTTCTGTCATGATTTTTCTAAAAGATATCGAAAAAGATTATGCAGCGATGAATGCTGTTTGGGATGCATGGATTAGTGAAGGACATCCACCAGCGCGTACTTGTGTAGAGTCCAAACTTTATACGCCGGACGTGCTTGTAGAAATGACGGTTGTTGCAGTACTTCCATAATTTTTATAAATATAAATCGAGATTAAATTGAGCAATATCTCTAGTTATATTGCTCAATTTTTTAATGCTTAAATAATTAATGTCAGTATCTTATTAGGGCTTATCAAATTGCTAAGCTTGCCCATACTTGTTATTCAAGATGAGGCACAATTATTTTTAATCTTTATTGCACCGAACTCTTATCTCAATCCGACGTTACCTACTTTTTAAGACTTCACAAAAGCATTTGACATTCTTTCTAGCTGTGGCGTTGCATGTAAAGTTGCCATCTCTGTTTCTGGACTCAATAAGTCTCTTCTTAGATCATGATAGTCAGGTACCTCACTATAATGCAGCACGCGATAACCAGCGAGTTGCAACAGACGACGTTCATATTGTTGATGCGCTCGGCGTAAACCATTTTCACCAAGAACAACAACTACAACAACCTGATAATTTTGATCAAGTACAACAAAATCAGCTGCCATATTTTGATATTTTCGACGTGTATGCGCATATTTTGTAGTTAATAGTGCATCAAAGGATACATGTGCCAATACTGTAAATTTAGGCAAAACTGTTTGTAGTCTGGTTAATGTTATTTGCTCATGACTCGTTAATACTGCACGGCGCTTCAAGGCACTATCATGTTGATGCCTTCGTGAAAGACTTTTCACTGCCATCACAACAGCCAAAAATAATAATAAGATCGTAATTAGATAATACATGGGCTTAATCCTTTAAGTTTTTTATAATGATTTTGCTAGATCACACTTTGTTTTAATTGATAACGACACAGCCGTTCTTTAAAAGGTTCACTTAGTAATTTCACTTGTAGTTATCAAGCTTGGCTTAAATTTAGCCACCCTCACATTATTTATAATCATAGAGTCAACAACAATCAAGTGCAGCTCGTCAGATTTATGGTATTTATCATTTTTCGTTACGTTTTTTGTACTTTAAATCTGCAAAAATCTCACTATGCGATTTAAATAGACACATTAAAAACAAAAAAGGCTCTGTTTAAGAGCCTTTTTTATCATTATCCACGAGCTTTTGATTTTGGTTTACTTTTACCACCAAACGGTCTCTTCTCACCTGTTTCACGAGGAGGTAAACCAGTATGTTGGGTTAGAACCTGTCCTTTTTGTGGACGTTTTTGCCCTGCTGCTGAGCGAGATTGCCCCTGACCGCGTTTTGCTGAATCTCCCGCCACAGACGAGTTCTTCTTACGCGCAGATTTATATTCACCTTCAGCAGTACCTTGTGGCTGATAGGTCGGAATCAAATGCTGCTTCGAATTACCAATTAAATCGGCACGACCCATTTCTTTTAAGGCCTCACGAAGTAATGGCCAGTTGTTTGGATCATGGTAACGTAAGAATGCTTTATGCAAACGACGACGTTTCTCACCCTTTACAATATCAACCTTTTCGGTATAGCGAGCTACCTTAGCAAGCGGGTTTTTACCCGAATAGTACATGGTGGTTGCAGTTGCCATTGGCGATGGATAGAACGTCTGTACCTGATCGGCACGGAAACCATTTTTCTTAAGCCAGATTGCAAGGTGCATCATGTCATAATCTGAAGTACCCGGATGCGCAGCAATAAAGTAAGGAATTAAGTATTGCTCTTTTCCTGCTTCTTTACTGAAACGGTCAAACATTTGCTTGAAACGATCATACGTACCAATACCCGGTTTCATCATCTTCGATAAAGGGCCATTTTCGGTATGCTCTGGAGCAATTTTTAAATAACCGCCAACATGATGTTGTACCAGTTCTTTTACATATTCCGGATTCAGTACGGCAAGGTCATAACGCAAACCCGAACCAATTAGAATCTTCTTCACACCTTTAATCGCACGCGCTTTACGATAAAGCTGTACTAAAGGTGCATGATCGGTATGCAAGTTTTGACAAACACCCGGATATACACAAGAAGGTTTACGGCAGTTCTTTTCAATTTCAGGGTCTTTACAGTGCAAACGGTACATGTTTGCGGTTGGACCGCCTAAGTCAGAAATAATGCCTGTGAAGTTTGGTGCCGTGTCACGAATTTTCTCAATCTCACGTAAAATTGAGTCTTCAGAACGGTTTTGAATAATACGACCTTCATGTTCTGTAATCGAACAGAAAGTACAGCCACCAAAACAGCCACGCATAATGTTGACCGAGAATTTGATCATATCAAATGCAGGGAAACGAGCATCGCCATAAGTTGGATGAGGCAAACGTGCATATGGAAGATCAAACACATAGTCCATTTCCTCAGTGGTTAGAGGAATTGGTGGAGGATTGATCCAGACATCACGTTCACCATGGCGTTGAACGAGTGCACGTGCATTACCCGGATTAGTTTCAAGATGCAAAATACGGTTTGCATGCGCGTAAAGTACGTGATCATTTGACACTTCTTCAAAAGAAGGTAAACGAATTACTGCTAACCCGCGTGGAGGTAACTTATGTTTAATTGCTTTTGACGGTGCCGGCTTTAATTGAACGATTTGAGTGTCGTCATCTAGTTTGTCGCCTTCACGCACAATCGGATTTGCAACAATCTCTTTCTGGAAATCTTGATACTGAGCTAATGAGTTACCTTTTTCTTTTTCAACCTCACAGCCATCAATATCTTCAGTCATGACATATGGGTTAATAATTGGATCAACACGTCCAATCGTATCTACATCATTACTCGCAACTTCAACAAACTTTGCTTTTGATGCTTTGTTATGTTTATTAATAATAAATGCTGTACCACGAACATCTGTAATCTCGTGGATTTTTTCACCTTTAGCCAAACGGTGCATCACATCAATAATGGCACGCTCACCATTACCATACATAAGCAAATCGGCTTTTGAATCCATCAAAATTGAACGACGAACTTTATCTGACCAATAATCGTAGTGTGCAATACGACGTAAACTGCCTTCAATTCCACCTAACAACACAGGTACATCAGGGAATGCTTCACGACAACGCTGGCAATATACCGTTGCTGCACGGTCAGGACGTTTGTTCGGCTCATTGTTTGGAGAGTAAGCATCATCTGAACGAATTTTACGATCTGCCGTATAACGGTTGATCATCGAATCCATATTACC
Source organism: Acinetobacter sp. V102_4 (assembly GCF_031799005.1). Classification (NCBI taxonomy): domain Bacteria; kingdom Pseudomonadati; phylum Pseudomonadota; class Gammaproteobacteria; order Moraxellales; family Moraxellaceae; genus Acinetobacter; species Acinetobacter sp. V102_4. The sequence goes on along the minus strand of NZ_JAVQNR010000029.1, from coordinate 6,689 downwards.
TGCCGTCACACCCCAAGCAATGGTAGGCTTACCTAAAACGCGGAAGCTTTCAACATTGGTCCAGTCTGGCTGTGCAATAATTCCGACACGAAAACCTTGTGCCTCAAGCACACGTCCAATCACACCTGAAACAAACGATGGATGGTCAATATAGGCATCACCGCAAACTAAAATGAAGTCACAAGCATCCCAACCGAGTTGATCCATTTCTTCTCGTGACATCGGCAAAAATGGCGCTGGTTCAAAACACGACGCCCAATATTTGTCGTAATCAAACAACGCTTTTGGCGCAGTTTGCATGGTGTAGGCAGTAGACATGGCTTGCGAATCTCGGCTAGCAGATGGAGGAGAGACATCTAAAGATGAAAGCCGATCATTTTAACATGAATTCCATTCATTTTCCCTGTTTATAAAACAAACGAAAACAAGGATATAAAAATTAATTTGATTAAAGTTTATTCAATATTTTATTCTTCTAATAAATGCGGCGGAATAAAAGCCGCCGCAGTTTTAAATCATTTATTTATAGGGTTTAGAACAAAGCTTTTGGCAAACGAATTTGAATAATCTCATTATCGTCAGCCAATTTTGCGTTACGCCCTGTAGAGCCTGGGAAGTTATTATCATTTAGAACAGTCAACGTTGTACTATTTTCAATGATGACATCTTCAATGGTTTCAAATGGGAAAGCGAAAACCTGCTCTGTCCCAATATCTCCGGCTCTTGCTGTGCCATAAAGTAAATTAGGATTGGCAATTTTAATTAAATCGACTAAATCTTCGCGACTTACAGGTTGGCCTGACTCATTTAATTTAATACGAATTAATTTTTTATATCCGCCTAAATTATTCTGAGTCGCATCACGCTCAATAATAATGCCTTCTTTATCATTAAAGAGTTGGAAGTCACCAATATTGGTTGCCTTACTGTCTAACTGGAACCAATAATATTTTCCTGTATAAGCTTTTTTCTTCAGGTCAAATTGAGAAATCAATAGCTGTCTTTCCGTTTCTCGAATCGATTTAACTGGTTTCTCTACAAGAGGATAAAGATATTGGCCATCTGGCGAAATTGCCATTCCTTCAAAACCACCACTTTGCTGAACCAGAGGCTCTACAAAATTAATTTGTGCTTTATTAAACTGATTTTGAGGAGAGCGAAGTTCTTGCGTCGGATTTAATGGATTTGGCAAAGCAATCGGGGCATCCAACAACACACCATCTGCAGAGAAATGAAGTAAATAAGGACCAAACTCATCCCCAATCCAATAAGTCCCATCACCAGTACGTTGCATTGACTCTGGGTCAAAATCAGCACCTGTTAATAAACGCTCAGCTGTATCACCATTGACGATACTAAATGGAATTAACTTGTTTGGATCACGCAGTTGGATAAAGCTTTGCACAGTAACTTGACCCGCGCCTTTAGCTTTAGTTTTGAAATCAGGCTTTATTTTATAAATACGAAGTAAAAAGTCTGATGAATTAGCTTGAGTTCCAAAGCCGTTATCGGCCATTGCCATATAACTGCCATCTTCATTTTTTAATGCAGCAGAAAAGCCCTGTACAGGCTGGCCTTTAAATGGAGGATAAATTCCATTTGCACCTTTCACATATGCGCCAGAGTCTGGACCAGCAGCGTAGGTTTCTACAGATAACTTGGCAAAAGAAATTAAGGTCGGTTCGGTAACGTTTTCAGTGGGTGAAGTTTGTTCTTGATCCTTATCATCGTTACATGCCGTCAATCCTAAACTGGCACAGCATAATAATGCGACTAAAGTTCTTTTGCTCATGGTTTTATACAGTCGGTAAAAAATTAAGCAAATTTAATCAAGCTTATATGAAGTTTTTACTTCAAAAAGATGAAATCTTTATGGCGAAAATATGACAAATATATCTGTTAGATCAATGTTAAAAAACTATTGGCTCAAGATTTCACTAAAGTTTCGTTGGCTGATATTCTCCGGCAATTGCTGCTTTCAAAAAATTCTGAAAGGTGGGACATAGCATATGATTTTCAGCAGGACACACTGCCGCATGTTGTAATCCTTGACTAATAAAATGTAATCGCTTTGCCATTTGCTCTAATTGTTCAGCTTTATCTTTTAATTTTTGACGATCAAGATCAGGTTTACCATCTTGTCCAAACATTGTGGCGATTTCATTTAAAGAAAAACCCGCAGCACGACCTAAAGCAATTAATGCCAATTGATCAAGCACCTGTTTACCATACTGCCGGCGTAAACCTTGGCGCCCTATTGATTTAATTAATCCCTTCTCTTCATAAAAACGTAGCGTTGCTGTTGTGACTTGTGCCTTTTTCGCGACTTCACCAATATCCATATACCCTCTTGACTTCAAGTGAACTTCAACTTGCACAATAAATTTATCACGTTTCATACGTATAAAAGCAAGGTGTAAAAATGAATATCTCCACATTGTTCTTTCAAGCTTTATGCCTCGGTATCGGGGCAACAGTAATTATGGATATCTGGCTGTTAATACTAAAATTATTCAAAATTCCAACCTTAAACTTTACCTTTCTCGGACGCTGGATTGGTTGGATATTTCAAGACAAATTCATACATCAATCCATTGCCCAAAGCCCTCAAATTAAGGGTGAATATTTACTGGGTTGGATCACACACTATAGCGTTGGGCTGATTTTTGCCTTGAGCTTTCTTTGCATTGTGGGCTCCGATTGGCTCATTCATCCTCAGTTTTACTCAGCGCTACTTTTTGGTTTAGTCACTGTTCTCATTCCTTTTTTTATTATGCAACCTGCTATGGGTAGTGGTTTCGCTTCTTCAAAAACCCCTCATCCATTTTTGAATTGTCTAAAAAGTTTGCTTAATCATAGTGTTTTTGGCTGTGGTTTATATCTCACTGCAAAAATCTTTCAAATTTAAAATAAAGGAAAATCTCATGAAAACCGTTGCTATTATTTACCATAGTCACCAAGGTCATACTCAGTTTATTGCTCAGCAAATTCAAACTGGCGTATTAAGCCAAAAAAATATTAAAGTAGATCTACTAAGTGCTGAACATCTCATTGAAAACGCTGAAATACTTATCCAATACGATGGATTGATTTGGGGATCTCCGACTTACTTAGGCGGAGTATCCTCGAAATTAAAACAACTCATGGATGCAACTGGCCCACTATGGAAAAAACAGAGCTTTAAAGGAAAACTAGCGGCTGGGTTTACCGTATCATCCCTTCCCGCGGGTGATAAACAATCGACATTAATTTCACTTTTTACCTTCTGTATGCAACATGGCATGCTATGGATCGGTAATCCAATTCTGCCCGAGCAACATCAAGGTGTGCCTTATTCTGAAGCTGCTAATCGTCTTGGTTCATGGACAGGATTAATGGCTCAGGCTGAACACGGCAGTAGTCCCGATAGGTTTGATGAAGGAGACATTAAAACTGCTCGATTATTTGGAAATAATTTTGCAATGACCTTGAATGCTTATCTTGGAGTGTAAGATTATGACAGCACAAAGGATTTTATTACTCTTAATTTTATCCGCAACGATGTCATTTATAATTTCAGGAATTACGACTTTCAAAGCAGTAGGACCAGTTCAAAATTTCTTTTCATTATGGATATCCACATGGGGTATTGCATGGATATTTGCTTTCCCAAGTGTGTTGATCTGTACTTCTGTAGCACAGAAACTAGTCGACATCGTATTTAAGAAAGTTGAAAAAGTATATCTGTAAGTTAAAACGTACAAAACTTGCGGTGAATTGCGGATATCCAGCTTTAGTATTTTTTTATAATATATGAAACATAGAGAGACAGGATGTCTCATTGAAGAAGAATAAGAACGCAGGAAGCGGTAGTTGACAGGAGTTAGCTACATAAGCTGAATACGAAGGAACCTCGACAGGATGTCGGGGTTTTTTCATTTTAATCATACAAAATTATCACTATTTTCTTGTGCTGAGCAACAGAACTTATATTGATCCATTAGTTACAGCTGAATACCATGATTTCATTTGAAACTTGATTATCGGTTTTATATTTTGCTTACCTCATCTTTATCTAACAATTATTTTAAACCAACTCAAATACACATTTTGAGCCTCAAATTTTTTACAATTGTTTTAATGACAATAATGACGGGATGTACGAGCTTAGGCCCGAATAGTGGTTCATTTTCATGGCGTTCAAATAAACTCTCGTCTGGTTTACAAAAAGCTTATTCTGTTCCACAAAGCACAGCGAATCGGTTATCTCCAATTATTATTCAAAGTGCTGATCAATATAATGTGCCGCCTCTTTTACTTGCCGCGGTCATAAGACAAGAATCTAGTTACAATACTAATGCGCTATCACCTACGGGAGCAGTAGGTTTAACTCAAATTATTCCTAGCTATTGGCAACAAACTTGTGCTGGTAATTTGTATGATGAATCTACAAATATTCAATGCGGTGCATATATTTTAAATCATTATTATCAGTCAGCTGATAGTTGGTTTAAAGCCACTGCTTATTACAATGTTGGACCTACAGGATATGAGCGAAGTTTCTGGACACGTCACAAAGCTAAGAAATATGCCCGATCTGTTAAACGTCATCAAAAAGCTCTAAAAAGCGCCTTATAAATTAAAGTCAAATAAAAAAGCCCATCTGTTGATGGGCTTTTTTATACAAGTAATTTTATTCGTCAAATAAACCTTCAAATAGAACAGAAGATAAATAACGCTCACCACTGTCTGGAAGAATAACAACAATCGTTTTGCCAGCATTTTCAGGACGTTCTGCAATTTTAGCAGCCGCAGCCAAAGCTGCTCCACTTGAAATACCCACTAAAATGCCTTCCTGCGTTGCACAATTTCTTGCCCACTGAATTGCTTCTTCACTAGTTATTGGTAGGACTTCATCAACAAGATCTAAATCAAGATTCTTTGGAATAAAGTTCGCACCAATTCCCTGAATTTTATGCGGTGCAGGTGTAATATTCTCACCATTTCTAGTTTGAGTAATAATTGGAGACTCGGCAGGTTCAACTGCTACAGAATACAAAGGTTTATTTTGAACTTGTTCGAAATAACGAGAAATACCAGTAATTGTGCCACCAGTACCTACACCAGCAACCAAAATATCGACTTGCCCGCCTGTTGCTTGCCAAATTTCAGGACCAGTTGTATCCACATGGATTTGTGGATTCGCTGGGTTTTCAAATTGTTGAGGTAGGAAATAAACATCTGGTTGTTCAGCTGCTAATCGCACAGCTTCATCAACTGCACCTTTCATCCCTTTCGCTGGTTCAGTTAAAACTAAATTGGCACCGAGTGCTTTTAACACTTTTCTACGCTCAAGACTCATGCTTGCAGGCATAGTTAAAGTAATTGGGTAACCCTTAGCCGCTGCAACAAAAGCCAACGCAATCCCCGTGTTACCACTGGTTGGTTCAATAATATGCATGCCTTCTTTTAACACACCACGCTTTTCTGCATCTGCAATAAGTGCCGCCCCAATACGACATTTCACAGAAAATGCAGGATTCCGGCTTTCTACTTTTGCTAATACAGTTGCATCAGTTTTAATCAAACGATTGATACGAACTAAAGGTGTATTACCAATTGCTTCTGCATTATTTGAATAAACTGCGATCCCTAAATTATTGGGAGTTGGAAATTGCTGGTCGGTAGTCATGTTATATCCTTATTAAATTTGGAATGATTCTGAATCATTATAAGCTTCTCTAATAAACAGGAAAGTAGAAAAGCTAAGTAATGCCTAAATTATCAAATTAACAACGTGTCTTGTCATAGATTTATTTTCAACAAATAACAATTTAAAAATACTTTAAGAATCAAATTATTAGATTAGATAAATTTATTTTCCTATTTACATACCACATTAAAAATAATAGGAACGCTGGCTAATATTTCACATTATTAAGACTACACTAATCTTCTGATCAAACATTAAAGCTAATATTTGTTCAATATTTTATGTAATTAAAACTACCAAACTTCACCCTCTCGCCATTCTGCGCAAATAGTATTCTCTTCTGAACGATGTGATAGTCGGTCTGTCAGCTGAGTACTCAAAGGATATAGCATAATTTCATAGTCATCAGTCAGATAAGTAGAAGTATCTTGTTTGATGTATAAATCTCCCCACCATGAAATCCAACCTAATTTTGTATAAAATGCTTCATCTTCTGGTTGTAATGCCACAAGCCCATATTCCAAAGAAGTTAATGTATCAACTAAATGTCTTAATAATTGCGATGCGAACCCCTTACCCCTCATCTTGTAGTCAGTAGTCACATACTCTATATAAGCAATTTTTACATTGAAACTGCCATTTATGGTGAAAACTCTATCTGTCCATAAAGCATGTGACACAATATTCTCATCTAATATGCCTAATAGATGAACAGCAGTTTGCATAAAAGTATATTGACTCCAAGGATCTTCATCAAAAGCAGCAAAACATAGCTCAGCAATCTGTTGTCGCTCTTGCTTATTTAGATCTTGGGCCGCGATAATTTTAAACTGCATAAGCAGAAGCTCAATTTTAATTGCTCATATCATAAGCAAAGATCGCAATAATATGCAGTATTTTTAATGAAAACCATTCTAATGGTTATTTCCAGGCATAAAAAAACACCCTCAACTGTTAAGTTGAGGGTGTTTAGAATAATGAGCTGGCGATGACTTAC
>NZ_JAVQNR010000028.1:0-174468 GCF_031799005.1 Acinetobacter sp. V102_4 | reverse complement strand
CAGAAGTGAAACCTCTTAGCGCTGATGGTAGTGTGGGGTTTCCCATGTGAGAGTAAGTCATCGCCAGCTCATTATTCGAAACACCCTCAACTTAACGGTTGAGGGTGTTTTTTTATGTCTGAATTAAATGACGAAAATAAAGAATTTAGAAATAAGGGGCAATAAAAATACTGATTCAAAATCAGATTTGTATACTAGCAGTGTTCTATGAATATAATAACGATGAAGTTTCTTATTTTTAGGTGTTTACGTGAAAATTAATTCCTTCTCTTCAATACCTGAAGACGATGAAGAACTCTCTCTCCCTGAATTGGTCTATTGGGCTTCTTTAGGCGATCTAGATGAAGTAGAGCAATTACTTTTAGAAGGACAAGATCCTAATCAGACAGATGATGACGGCTATAGTGCTCTACAAGCAGCTGCCGAGAATGATCATCTAGAGGTGGTTAAACTATTAGTCGAAAAGGGAGCTCTTGTCGATTATAAGAGTGAATACACAGCACTACAGCTTGCAGAAATGGCTAGTAATATAGATATAGTGAATTACTTAAAGAGTTTATGAAACTATAAATAAAGGCCTCTTTTATTTAATTGGAGGCCTTTTGTTTTTAAGCTAAATGATATTTCTGTAGTTTCTCAACAATTGATTGAAGTCCTTTTACTTCAAATTCATTAGCTTCGAATTTTTCATCTTTATTACGTTTAAATATATCCCGAATCTCTAGTACAGCATTTGGATCAATTATACTTAAACTTGAGGTGACTTGACGTATTTGGCTAATAGAGCGAGAACCATTAGTTGAACCATAACCAATAAATGCAGCAGGTTTATCGCTCCATTCTTTACCAACATAGTCGAGAGCATTTTTTAAGGCTGGACTGTAACCATGGTTGTATTCTGGGCTAATAAAGATAAAAGCATCTGCTTGAGCAATTTTATTTGCCCATTCTTGTTGTTTAGGTTGATCATAAATTCCAGTGGCGGGTGGGTGAGAGCCTGAAAAAAAAGGTAAATCCCATTCTTTTAAATCGACGACTTCAGTTTGGAAATCGTTTAGACCCAATGTTGGAATTGTGGTTTCTAGCCAATTGGCAACTTTAATTGCTGTACGTCCTTCACGAACACTTCCTACGATAATATAGACCAGCATGTATTTTTCCCAAGGATTTTTATACTTATAACTTAATTCATTATATAGGGGGGAGAGAATATAGAATTTGTAAGGATTCTTAGGTCATCAATAAAAAATTGAATAATAAAAAGCCCTCATTTAGAGGGCTTTTTATTTACATGAGTTTAATACCTTGTTGGCCTTCGGGAGTTACCTTGAATATTTCTACTTCAAAGGTAATGTTTTTCCCTGCTAACGGGTGATTAAAATCAATTTCTGTAATGTCGTCATTAACCGACTTCACTACACCGAATAAGGTTGTTTTTGCCTTATCTTCAAACTCAATCATATGGCCAGGAATAGGGCGTTGTTCAAACTTAACCGTATCGAAAGTTTGTATATTTTCTGGATTCCATGGTCCAAATGCATCTTCTGGCGGAAGATGTACCGTACGACGGTCACCTGCACGTAAACCAAATAATGCTTTTTCAAAACCTGGTAAAAGATTTCCGTCACCGATAGTAAGAGTAACTGGTTCTTCACGGTTACGTGTATTATCGATTTCCACACCATTTTCAATAGCAACAGAAAAGTGTAGATCGACTTTAGAACCGTCTGTAATACGAATTTCTTCGTTAGGTTGGATAATTTCGGTCATATTATGCATCCGAATTTTGGTTACGTTGCTTCTCAAGGAAGAATGTATCGATGAGTAGCAAGATGGTACCTAGGGTAATGGCACTGTCCGCAATATTAAAAGCTGGAAAGTGATGATTTTGGTAATAGACATGAATAAAATCGACAACATAGCCTAAAGTAATGCGGTCAATTAAATTGCCTAATGCTCCACCTAAAATTAAAGCGATGGCTACAGGTAGCACCACCATTTTTTTAGGCATACGAAGCAACCAAAATACAAAAAGAACTGAAACTAAGCCTGCTAAAGATGTGAAGAAATAGCGTTGCCATCCTCCTGCATCAGATAAAAAGCTAAAGGCTGCACCATAGTTATGTAATAGTGTCCAGTTTAAAAATGGAAGCACAGGTACTGGATCCGCGTAGTTCAGATGTGTACTTGCAATCCATTTTGTCCATTGATCCAACACAATGGCAAGGACAGAAAGTCCAAGCCAAATTAGGTTGTGTGGATAAAACTGGAATAAGCCTTTTTTAGCTTGTGAATTAGGCATATTTTCTCACTTCGCCACGACCAGTGACGTTCACAATACAACGACCACATAAACCAGGATGATCGGCATGTGTATTTACATCTGGAAGGACATGCCAGCAACGTGCGCATTTTTCACCTTCAGCTGCAGATATTTGTACACGTAAGCCTTCCATTTCAGTTGCTTCACCTTGTTCAGCAAATGGATGTACTACTACTTCTGAAGTAATAAGAACAAAACGGAGTTCATCAGCCAGTTGGTTTAAAACTGTTTGTAATGATTCATTTGCCCAAAGTTCAACTTTGGCTGAAAGATTACTGCCGACAAGTTTAGCGTTACGCGCTGCTTCAATCTGTTTATTTACTGCAGATTTTACGCTAATCAATGTTTGCCAATCTTCTTCAGAAAGCAAGTTTGCTTTTGATGGAACCGGCAAGTCGTACCATTCTGAAGTAAATACAAACTTTTCAGTTTGTTCTGGAATGAGTGGCCAAGCTTCTTGAGCGGTGAAGCTTAAGATTGGGCTCATCCAACGGATAAATGCTTGGACAATATGGTAAAGCGCTGTTTGTGCAGAACGACGTGCCTGAGAATCCGCTTTAGTGGTGTACTGACGATCTTTGATAATGTCTAGGTAGAAACCACCTAAGTCATTAATACAGAAGCTTGTTAACGCACTACACACCACATGGAAGTTCATTTCTTCATAGGCAGTGATAATCGTTTGTTGTACTTCATTCGCACGCTGCAAGATGTATTGGTCGAGAGCGATGAGGTCATCTACTGCCAAAGCATCTGTGCTTGGTTTGAAACCATTTAAGTTAGCAAGCAAGAAACGTAATGTATTACGAATACGACGGTAGCTATCACTTACACGGCTAAAGATTTCTTTAGATGCCGCGATTTCATAGCGATAGTCACTAGAAGCTACATATAAGCGTAAACCATCAGCACCAAGCTGTTTGATGATTTCTTCAAGCGGAATATAGTTGCCTAAAGATTTCGACAACTTACGACCATTTTCATCAACCGTAAAGCCATGTGTTAACAATGCTTTGTATGGGGCACGATTGTGAATTGCCATAGACGTTAATAAAGAAGACTGGAACCAACCACGGTGTTGGTCTGAACCTTCTAAATATAAATCGGCAGGGCTTTCTAGATCTTCACGTTGTTCAAGTACAGCGTAATGCGTTGTACCAGAATCGAACCATACATCGAGGGTATCGCGAATAGCATTATATTGTTCAGCATCTTCACCAATGAAGTCTTTCGCATCACGTTTGAACCATGCTTCGATACCTTCTTGTTCGATAAGTTTAGCAACTTCTTCGATTAATTCAGGTGTACGAGGGTGTAATTCGTTCGTATCTTTATGCACGAAGAATGGAATTGGCACACCCCAAGTACGTTGACGTGAGATACACCAATCTGGACGTCCTTCAATCATTGATTCGATACGGTTTTTACCCCAGCTCGGTACAAACTCGATATCGTTTTCAATTGCATTAAGGGCACCTTCGCGTAAACCTTTTTGATCCATGCTAATAAACCATTGCGGGGTTGCACGGAAAATAATAGGGGTTTTATGACGCCAGCAGTGCGGGTAACTGTGTTTGATTGGTTGATGTGCCCATAAACGGCCTACAGCACCCAAAGCTTCGATAATCTTTGGATTGGCTTTATAGATGTGCTCACCAGCATAGATAGGGGCAGTTGGTAAATAAACACCATTACCACCCACTGGGTTATCTACTGTAAGGTTATATTGAAGACCTACTTTATAGTCGTCTGCGCCATGGCCAGGAGCTGTATGTACTGCACCTGTACCGCTTGTTGCGATAACGTGTTCACCTAAAATTACCGGAACTTGACGATCGGTAAGTAAAGGATGTTGTAATGTAAGGTTTTCAAGTTTGCTACCAGTAAAGTCTGCTAAAACTACTGGATTTTCAAGTTTATAGCGTTCAATTGCTGAAGCAACAAGGTCTTTAGCAAGAATGAAGTTTTGCTTACCACGCTCAGTAGACACTTGTACCAATTGATATTCAATTTCGGCGTGCAAAGCAACGGCTTGGTTCGCAGGCAATGTCCATGGTGTAGTGGTCCAGATCACGATATCTGTTGAATCTTGAACGTCTACGCTTAAACGAGCACTTAAATCTTTTAGATCGACAACGCCAAAACCAACATCAATTGCGTCAGATTTTTTATCTTCGTATTCAACTTCAGCTTCAGCAAGCGCAGAACCACAGTCCATACACCAGTTCACTGGCTTTAAGCCCGGCTGGATATGACCATTTTTTTGAATTAAACCTAAAGCACGAACGATATCGGCTTCTTGTTTATAGTTCATGGTGAGATAAGGATTATCCCAGTCACCTAAAATACCTAGACGTTTAAAGTCATTACGCTGTAAATCAATTTGTTTTAGTGCGTATTCACGGCAAAGTTTACGGAAAGTAGCCGCGTCAACTTTTTCGCCAACTTTACCTACTTTTTCTTCAACTTTTAGTTCGATTGGCAAACCATGACAGTCCCAGCCCGGTACATAAGGCGCATCGAAACCTGACAGAGTACGGCTTTTTACAATAATATCTTTGAGTACTTTGTTGACCGCATGGCCTAAGTGAATTGTACCGTTCGCATATGGAGGGCCATCGTGCAAAATATATTTTTTCTTGCCAATACGCGATGCACGAATCTGCTGATAAATGTTGTCGGTATACCACTCTTCTAACCATTTCACTTCACGTACTGCCAAATTTGCTTTCATTGCAAATTGAGTATCCGGCAGGTTTAGCGTGGCTTTGTAGTCCACTGCATTCTCAGGAGTTTGCTTATCGCTCATGCAAGTTTTCATCCAGTTTAATCAGCTTGGGAGCCGACATGTTTTACAATCAAAATTCGAATTAAAAAGGAAATTGTGTCGTGTCGTTACGATATTGTCGTAACTGATGCACGTCATTATCAATTCCTGCCTTAAGTGCTTCAAGCGAAGGGTAGTTCAATTCACCATGAAGATAGTGAAGAAAAGTCACCCGCATAAATAAGCCATACAGATTAGCAGAAACATCAGGGAAATGTACTTCTAATCTCCACTCTGGATGTTCTTGCTGAATGGCTGGACGTGTACCGACATGACCCGCGCCATATAGGCTGTTTTCATGATATCCGGCAATTCCCGGCTTTTCAGGTGCGTCCTGAAGTACTTTTTGAGTTAACGACATTGTTTCGCAAATGACTTCAACCCCATAAATGCCATTTAAACAAGGTTTATGGCGGTTGAGGCGAACGTTAATGGTTGGAAAGTCGAGAGTTCGTCCAATCTGGTCACCATATTGAACACGTCCAGTAATACTGTACGGACGGCCTAATAATTTAGCGGCTAAGGCAAGATTTCCTGCCTGAAGTACCTGACGAATACGAGTTGAACTTACACGTTCACCTTCGAGTTCAATGGTATGTAAGTTGGTGACCCCAAATCCGTAATCTTTTAAAAATTCGCTATTGCCTTGACGGTCTTTGCCGAAATGGAAATCATCACCTAAAACCAAAGCTTGTGCGTTTAATTTGTCTTTTAATAAATCGGCAAATTCAGTAGCACTCATGCTTCGAAAGTGTTGATCAAATTTAGCAACCGCAATGTAATCTACCCCAAGTTCGGCTAGGTATTCGACTTTTTCCCGTAATGAATTAATACGAGGAGGGGCATCGTAACCTTGAAAGAACTCAAGAGGTTGTGGCTCAAAAATCATGACCAATGTTTTTAAGCCTTGTGCTGCAGCAATTTTTTTGAGTTGAGCAATCATCGCTTGGTGACCTAAATGGACACCATCAAAATTACCAATAGTTACCGCTGTTGGTGGTAACTGAAAATTGGGCGATAACGCATTAAGACGAAGCAGTTTCATGAACTTAAAATATGGCTATTTTTGCAAGGGCTATATATTGCCATAATCTCACAGATTCGTCTTGTTGTTGTGTTTTTACTCAGTTATTTTTCAATATGAATATTCTTTATATTTAAAATATTGATGAATTAAATAAAAATAAATCAATTTTTCTTATTAATTATTTACTCTACTATATTTTCATCCACTCTTTGATTAGAGAATTAAGATGAAAAAACCCTTTTACCAATTAAATCAAAGCAAAGATGTTATACGACATTTTACCCCAAATTGGTTTACAGCGACTATGGGTACTGGTGTGGTAAGTATGATTTTAATTCAGCTTCCTTTTGCTCAATCATTTTTATTCATGCTAGCAACCTTGTTATGGCAATTTAATATTGTCCTATTTAGTGTTTTTTCAGGTCTCTATTTATTACGGTGGTTGCTTTTCCCTCATGAAGCGAAGCAAATATTTAAGCATCCTAATATGAGCTTGTTTTTAGGTGCTATTCCGATGGGGTTAGCTACCATACTAAATGGTTTCTTAAGCTTTGGTATTGGGCTTTACGGTGAAGTGGCAATCCATATTGCCCAAGCTTTATGGTATATCGATGTCTTTTTAGCTCTAGCAATTGCGTGGATTGTGCCGTTTTGCATGTTTAGCCGTCAGAACCATCAGTTACATACTATGACTGCAATCTGGCTTTTACCTGTGGTTGCCTGTGAAGTAGCAGCAAGTTCTGCGGGCATGTTAGTTGCTCATTTACCAGCAAATTTGCATAGCTTTCATTTATTACTGGCTGGTTACGTACTCTGGGGAATCTCTGTTTTACCGGCATTCGCTATTTTGACAATTTTAATGTTGCGTATGGCTTTGCATCAATTACCTGAAAAAGAAGTCGCGATTTCTAGCTGGCTCTCTTTAGGCCCAATTGGTACAGGTGCTTTAGGATTATTGTTACTAGGGCAACAGGTACAAAGAGTGGCGCCAAATGTAGGATTTGACCAATTCGCGAATGTCTTTCAAGCTTTAGGAATCGTGGGCAGTCTGGTGCTTTTAGGTTTCGGGTTATGGTGGCTTGGTCTAGCAATCTTAACAACGCTTCGTCATGCAAAGACAGGTATTCCATTCAACTTAGGTTGGTGGGGGTTAACCTTTCCATTAGGCGTATTTATTTTGGCGCTATTTAATTTAGGACATCAGGTTGAAATTGTATTTTTACAATACGTTGCTGTGGCATTGAGTATTCTATTATTGACGATGTGGGGCGTTGTAATGAAGAAAACGCTAGCAGGAGCATATAGTGGTCAACTGTTCTTTTCTCCATGCTTAATCGCTTTACAACAAAAAATGCAGTGATCATGAAAAGGTGCAAAAAGCTTTTGCACCTGATTTATACTTATTTTCTAATTTTATTTAATTTTGATTTGAGCTTTTTGAATGAACACTGATATTGCTTTAATTATGGCACTTCCTAATGAATCTAAAGGTTTATTTGAACAGGCAGGTGTTGAAGTCCATTACAGTGGTATTGGCAAGATTAATGCTGCTTTTAAAGCATTTGAGGTTATTCAAAAAACAGGGTGTAAAACTTTAATTAATTTGGGTACAGCAGGAAGCTCTGCGTTTAATCGACATGATTTGGTCGAGGTGAAGACTTTTGTACAACGAGATATGGATGTTTCACCGTTAGGGTTTGAAGTAGGTGTAACACCGTTAGATGATCACTTGCCAGCTGAAATTCACCTTCAACCACATTTTGCTGATTTGCCAAAGGGGATTTGTGGTACTGGTGATTCATTTGAAACAGGCCAGCCAAAGGTAGCTTGTGATGTGGTTGATATGGAAGGTTATGCTTTAGCCAAAGTCTGCCATAAGTTAGGAGTTCGCTTGATTTCGGTGAAGTATATTACTGATGGAGCAGATGACACTGCACATCTGGATTGGGAAGAAAATTTATTATTAGGTGCCCAAAAACTTTTGGCCCTTTATCAAAATCATTTCTAAAAAAAGATCGGCAAGTTTGCCGATCTTTTTTTGGTTTTAACGAGGCAATACGCCGTAGAGCATCAGGTGTACTGTGTGCTCAATTGAGCGTTGGAACATGCTTCGGTTACGAAGAGTTTTTCCAGTCACCATTTCCATTTGGGTTGCAAAATCTGCATAGTTTTGCGTAAGGCCCCAAATGTTTAAAATTAATAATTCTGGGTCGATATCTGGTGAAATCTTCCCTTCTTCTTGCCAAGTCTGAATGACTTTAGCTTTGCGCTTAAATAGTTTTTTTAATGGTCCTTTGAGAATAGGTAAAATATGCGGAGCGCCTTGAATTATTTCTAATGCAAACAATCTAGATGCTTTCGGTTGGCTACGAGACAGTTCGATTTTTTGTATTAAATAGTGAGATAAGGCTTCGGCTGGTTCTAATTCAGATTCTAATGTTTGTAAGGGAGCCAACCATTTTTGTAAAACAGTTGTGAGCACTTCTACATATAAAGACTCTTTATTTTCGTAGTAATAGAAAATATTCGACTTATGCATGTCGGCGAGTTGGGCAATTTCATCCAGACTTGCGCCAGTGAACCCATAGACCGAAAATACGTCAAGGGCGGCAGCAAGAAGCTGATTGCGCTTTTGGGTACTCTTTTTTTGTTCCATCTGCTGCATAATTAAAAAAATAATATTCCCATTGTAAGGGAAATTGTTTGATTTGTGCACAGGTGTCTTGCTTTTTTAATCAAAAAACGGCTAGTTATTTGCGTAATAGATATACTATTGTGCAAAAAATAAAGAATTTAACTAGTTTATTGTTATTCTTAAAAATATTTTTAAAATTTCGCCCTAAAAAAGAGCAATAAAACAGCAGCTTTATTGCTCGTAAATTGGGCATTTTTCGGTTGAACGGTTCTTATTACTCATTGCAAACCTAAGTTGCTAAAACAGCATCGAGTACTTGTTGCTCAAGTTGGGCAAAACTAATGCTCTTTTTGCGTGGGCGTGGCAAATTAACTTGGAAACTTTGAGCAATCTGACCTTTATCTAATAAGATAATACGGTCAGCTAATTGCACTGCTTCACTTACATCATGTGTCACTAAAATGGCAGTAAAACCTTGTTCTTTCCACAAGCGTTCGATGAGGCTTTGCATTTCAAGACGGGTTAGGGCGTCTAATGCACCCAAAGGCTCATCTAACAACAAAATGCGTGGCGTATGCGACAGTGCGCGTGCTAAAGCTGTACGTTGTCGTTGGCCGCCAGAGAGTTGTGAAGGCCATTGTCCTGATTTTTCTTTTAAACCAACTTTTTCTAGTAACTCTTCAGCTAAAGCATGTTTCGATTTTGGTAGTCCAAGTTGAACATTTTGAAGAATATTTCTCCAAGGAAGTAAACGAGGATCTTGGAACATGACTCGAATATCATCATTGGTAATACCTTCACGCAAATGGCGAGCAGACTTAAATTTAATTTCACCAAAACTGGCTTTTTCAAGTTGGGCAATTAAACGTAGTAAGGTGCTTTTACCACAGCCACTTCGACCAACAATTGCTAAAAATTCACCAGGTTGGATGTGTAAGTCAAGATCCTCAAGAACCTTAACCTCGCCATAAAATTTATACAGCTGCTCAATCAGAATCTCTGCGCCTAATGTAGGTTCTTGTGATTCTGTTGGCTCTTCAGGAATGAGCTGCACGTCATTCTGATTAATATTTAAATTCAGATTTGTCATGTTTTAAGCTCCCTTATTTCTGATATCCAGAGTGCCAACGTAGTAAATAGCGCTCTAAAATCTGTGCTAAGACATCTGCCAGTTTGCCTAGTAAGGCGTAAAGAAGAATACCCACCAATACCACATCTGTTTGTAAAAACTCACGTGCATTCATGGTCATATAACCAATACCAGCTTGAGCAGAAATGGTTTCAGCAACGATGAGCAATACCCAAACCAGACCCAAAGCAAAGCGTAAACCGACTAAAATAGAAGGCATCGCACCGGGAAGAATAATTTCTTTGTAAAGTTGCCAGCGAGAAAGTCCGTAGCTTTTACCCATCTCAATCAATTGAGGGTCAACTGATCGAATACCGTGATAGGTATTGATATAAATTGGGAAAAAAACACCTACTGCAACTAAAAATAATTTTGCTGTTTCATCAATACCGAACCACAAGATAACGAGTGGAATAAGTGCTAATGCTGGGATGTTACGAATCATTTGCAAGGTCGTATCGAGTAGGGTAGATGCAAATCGAGAAGAGCCATTAAGTAAACCCAATAGCAAACCCAATCCGCCCCCAATTAAAAGCCCAAGCAAAGCGCGACCTGCACTGACCTTAACGTGATGCCATAATTCTCCGCTAACGAGTAAGTGCCAAAAAGCGGAAATGACTGCCGTGGGTGCCGGCAAAATACGGCTTTCTAAAAGACCAGAACTCGATGCAATTTGCCAGACAATCAATAGGATGATCGGGAAAATCCAAGGCAGCAAATGCTGCCCGATTTGTTTTGTTCCACGTGAAACAATACTTTCATCTTTACTCATGCAGGCTCCTTGACGGAACTATTTTGCTTCTTCTCGTCGGGAACATAGTTGTTGGCAATAATTTCACCGAATGGACCGGTTAGATTTGGCTGAGCAAGTTTGGCACGAGTTTCGATTGGTAGTAGTGGAAATACTAACTCTGCAAAACGGATTGACTCTTCAAGATGCGGATAGCCTGAGAAAATAAAGGTATCGATACCAAGGTCAGCATATTCCTGAATACGGGCAGCGACTGTTTCAGGGTCACCTACAAGTGCTGTACCCGCACCACCACGGACTAGGCCAATACCTGCCCAGAGGCTTGGAGATACTTCAAGCTTGTCGCGGTTACCGCCGTGGAGAGCTGCCATACGTTGTTGACCGACAGAGTCCATTTGTGCAAATTTTTTCTGTGCGGCAGCAATGGTCGCATCATCAAGATATTGGATAAGTTCGTTAGCTGCTGCCCATGCTTGTTCATTGGTTTCGCGAACAATGACATGTAAGCGAATGCCATAAGTTAATTTACGGCCTTTAGCCTCAGCTTTGGCACGAACATGTTCGATCTTTTGTTTAACTGCTGCTGGTGGCTCACCCCACGTGAGGTACGTGTCGACTTGCTCAGCGGCCAAGTCGACAGCGACGTCTGAAGAACCGCCAAACCAAAGCGGTGGGTAAGGCTTTTGAACAGGTGGGTAAAGTAGTTTTGCATCATCTACTTGTAAGCGTTCACCGTGGAATGTAAAAGCTTCACCCGTATGTGAACGCGTCAAAATTTCACGCCAAATTTTTACATATTCATTGGCTGTTTGATAACGCGTTGAGTGATCTTCATATAAACCATCGCCGCGTAGTTCAGCCTCATCACCACCAGTGACTAAGTTGAGTAACACGCGACCATTCGACAAACGGTCGAATGTTGCAGCCATACGTGCTGCTAAAGCTGGTGTGGTTACACCCGGACGTAACGCGACTAAAAACTTAAGGTGTTGTGTTGCATCAATGAGGCTAGCCGCTACAATCCATGGGTCTTCACATGAACGACCCGTTGGAATAAGTACACCTTCATAACCTAAATTATCTACTGCCACAGCAATTTGCTTCATATAGGCATGGTCAACCTGACGAGCGCCTTTACTTGTACCTAAATAGCGACTATCACCGTGGGTAGGAATAAACCAGAAAATTTTCATGTGCATTACCTATATGTCTATTGAAATTACTTGGCAATCCAAACAGCTTGTTTGATGCTGATGGGTTTTGGAATGATGCCTTGTTGGGTAAAAATGTCTGCGAGCTGTTGTTGCTCGGCAATGACTTTGCTGTTGAGTGGCGCTGCCGATGATGGACGTGGACGACGTTTAATGAATAAGTCACTGGTCGCAGGCTTAAGGCCTGTGCTTTGCCCAATGGCACTTGCCGTTTCTGCTTGATGGCTTTGAACCCATTTGTCAGCTTGATTGATTTGTTTGATGAGTCCAGAAACAGCTTTCGGATGTTGTTTAACAAAATCTGGAGCGGCTAAATAAAATGTATAGTTCGGGCTTAAGCCTTTACCTGATGCAAGAACACGGGCTTGGTCTTCTAGTTGTGCTGAAGCGAAGTAAGGATCCCAAATGGCCCATGCATCAACGGCACCTTTTTGGAATGCAGCACGAGCATCGGCAGGAGTAAGCCAAATTGGAGTAATATCGCTCCAGTTTAGGCCTGCTTTACGTACGGCTTGTACAAGCAAGTAATGAGAGCTGGAACCTTTTTGCAGCGCAATACGTTTGCCTTTCAGGTCTTTAAGCTGTTTCAGTTGTGAGTTTTTTGGAACTAAAATTGCCGATGCCAGCGGTTTAGCCGCTTCATAAGCAATGTAATATAAAGGCTTGCCAGCTGCTTGTGCGTAGACTGGTGGGGTATCTCCAGTGACTCCAACATCAAGTGAACCGACAGCTAAAGCTTCTAAAATTTGTGGGCCAGCAGGGAACTCATTCCAAGTAACTTTGGCATTTGGAAATTCTTGTTCAAATAATTTTTGCTGTTTGGCAATCGCAAAATTAATCGAGCTTTTTTGAAAACCAATACGAAGTTCTTTCACAGTTGGGTCAATTGCCCAAGCTGGCGCTGCAATTGTTAAACCTAGTACAGTGACTGCGCTAATACGTTTAGCTAACTGGACCCACTGACTTTTATTGAAAAATGACTGATGTTGCATATTGATATCCTTGTTCCCCTTGAGGCAAGGCACAGCATTTATATGATTATTTAAGCCGTGCCTAAGCTGGGTTTATTTCAGTTTTAAAATGGCGTCTTGAATGGTGAGTTTGTTAGGAATGAGCTTTTGCGCATAAAAGGCATCAGCTACTTGTTGTTGTTCTTGTGCCACCTTGTCAGAGATTGGCTGAACTCCAAAACCCATACGTGAAATGGAAGTTTTGAGTACATCAAACTCAAGTGCTGTAGGTTTTTCGAGTAGCTTGGCAGCTTCATCTTGATGTGTGCTGACCCATTCAGTTGTCTGATTAAGTGTCTGTACAACTGTGTTGAGAACTTTCGGGTTGTTTTCTGCAAATTTACGATCAGCTAAATAGAACTGATGATTGCTTACCAAATTTTCACCTGTTGCTAAAACTCGTGCCTGAATTTGATGTTCAGCCGCTGCAAAGAACGGGTCCCAAATCACCCATGCATCTACCGCACCTTTTTCAAATGCAGCACGTGCGTCTGATGGCGGTAAATAAACTGGTTGAATATCACTTAAGCTTAAGTTGTTGGCTTCTAGAACTTTCAATAACAGGTAATGAACATTCGAGCCTTTATTAAGAGCAACACGTTTGCCTTTTAAATCTTGAATAGAGTGGATTGGAGAATCTTTTTGTACCAATAGCGCTTCTGCTTTTGGCGCAGCGGGTTGGTTTGCGACATAGACTAAATTTGGATTAGCAGCTTGAGCAAAGATTGGTGGTGCTTCACCTGCTTCACCAAGTGAAACACTCCCGACATTTAGACCTTCAAGCAATTGAGGGCCAGCAGGAAACTCAACCCATTTTACTTGCACGCCTTGATCTTTTAGTACTTTTTCTAGGTCACCACGGGCCTTTAAAATAGGAAGGATGCCATATTTTTGATAGCCAATATTTAAAGTTGTGGTGGCTTGTTCCTCTTTTTTGGCACAACCACTTAGCATCATCACTCCTGCTAGGCTGGCCGCGATGACTGAATATTTTGCCCATGAAGTGGTGTTGAAAAGTGCCATGAGGTTTCGTGCTCCCCGAAAGAGAAAAGAAAAAAATAATTGGATGAGCAGATACCCTAAAGGGATTTTTATTTCAGAAAAAATAAGTATTCGGTCTTTATTTATGCAAAAAAAAGCTAAACACAATAGGCTATAAACTTATGCAAAAAAATGATTTATCTAAAAGAAATATGTTTAATGAATTGTGAGTAAGTTAATGTAAATAAAATAAAAAATATTAAAACATTAAAAATAGAGATTTAAAAAAAGTACAATCATAAATTAATAGCGTTTATGGTTGTACTTTTTTAACTAAGCTTATCTGAAATAAGAATATCTTAAAAAGAGCAAAGGCTAGGGAAGCAGCTTTTTAAACACTAAAGAATTCCTTTGGTAGTTATAGAGCGCTTGACGAGCATTGGGCAACTCATCAACACTGACCTGATGAAAACCATGTTCTAAAAACCAGTGAGCGGTACGCGTTGTTAAAACGAATAATTGACGAATACCTTGTTCTTTGGCTTTTTCTTCAAGAAATTGCAAAATTTGGCTACCACGGTTTGATTTACGATAACTTGGATGTACGGCAACACAGGCAATTTCTGCAGAACGAGTTTCGTTAAACTCAGTCGGAATTGGATAAAGTGCAGCACACGCTAGAATCATACCGTCGCGTTCAATGACAGCAAACTGGCTGATTTCTTGCTCTAAACGTTCTCGTGAACGATAAACCAAGATGCCTTCTTCTTCTAAAGGGCGTAATAAATTCATTAAACCACCCACATCTTGGATATGGGCTGTGCGAACTTCTTCATAATGTGCATCGGTAATCATGGTCCCTATACCATCTCGAGTAAATAACTCTTGAAGAAGGGCGCCATCATAGGCATATGAAATGAGATGTACGCGATGTACGCCAGATAAAGACGCTTTTTTGGCTTGTTGCAAATGTAAAGTGAGTGTCGGACTAATAGTTTGGTATTGTTGAATATAGTAGTCGAGTTGATGTGGGCTTAACTCACGTAATATTTGTTCATCCTCATTAAGAAGCCCTTGTTGTTCCCCAAGAAAAATGAGTTTATCTGCTTTTAAATAAGTTGCAGTTTTGGTCGCAACTTCTTCTGCTCTTAAGTTAAATACTTCGCCTGTAGTGGAATAACCTGTTGGTCCCAGTAGCACAATATTATGATTATCGAGGTGTCGATCAATCGCATCGGTATCAATAGAGCGAACTTCACCTGTGAGCTGGAAATCCATTCCATCACGAATGCCATAAGGTTTAGCAGTCACAAAATTACCCGATATCACATCTATTCGAGCGCCGTACATTGGAGAGTTCGCTAAGCCCATAGAAAGCAATGCTTCAATTTCTAGGCGAATGGAACCTACGGCACTCATGACACAGCCTAAAGATTCACGTGTAGTAATGCGGCAGTTGTCATAAAAAGGGGTTTCAATTCCTTTTTCTTTAAGATTTTGATTAATTTGCGGACGTGCGCCGTGCACGAGAATTAAACGGATACCAAGAGAGTGTAATAAAGCAATATCGTGAATGATATGTTCGAAATTAGGATGACGGACTGCTTCACCACCAAACATCAATACGAATGTTTTATCGCGGTGAGCATTAATGTAGGGCGCTGAGTGTCGAAACCAGTGTACATAATGCTGGGTGTTATTATGCGACTTTTCTAAAGACTTGCTTGGCATACCGATCTCGAATCAACAGCAAAAAGATATAGAGATGATTCTAAACAAAAAAGATTAAAGCCGCATGTTTTAGATAAAAAAACACCCAAATCAGAGTTTGGGTGTTTAAAGAATTTTAGAATTAGTGAACAACTCTAATGATTTTGTGGCTTTGTTCATTTACCAGCACATAATTTCCGTTCACTTTGTACCATTTCTGGTAGCGACCCGGTTTAGTTAATTTCTGATGTTGACGATAGTCAATCACGTAACGTGAGTGTTGATATTCACGGGGTACAACCTGACCTGCTCGCCATACATTGCGATGGTCATCTTTTTTAATCACTTTAACTGTTTTTACTTCATGGTTTTGGTAATTGCCATGGTGATTATGATCGTTAGGTGCTGCCATTGCTGTTGTTGCAACTAAACCACTGAGTGAAAGAACAATTGCTGTTGTTAGTTTTTTCATCGTAAACCTCAAATAATGAATTAAATTTCAATAACTAAAGATTAGTGAACAATTACAGATAAATCGTGGAGGCTACGAAGAATAAATGTGAAAACTAACGATGAAATAAGAAGAAATTAAGAAAATACGAAGTGTAAGACTATAAAAAATCTTTTTATTTTTGAAATATATAAGTAATAAAAAAAGGATAAAACCCAGAGGCTTTATCCTTTTTTATTCAGCGATAGCGAGGATCTATCGTTTTAAAAACCACGAATACTAACAATACTATTAGAATCAGTGTCGACTAAAATATAGTCATTATTGATTTTGTACCATTGTTGACTGCGGCCTGGTTTCGGCAAGTTACTGTCTTTATAGTCGACTTTGTAGCCATTACCACGATAGTGCTGTGGCATGACATAGCCAGGCTGCCAGCGATGCTGTTTAAGCCGTTCAAAACCACGTTCCTCGCGCATACGGCGTTCGTCACGGACACGATCTTCATCATGATCACGTCCAAATCCTGGCCCACGATCGTTCCATTCACCGCGTGGTCCTCCACCTTTAGGACCTTTGTGGCCATGGCCTCGGTCAAAAGGAGGATCAGCAAAGCTCGCCATACTTGTAGTGAGCACGGCTATGGAAAGGGTTAAGATTGTGAACAACTTTTTCATGATGCATCCTCGTTTACATCTGATGTCTCTCATGTTGAATACTCTACGCGCAAAATGCAGAGAAACTGTGAAGATCATTTAATGGTTCAATTAAAATTACGGATAGATCAAGAGTTTTTATCAATAATAAAAAAGGCTTGTATATATCTTTTCAGGTATAGGCAAGCCAGATTTGATGATCGGCTGTAATTTTCTTTAGCTTTTCATCTTTAACATTTTAATCCTGTGCATCGATACTTTGACCATTGAGCGCCAAGCTATCTTCACCCATTAAATAGAGATAAGCAGGCAAGATCGACTCTGGTGTAGGTAGTGTTTTCGGATCTTCTTGTGGGTAGGCTTTAGCACGCATTGCGGTACGTGTCGCGCCTGGATTAATGCAGTTAAAGCGGATATTTGGATAAGTATTCTCCGCTGCAAAAATTTTGCTGACCGCTTCAATTGCAATTTTTGAGACAGAATATGCACCCCATAAGGCACGTGCTTCGCGACCTACGCCAGAGCTGGTAAATACGACAGAGGCATTTTCTGATTTCTGCAAAAGTGGTAATAGCGCTTGAGTTAATGCAAAAGGGGCGCGTAAGTTAACTGCCATGACATCATCCCATACTTCCGATGGATAATGTGCCAGCTCAACGCGTTCACCTAAAATACCTGCATTATGCAAAATACCGTCAAGACGCCCAAACTGTTTCTCAAGGGTATCGACTAAAAAATCATAATCACGGTCAGAAGCGCTCGAAAGCTGTAATGGTAAAATTGCTGGTTGCGGTGCACCTAGACTTTCAATTTCATCATAAATAACTTCTAGTTTATTTAAGGTTCTACCATGCAGTACAACGGTTGCGCCATGTAGGGCATAAGTCAGAGCTGCAGCTCGCCCAATTCCATCGCCAGCACCGGTAATTAAAATAATTCGATCTTTGAGTAGATCCGGACGAGGTTGGTATTCTGAATATTTCATTGGTAAACCTCCTTCTTTTTATATTGATAAAGCAAAGAACTGTTAAAAAAGCCTATAAAACTCTTATGTTAACTTATCATACGCTGATTTTCCTGTAGAGCAGGAAGCTTTTGACGTAACATATCGTGTAATTCTGTCACCGTATTTACAATCGAATCGGCCTGCCATGCAGCGAGATCATCACGGTGTTCGATTGGTAAATAGCCATATGCAGCCAAAATAGTATACATATTGGCATTGCGACCAGCATCAATATCACGTGGATGGTCACCCACATAAATAATTTCATTTGCTGGGATATTTAACTGTTTAGCCGCCAAATACATCGGTTCAGGGTCTGGTTTGGTTTTACTGACATCTTCAGGACATACCAAAACCGCACAGCGTTCGGTCAGATTTAACTTCTCTAAGAGAGACTCGCTTAAACCACGAGGTTTATTGGTCACAATACCCCATGGAATTTCTTTAGCTTCTAACTCGTCTAAAAGCGGATACATGCCTTCAAATAGGTCTGTATCAACCACAATGTTATTGCCGTAAAGGTCTAAAAAGTTTTGTCGATGCGCCAAGAAAATCGGATTGGTCACATCCAGCTCTGGATAGACCAATTTAACCATCGCACGTGCACCTTCAGAAACCTGAGTACGAATTAGGTCGGCATCAACAACCGGACGTCTTTCATCACGGCACATTTGCTGAATAATACGAATGAAGTCGGCAGCTGTATCAATAAGAGTACCGTCTAAATCAAATAAAACAGCTTTCATCATGCACCTGTATTGATCGTGTGAACCATATAATTAACGTCGACATTTGGCGCTAACCAGTAATGTTTGGTAAGCGGGTTGTAATGCAGTCCAGTCATTTCTTTTAAAGTAAGGCCTGCATTACGAATGTCATGTGCCATTTCAGATGGGCGAATAAATTTATGATAATCATGTGTACCTTTTGGCAACATGCGTAGTACGTATTCTGCACCAATAATGGCAAATAAATAAGATTTTGGGTTACGGTTAATGGTTGAAAAGAACACATGACCACCCGGTTTAACCAAAGCCTGACAAGCTCTTACAATAGATGCAGGATCTGGAACGTGTTCCATCATTTCCATGCAAGTCACTACATCGTATTGACCAGCTTGTTCTTGTGCTAATTCTTCTACAGGAATTTGGCGATATTCAATATTTTGAACATTGTCTTGTTGAGCATGCAAACGGCCTACAGCTAGCGGTGCTTCACCCATATCAATACCGAGTACATCTGCTCCACGACGTGCCATGCTCTCAGCCAAAATACCGCCACCACAGCCGACATCAAGTATTTTTTTACCAGCAAGTCCGCCTACGCGTTCATCAATCCAATTTAAACGTAGTGGATTAATTTGATGAAGTGGGCGAAATTCAGAATGTTGATCCCACCATTTGGCAGCAAGTGCTTCAAACTTTGCGATTTCTTGTAAATCAACATTCAATTGCGACATGGTGCTACCTCTAAACTTGAGTTATCTTTTTGGATGTAGTTCGCCGTTAGTGTAGCGATTATTGGGAAAAAAGCGATAAACCCAATAAAAAACTTCACAGAAGCAAAACGAATTTAGCATATTTGTTTTATATTTAGGGCATAAGCTAATGCATAACAACTTAGAGGAAAAGCTGTAGCAATGAAAAAATTGGTTTTGGGTGGTTTGAGTGCAGCAATTATGGCCGTATCGGGTAGTGCAATGGCAGCAGATTTTGTTGCTGGTAAAGACTACACCGTGATTGCCAATCCAGGCAAAGTGGAAGTCCCGGGGAAAATCGAAGTTCGAGAGTTCTTTTGGTATGGATGTCCACACTGTTTTAAACTTGAACCGCATATGCAAACGTGGTTAAAACAGATTCCTAAAGATGTGCGTTTTGTACGTACACCAGCTGCAATGAATAAAATGTGGGAACAAGGGGCGCGTACATATTATACATCTGAGGCATTAGGTGTACGTAAACGCACGCATTTACCATTGTTCCATGCGATTCAAGTAAATGGTCAACAAATTTTTGATCAGGCTTCTGCGGCTAAGTTCTTTACTCGTTATGGCGTGCCTGAACAGAAATTTAATAGTACTTACAACTCATTTGCTGTGACTGCAAAAGTTGCTGAGTCGAATAAACTTGCTCAACAGTACCAATTAACAGGTGTTCCTGCGGTTGTAGTTAATGGTAAATATGTCGTGCAGGGTGAAGATGGTAAAGTCACTCAAGTTCTTAATTATTTAATTGAGAAAGAACGTAAAGCAAAATAAGTTGTTTAGGCTTTACTTCAAAAATGGGCTTCATCTGAAGCCCATTTTTATTCAATTAAAATTTATATCGATGTTTAATTTTTTGTTAATTATCACGAAATATTTCAATTAATTTTTGGGGCTTTCATCTTCAATTTGAAAATTTAAAACATCAAAATTAACTGTTTGGGTTGGTAGCGATAGGGCCTGATTAATATATAAATTAATTAATTTTTTGCGAGAACCAATAGAACGCTGGTAATACGTAGAATTTAAAAGCAATGATGCGCCATAAGTTAGTGACCAGATATAAGATAAATAATCACGAATAGACATATCATAATTTAATGATTTTAAATAATTTTCCGTAATATCTTTAATAGCTAAAATGCGCTGTTGGCGGATTTCATAAAGTTCTTCGAAAAGATGCTTCAACTTAGACTCTGTCATCGTCAGATTTTCTTCAAGTTGATGCAATAAAATTGTTTTTCCAGGCGTAAGCAAATGGTGAAGCATGTAATGAGGAGCATACTCTTTGAAATCTGTATTATATTTTTTAGAAATTTCTAAAATTTGCTTTTCATTTTGAATAATTAACTCAAGTAGAAGCTCATTTTTGCTTCTAAAATGCTTATAAAGTGTGCCTTTAGCAATATCCAGCTCGGCCACTAACTCATCTAGAGTAATTTCCTGATTGTTTTCTAGTAACAATTTTTCTGCCACGCTCAGAATTTTTTCTTTGCGCATCAAAAACTGTGTATGACGATCAAGATTCATAGGTATTCCCACACCAGTTTGGCCTAACTAATAGTTTACTTCCTGTAAAAAGAAAAAGACTTTTCTCGAAATTTTTAGCCTTTTTCTTTCTCTCTTTACGTATTACCACATAACCTGTTTTTTGTCATTTGCCGCTTTTACCGTTCCCAGTTTGCAATCCCTCTAAAGAGTAAGCGAACTTGTGTAGAGGCATTTTCGATAAAGGCAGTTTGTTGCTGTTTGAGCTGCTCGTCTTGATATTGTTTAGATAGGTTGAGCCACGTCATTGCCCATGTAAATGACATGTTGGTCAAAATGGTGGATAAGACATTTAAGTCTTGAGGTTGTTGAATATGTTTGAAATTTTCGAGTTTGGTAAGATCGGTTGTTAAATCTTCAATCAGAAATTCGATTTCTCGGGCAATTGCTGCACGAACCGTTTCTGAACCGCCCCAACGTTCGGAAATCATAAATTGCCACTGCTTAGGGCTATGATTTACCGCCTGAACAAATAGCTCAATGCTGGTCTGAGTTTTCGTAGATTTATGTTGTAAATAACTTTGACCTAATTGATGTAAAACACTTTTTAAATGTAGCGCGACTTGATCGACCAGTTCTTTACCAAGTTCATCCATATCTTGAAAATGACGATAGAACGCTGTCGGTACCAAACCAACTTCACGTGCAACTTCACGCAAACTGATACTACTGAACGAACGCCCAGACGTGCTCAGATGCAAGGCTGCATCAAGGAGTGCCTGACGACTTTGCTGTTTTCGTTCATCCCGTATCGACATTAAAAGAACCTATTTAAACCGTGAGCCAGAGTCTAACAAAAAAGAGCAAACTTTCATAAAAAAAATAGTGAACAAGTGTTGACTGAGTGAACAGTTATAAATATAGTGTACATATGTTCACTATACGAACATGTGTTCACTCAAATAAA
Source organism: Acinetobacter sp. V102_4 (assembly GCF_031799005.1). Classification (NCBI taxonomy): domain Bacteria; kingdom Pseudomonadati; phylum Pseudomonadota; class Gammaproteobacteria; order Moraxellales; family Moraxellaceae; genus Acinetobacter; species Acinetobacter sp. V102_4. Next base: position 152,813 of record NZ_JAVQNR010000028.1, on the reverse strand, counting down.
TAGCCAGATACAAAAGAGGAACGTATGAACGCAACACTTAGTTATCAGCCACATTTGGTTCGAGAAGATTTCGTTGATTTTGTTTTGCAGAAAATTAACGTGACTTGGGCTTGGAAACGCGTACTTGCAGAAGTTACCGCAGTTCAGTCTCTACATACCGATATGGTGCTTATCAAGCTAAAACCGAATCGTAATTTTAAATTCGATCAGGTATGTGCTGGACAAAGTATTTTATTGACCCTACTTATAGATGGGGTTTACCACCAGCGTAGTTATTCAATTATTGAAGTAACGAATGAAGGGGAAATCTCTTTAGGTATTAAAGTACAGGGCTTAGTGTCTAGTGCAGCACAACTATTACATGTTGGAGAGTGCATTGAGATTTCACAGCCACAAGGTGATTTTACTTTGCACCAAGGCCAGCAACCTGCGATTTTAATTGCGTCAGGTAGTGGCATTACTGCAATTTATTCACTTTTGCAGCAAGCTTTGAAACAGCAGCTCGAACAGATTCATGTCATTTACTTTAATCGAGCAGAAATTTTTCATGCTGAATTAAAAGCTTTGGCAGAAAAGCATCCAGAGCTTCAATATCATTTTTTTAATACCACTGAGCAAAAGCAGCATTTAGATGCGAAATTGTTGGTGAAACTGGTCCCGAACTTTAAAGACCTACAAATGTATGCATGTGGTCATCACGGCATGATGCGTCAGGCACAAGATATTTATAAGCAACATGATGTGTTGGAAAACTTCCATCAAGAGTTTTTCATGCCTGTTCAAATCGAACAGTCTAATGAAGCGCAACCAATCATATTCCGTCGTTCGCAACAAAACTTTCTTGCCGCGACAACGTTATTAAGCAGTGCAGAGCAAGCTGGTTTACGTCCACAGCATGGTTGTCGTATGGGTGTATGCAACCAATGTACGTGTACCAAAGTCAGTGGTGTCACCCAGAATATATTAACAGGTGAAATTGACGATCAACCAAATCGTGCAATTAAGTTATGCGTGAACCAAGCCCTTAGCCCAGTCACGATTGATCTATAAAAACAAACATAAAAGAGATTTGAGGATACCCTTATGAATATGGCAGTGGAAATTAAAGCAACATCAAAATCGGCACATTTAACCCCAGAGCAAACAGAAGCTTTTGGTCGCCGTATTGAAGAAATTCGTCTTGAAGTGATGAAAGATCTCGGGGAAGAAGATTCAAAATATATTTACAAAGTACGTAATTTTGTACGCTACACCGAAATTGCATCACGTAGCATATTGATGTTTGGTGGTTGGATTCCACCTGTATGGTTGTTGGGTACGGCTATGCTAGGCGTATCTAAAATCGTTGAAAACATGGAACTCGGTCATAATGTGATGCATGGTCAGTTTGACTGGTTAAATGATCCAACGCTTAACGGTGCAACCTATGACTGGGATACGGTGTGTACGGGTGAAGACTGGAAATATACTCATAATTATAAGCATCATACCTATACCAATGTGTTTGGCATGGATCATGATATTAGCGGTTATGGTGTGATGCGCATGAGCCGTGAGCAAAAGTGGGAACCTCGTTTTTTATTCAACGTGCCAATGGGTTTTGTATTGTCAACGGGTTTTGAATGGCTACTGGCTTTGCAACGTCTAGAGATGGAAAAAGTATTGTTTGATGGCACCAAAACTTGGAAAGAAGTGTATGTAGAATCTAAAAATCTACGTAAAAAAATGGTACGTCAGTTTGGTAAAGATTATGTGCTATTCCCACTAATTGCAGGACCAATGTTCTTGCCAGTATTGGCTGGTAACTTTTTTGCTAACTTGATCCGTAACTACTGGGCATCGACCGTGATTTATTGTGGCCATTTCACAGAAGACTCTGAAATTATCACTGACAATATTGTTAATGAAACCAAAGCAGAGTGGTACTTGCGTCAGATCCGTGGTTCAGCAAACTTTACTGGCGGTAAAATCATGCATTTCTTGAGTGGCAACTTGAGTCATCAAATCGAACATCACTTATTTCCTGATGTGCCTGCCAACCGCTATCAAGAGATGGCACCTAAAGTACGTGAAGTCTGTGCAGAGTTCGGTCAACAGTACAATACCGCGCCCTTTGGATCTCAAATTTTGAGTGTATATAAACGTCTGGCTGTTCACTCTTTGCCTGACAATGTGGTTGATCGTTTAGTGGCGACCAAACGGACCTTTGTTGAGGCGGTGAAAGGCATGTTTGGCAAAACTGCTTAATAAAGATAGAGCATTGTTTAAGGTATTCCAAATAGCTCCTTTTAAGGGGCTATTTTTATTTTTGAGTTATTAAAAGTGCAGACTTACATTTGAAAGTAGGGAATAAACTCAACCTGTCAAAATCCTTTGCTATACTATGCCCAGATTTGTATTTAAGAGAAGTTAGGAAGGATTATGCGTATTGACCAACGTGAATTAGACCAGTTACGTGAAGTAAAAATCACACGTAATTATACCCGTTATGCAGAAGGTTCAGTTCTGGTTGAGTTTGGTCACACCAAAGTCCTTTGTACTGCAAGTATCGATAATTCGGTTCCACGGTTTTTAAAAGGAAAAGGACAGGGCTGGGTCACTGCTGAATATGGCATGTTACCGCGCTCAACACACTCACGTTGTGACCGTGAAGCAGCGCGTGGTAAACAGTCGGGCCGGACACAGGAAATCCAGCGTCTGATTGGTCGTAGCTTACGTGCTATGGTCGATTTGAAAAAGCTTGGCGAAAACACGATTACCATCGACTGTGATGTGATTCAGGCAGATGGTGGTACACGTACTGCATCAATTACTGGCGCGGCTGTAGCATTGGTTGATGCTATGAATGTTTTATTGTCTCAAAAGAAAATTAAGCATGATCCGCTTAAAGGATTAGTTGCTGCAATTTCTGTGGGTATGTATCAAGACGAAGTATTGCTTGATCTTTGTTATGAAGAAGATTCGAACTGTCAAACTGACTTAAATGTAGTGATGACTCAAGCAGGTGAATTCATTGAAATTCAAGGTACTGCTGAAGACAAACCGTTTACTCGCGCACAAAGCAATGCCATGTTAGAAATGGCTGAAAAAGGAATTGCCGAGCTCGTTAAAAAGCAACAAGAAGCTTTAGGCTGGTAATTTTAAACTTTCTAAAAAAGCGCATCTTCGGATGCGTTTTTTTATGCCTTCATCAAATCGACATAAAAACATCACTTGCCTGTCACTTTTACGCTTTATTAGTAGTTCGCATTTAAACCGTTTGGAAAAAACCAATGCGAAAACTTTCACTTTTATTAATTACATCTTTAGCACTCATGCTCAGTGCTTGTAACGATGATAACGACTCAGACAATTCATCGCCAACAACACCGCCGACCAGTAATTGCAAAATGCACTGTGCACCATAATAAGAACTCAGGATAGAACTAATGAATCGTCGCGAATTTCTTTTAAATTCTACAAAAACCATGTTTGGGACAGCTGCTTTAGCGAGTTTCCCGCTTAGTATTCAAAAAGCCTTAGCTATTGATGCCAAAGTTGAAAGTGGAACTATTCAAGATGTTAAACACATCGTGATTTTGACTCAGGAAAACCGTTCTTTCGATAATTATTTTGGAACACTAAAAGGCGTGCGTGGTTTTGGAGACCGCTTTACCATTCCAATGACCGAAGGCCGAAAGGTTTGGGAACAATATGATGCTAAGAAAAATAAAATATTGCCTTACCATTTGGATAGCCGCTTAGGAAATGCACAGCGCGTTTCAGGTACGCCTCATTCATGGTCGGATGGTCAAGCCGCTTGGGACAATGGTCGTATGAGTGATTGGGTAGCGCATAAAAAGCCGCAGTCGATGGGGTACTACAAAAAACAGGAAGTGGAATATCAGTTTGCATTAGCCAATGCTTTTACCATTTGTGATGCTTACCACTGTGCGATGCATGCCGGTACCAATCCAAACCGTAAATTTATCTGGACTGGAACGAATGGTCCTACAGGTGCAGGTGTTGCCAGTGTTGTAAATGAGTTTGATGGTATTGGTCCTTCAAATGAGGGTTATGAATGGACGACCTATCCTGAGCGCTTACAACAGGCTGGTGTTAGCTGGAAAATCTATCAAAATATGCCGGATAACTTTACCGACAATCCTCTAGCCGGTTTCAAACAGTATCGCCGTGCGAATGAGCAGTCGGGGCAACCTGTAAGTAACGATGCTCTCGTTTGCCCTGCATACGATGAAAAAATCGATGCAACACAGCCGCTTTATAAGGGTATTGCTAACACCATGCCGGACGGTGGTTTTTTAGGAACTTTTAAAACAGATATCGCTCAAGGTAAATTACCGCAAGTAAGCTGGTTGGTTGCTCCTGCGACCTACAGTGAACATCCAGGGCCATCTAGTCCTGTACAGGGTGCTTGGTATATTCAGGAAGTATTAAATGCTTTAACTGAAAACCCTCAAGTTTGGAGTCAGACGGTTTTATTAGTGAACTTTGATGAGAATGATGGTTTCTTTGACCATACTCCTTCACCAAGTGCCCCTTCTAAAGATGAAAAAGGTGTAGTTCAGGGGAAAACGACTTTAAGTGATCAACAAGTATCTTATGAGTACTTTACCCATCCAGCAGTCGCTACAGCAAAATCTCAACCCGCAACAGATGGACGTGTTTATGGACCGGGTGTACGCGTTCCAATGTATGTGATTTCACCGTGGAGTCGTGGGGGATGGGTGAATTCACAAGTCTTTGACCATACTTCTATTTTACAGTTCTTAGAAAAACGTTTTGGTGTGCAAGAGCCAAATATTAGTCCATACCGCCGTGCTGTGTGTGGTGATTTAACGACAGCTTTTGATTTTAAAACTCCGAACCTTTTGCCTGTAAATGACTTAGTAGGTAAGAAAACAAAAGCAGAAGCCGATGCTATTCGTGTTGCTCAAGCTTTATTGCCACAAGTTCCGGTTCCAAGCCAGCAACAATTTGCTCAGCAGGAAATGGGCATTAGACCTTCACGTGCTTTGCCTTATATTTTGCATACCAGTGCTAAAGTCGATGCAGCACAAAAGACAGTCAAGCTGATGTTTTCAAATACAGGTAAACAGGCAGCGGTTTTCCATGTGTATAACCGATTAGATCTTACAGCGATTCCACGCCGTTATATGGTTGAAGCGGGTAAACAGTTAGATGATGTCTGGAATGCTACAAATGGGCAGTACGATTTATGGGTACTAGGACCAAATGGTTTCCATCGTGCGTTTAAAGGTAATTTAAGCCAAGCTAACCAGACTCAAGCATTGCCAGAAATTAGAGTGTGTGTAGAAGAGTGTGATGCGAATTTATATTTAAAAGTTCGTCATGATGGTAGTAAGTCAGTCAAGCTGACAGTCAAAGCAAATGCTTATCTTGCAAATAAGACATGGACTATAGAAACCGACCATTCTGAAAAAGAACTGGTTTTGGATATGTCTGAATTTGGTGGCTGGTATGACTTCACTGTGACATTAGCTGATGATGCTACTTTTAGCCGTCGCTTTGCTGGCCGTATTGAAACCCAAGAAGATTCAATTTCAGATCCATATATGGGTTATTTAGAGTCTTAAGTTGCTATAACGGATGAGTGATTAAGCTGACGTTTTGGGTTAATAATTTATTTTAAATTAGCTAGCACGACGGAGCTTTATCGTTTATTCATCCAGTGGAAGTAGCTAATTCGTTACTTTGGTTTTGCCCAAAGTGAGGTACGTAACAAAGATTAATTAATCTTTGTTACGTACCGAAAGACAAAGACAGGCTTAAAACATTCTTGCGCTTCGACAAAGCTATAATCGCTTTGTCTTGCTCAGGTTGTAGATGACATCTCACATAATCTAATGTTGGGAAATATAAATGAAGAGAGGTACTATCTTGTGGTGTAGATGAATAATAAAAATAAAGGCTTACCTTTTGTAACACAACCTCCTAAGCCTCGTCATATTTATCTTTTATCTTGGAACCCTGATTTTTTAAAGTAATGGGGAAAATTTATGCTACAAGGTTTTATTGTATTATTAGCGGTAGTTACATTTGTTTTAATGGCTGCCGACCCACGTGATAGTGGGGCGCAGGCGACTCAGTCAGCATGGCAGAAAACACAAGCAGCAGACATGACCAAGTCGCAAAAAAATACTAATAACGATGTGGACTTTATTTAAGCATTAAAGCGCATTGATAGATCAACGGCTCTAACGTCTTTAGTCAGTACACCCATAGAAATGTAGTCAACACCTGTGGTGGCAACTTCGCGTAAGTTTTCAATGGTGATATTACCTGATGCCTCTAACTTACAACGGCCTGCAACGTGTTTAACGGCATCAATCATCTGCTGCTGGCTGAAGTTGTCTAGCATAACAATGTCTGCACCAGCTTCAAGTGCTTGATTTAGCTCATCCCAAGTTTCAACTTCGACTTCAACAGGTTTACCCGGTGCAATTTGATGGGCTTTGGCAATTGCCTGAGCAATACCACCTGCTGCCATAATATGGTTTTCTTTAATTAAGAACGCATCAAATAAACCTAGACGATGGTTTTGACCACCACCGATAGCTACAGCATATTTTTGTGCAATGCGTAAGCCCGGCAAGGTTTTGCGTGTATCGAGAAGTTTTGTATTTAAACCTTCGAGCTGTTGAACATATTCAGCTGTTTTTGTCGCAACCGCAGATAAAGTTTGAATAAAGTTTAAAGCAGGGCGCTCTACAGTGAGTAAGCTACGTGCAGAACCAGCAAGCTTTAAAAATGCTTCGTTTGCAGCAACACGCTCACCTTCTTGTTTTAACCAAGTCACTTGAACAGTATTGTCATAAGCTGAGATGAGTGCATTGACCCAAGGTTGGCCAGCTAAGACCATATCTTCGCGGCTAATAATGGTCGCGGTTGCCTGCTCATCTTCAGGCGTGAGCATAGCGGTAATGTCACCGTCCCCAATATCTTCTTGTAATGCTTGTTGAATATTGATTTGAATTGATTGTTCAAGCAAAGACTGAGGTATGCTCATACGGTTTCCATTTTGTAGATGACCCTAAAACTTGCGATATATTAGCACCGTCAACTTTAAAAATAAGCTGTTTTATCAGATTAATCGCGATAAACAATCGCATTTACTACTTTGAAAAGTAGATAACTGTTTTAAACTAAAACAATTGGCAAGCAATTTATTGGCATCTCAATGAAGCAAATCACACCGTATGAAGTTATAGATGGACAATTAAAAGGGGCAAGACAAATCCCTTCTCCAAATTTTAACCAGCGTCCGACTGGTACCGAAATTCAAATGATTGTGGTTCATAATATTAGTTTGCCGCCGTCTCAATTTGGAGGCGGATATATTGAGCAGTTTTTTCAAAACAAGTTAGATTGGTCAGTTCATCCTTATTTCCAGACCATTGAAGGGATGCAGGTTTCTACGCATTTGCTGATTTTACGTAGTGGGGAAGTGCTACAGTTCGTTAATTTTAATGATCGGGCATGGCATGCAGGGCGTTCGAGTTATTTAGCCAAAGTGGAATGCAATGATTATTCAATTGGGATAGAGCTTGAAGGGAGTGATGATTTGCCCTTTGAAGAAGTACAATACAATGTATTAACCGACGTCGTTACTGCCATTCGTCAGGCTTATCCTGAAATTAAAAACCATATTGCAGGACATTCAGATGTTGCGCCCGGCCGAAAAACTGATCCGGGACCTTATTTTAAATGGCAGCACTTTAGACAATTGTTGGGTCAGAAAAAAACTTGAGTTTGTTCATCATTTCACAACGAAAAGATTTTCTAGTTTCATTACAATAGCGTCTTTCGAATATAGCTGTAGGTGAGTACGATGGCATTATGGCGATCGACTTTTATTGTCAGTGCAATGACGATGTTGTCACGAGTGTTAGGGTTAGTGCGTGACGTCGTATTGCTCAACGTGTTTGGTGCGGGTAAAGATTTCGATACCTTCGTCGTCGCTTTTCGTATTCCCAACTTCTTTCGACGATTATTTGCCGAAGGCGCCTTTTCTCAGGCTTTTATTCCAGTATTAACTGAATATAAAACAGGCCGAGCACACGCTGAAGTGCAGATCTTAATTAGTCGGGTATTTGGCTGTTTGCTGACAATCATGACCTTACTGACTTTTGTGGCTATGGTTTTAGCGCCTGCGATCATCTATATGTATGCCCCGGGTTTCCATAGTGATCCTGAAAAGTTCGATTTAGCCGTCAGTATGTTCCGTCTGACCATCCCTTATTTATTGTTTATGTCGCTGACTGCTTTTGCCAGCAGTATTTTAAATAGTTATGGTTCGTTTGCTTCACCAGCTTTTTCACCAGTTTTGCTGAATGTCGCGATGATTGCCGGGGCATGGTGGCTTACGCCGTATATGGCTGAACCGATCAAGGCATTAGGCTGGTCAGTTGTTGTGGCAGGTGTTTTGCAGTTAGCGATACAAATTCCAGAGCTATGGCGTAAAAATCTGCTGATCCCACCTAAAGTTGATTTTAAGCATGAAGGTGTAGAACGTATTTTAAAGTTAATGCTGCCAGCATTATTTGGGGTATCTGTTACCCAGATTAATCTGTTATTAAATACGATTTGGGCATCTTTCATGCAAGATGGTTCTGTATCTTGGCTCTACAGTGCAGAGCGTATGACTGAATTGCCGTTAGGTTTAATTGGTGTTGCGATTGGTACAGTGATTTTACCTTCACTTTCTGCGCGTCATGCAGAACAAGATCAAGCAAAGTTCCGCGGTATGATCGACTGGGCGGCAAAAATTATTGTATTAGTTGGCTTACCAGCAAGTATTGCCTTATTTATGCTTTCTACACCGATTATTCAGGCATTATTCCAGCGTGGCGAATTTGACCTACGTGATACACAAATGACAGCTCTAGCACTGCAATGTATGAGTGCAGGCGTGATTTCGTTTATGCTGATTAAAGTCTTTGCACCTGGTTTTTATGCACAGCAAGATACCAAAACACCAGTACGTGTTGGTTTAATGTCAGTCGCAGCGAATGCTATTTTAAACGTTGTATTTATTGGTTTCTTTAAGCTGATTGATTGGCATGCAGAGCATATGGCACTTGCTTTGGCATCTTCAGGCTCAGCTTTGGTGAATGCAGGTTTACTCTACTTCTATTTGCATAAGCGTAATATTTTTCGATTTGGTTCACATTGGAAAAAGCTGTTTCTTCAATATGGTTTAGCGAACCTTGCCATGATTGCAGCACTTTGGTTTGCGTTAAATTGGTATAACGGTGAACTTTCACAGTGGTTACGTGTTGCCGAAGTGGTTGGATTGTGTGTAGTTGGTGTAGTAGCTTATCTGGTTGCTCTCGTCGTTACAGGTTTTCGTCCTAGAGACTTAAAACATTAAAAAATGGAGAATAATAATGAAAACTATTAAATTAAAAGTTATAGTGGGTATTATCTTGTTGTATTGCGGTAGTGCAAAAGGCAATACTATAGAAATAGATAACTCTATAAAAAACATAACAGATATTTTAAATAATGCTCCAGAAAACAGTGTGATTAAAATAAAAAATGGTAATTATGAAGCATCAGGAGTACAAATAGAAAAAAATAATATTACTATTCAGGGGGAATCCTTGCAAGGAGTAAAAATAAAACTATATGCTAATAAAAATGGTGTTTTTTTTAGAGTTGGTAAAAGGGGGCCTGAATCCGATTATAGACCAGATAATCTTCCAGTATATAATGGAACATTTAATAGTTGGAGTGAAAATAATTTTAGTCCTTCAACTTTAAATTATCCTAGATACTCTAATATTAATGTAAGTAATATTACTTTTTTATTGAGTAATAAAAATGGAAAGGGTGTGGGGTCAGGTATAGAATACTATAGAGTTAATGATAGTAGTCTTAATGCTATAGTAAAATGGGAAAAATATTTTGATTTCGGTAATGCAGTTAGATTTCATTATTGTAAAAATTTAAGATTACCTTTTTTGAAAATTGAAAGTAATCCTAAAGTTATATTTGGAATGCTATATTATTGGTCTTATGGTTTGAAGGCAGGAGATTTAAATTTTGGTAATGCAGAGTTAGTTTCAGCAGAATTTAAACATAGTATTAATAGTTATATATCAAACCTAGTTACTACGGGAGATGGGAGGCCTAATTATAGAGGTGTTAATATAGGGTATGGTAGTATTAGTAATAAATTTAATAATTTAATAGTGAATAACGGAACACTCAACTTGAAATCCTCTGTCGAGTTTGATTTATCTAGAGATATAGATATAAAGAAGCTTAAAATAATAAATAATAAAGGAGTGGGGTTGTCAATTTCTCGTATCGAAAAACTTAATATTGAAAATTACTTTATAAGTGCTGAAAGTCCAATAGTAGGTACTACTATGAATTATTATGTGGGAAATAGTAATACAGGAAAACTATTAAAAAAAGAATCATTGTTCTCAAATAAAGGGGATTATATTTCTTTTGAAGATGAAAAAAATTATAAGAAATTTTATGATTATAGGCCTTTTCCTATTTTAAAAAATTCTAATTTTAAACAAGGAAATATTATTGTTGTCGGTAATGCTAATTATGGAATTCTTATAAAAATCCCCAAAGAAGCTAATTATATGTTTAATAAATATAAAAATCTTAATAAGTTTGATAATGTAGAAGTAAAAAAAGGGGGATATAAAGAAGAGATTAGAAATTCTTACAAATTTAATAACTCTTTTCCTTTCTCAGTAGAAAATGTTGATTTTGGTAATATGGTTATTAAGAATGAATCAAATAATCCTTTAAAAGCTTTTATTTATTTTGGTGCACCAATAGTGAATACTGAAGGTAATATACAGCTATATGGCGAGGGTAAGGAAATGATTTCTTATTGGTTGAATAATTCTAATATAAAACTAAAGAAAAATTGAGCCAATAAAATTAGAGGAAAATTTATTGAGTTTATATAACAAAAAACTTTATAAAAGTTTTTTGTTATATAAGAATTAAATTGTTATAAGATTTTTATTAATTCAATATCAAAAATTAAAGTACTATTTGGACCAATACTATCACCAGCACCGACTTCACCATAAGCAAGATTAGCCGGAATAAAGAAGCGAGTCTTTCCGCCTTCTTTCATGGTCTGTAGACCTTCTGTCCAACCTGTAATCACTTGACTGAGCTGAAACTCAACTGGATGATTACGGGCAATCGAACTATCAAATACGGTCCCGTCGAGTAAACGACCTTCATAATTCACTTTAACAAGAGATGTAGCTTTCGGCTTTTGACCATTACCTTCTTTTAATACTTGGTATTGAAGACCAGATTTAGTCGTGATTACACCTGATTTTTTTGCATTGTCAGCAAGAAATGCTGTACCTGCTTGGGCATTCTGTTGACCTGTTTTTTGAAACTCGACGAGTTGTTTGGCTTCTAAGGTTTTCTTATAGTCATTAATCGATTTTGCCATTTCTTCATCAGTTAGGCGTGCTGTTTTACTTTGTGCACCTTCTTGAAGACCTTGGTAAAAAGTATCAAGATTTAGATCTGTTAATGCATCAGTATTATTACGACCCATCAAATAGCCATAACTATAGCTAAATTGTTCTTTTGCTGGGCTTTTATTCGTTATAGGAGTTGCAGCAAAAACAGATAAACTCATTGTTGATGTTGCAATAATTAGACCAATTTTTTTCATGCTGTTTTCCAAAAAAAGGAGAGTAGTGTTCTACTCTCCTGAATGTTTTTATTTCACTGAAATGAGTTCTACATCAAAAATCAGTGTACTGTTTGCTGGAATACCAGGAATTTCCTGAGGGCCATAGGCAAGATTTGATGGAATGAAGAACGTCGCTTTACCGCCTTCTTTCATCAATTGAAGTCCTTCCGTCCAGCCTGGAATAACCTGATTGAGTGGAAACTCAACTGGCTCACCACGCTTATATGAACTATCAAAAACCTGACCATTAATTAAACGGCCTTCATAATGTACTTTAACCATAGACTGCGCAGTGGGTTGTTTACCTGTGCCTTCTTTAGTAATGATATATTGCAAGCCAGACGCCGTAGTTTTTACACCAGCTTTTGTTTTATTTTCTGCAAGAAATTGAGCATCCGCAGACTCAGGAGCAACACCAGCAGCTTGTTCTGATTTATTCTGTTGCTGCATTTTTTGCTGCAATTCTTTTTCATAAGCGGTTACAGCAGTTTTTAACTCTTCTTGAGTATAAGCACTTGGCTGTTTGCTGCGAGCATCATGAATCCCTTTCACAAATGATTTTGTATCTAGCTCAGGTGGAGTTTGCTGAGCAACTTCATACCCAAGAACATAACTAATTTTTTCAATTGGGGTGGCATTTTTATTTGCCTTGCTTCCGACTTCTGGGGTCGGATGTTGGCTTGCATAATATACTGGTACAAGTGCAGCACCGCCTAAAACTACAGCGACAGCAATGGGTAAGGCTTTACTCATAAAAGGTTCCAAAAATAATCATTTGAGTCTAAAAAGGCTGCTTTTGATCTTAGCATGCTTAAGCATAGAATGTTTAAGAAAAAAAACGAGTGGTTTTTTATATATTTTAGTTAGTTTTAGTAGGGATATACTTAAAAAATCTTAAATAAAAAACCGGATCATTTGATCCGGTTTTTTATGACTTTACGCTTAATCTTCTTTTTGTGCTTTGTAAGCATAGGCGTAGTTATAGCCATAACCATAACCCGCGCTAGCACGTTGAATGTCATTAAGAATAAAGCCGTTGACTTTAACACCTGCTTGCTCAAAGCGATTAAGTGTTAATTCAAGCTCTTTCATTTGTGACTTAGCATAACGAGCAACAATTAAGTTCACACCTGTATATTGCGAAATAATAATACCATCGGTTACTGCAAGTACTGGCGGAGTATCAATAATGATGTGGTCATATTGGCTTTGTAGCTGCTCAAGTAACTCTTTAAACTGGTTCGAGCTTAAAATTTCTGATGGATTTGTTGGGCTCTTACCGCGTGTAATTACGTCAAGATTCGCAACTTGTGTCTTGTGCAATACTTTTTGTAAATCAGCTTGTCCACTTAACAATTCAGAAAGACCTGGCTTTACATCAACATCGAAATATTTATGCATATACCCACGACGCATATCGGCATCAATCAGTAAGACACGTTTATCACCTTGTGCGAAAATCGTTGCAAGATTAGTCGAAATAAATGATTTACCTACTTCTGGTGATGGGCCTGCAATCATAATGATATTATTTTTCGCACTCGCCAATGCAAAGTGAATTGCAGTACGGATACTACGTAAGCTTTCAATGGCGATATCATCACTATTTTTAACAGCAAGAATAGGAATACTCTTCTTCTTCTTTAAAATCTTGATGCGGCTTTCTTGAATTGGGGAGCGTGGTACAGTTGCATAGACTGGTAAATCCAGCTCATTTTCAATTTGACTAGAATCTTTAATACCCGTACGTAACATATTACGTAGTAATGCAATTAAAGTTCCAATAAGACCACCTAAGAAAATAGACAAAATTAAAATTTGTAATTTTTGGGGTTTAATGGGTTCAATGGGTTCAACTGCAGTATCTACAATACGTACGTTCCCAATTTCACCTGCTTTGGCAATACGAAGCTGTTGGTAAGAGTTCAAAAGGGCTGTGTAGAGTTGAGTTTTAACTTCAACTTCGCGGTACAATTGTAGATATTGACGTTGAACATCCGGCAATTGTTTTAAAGTACTATTAAGTTCACCAATTTGTTTATTAATGGCACCCAACTGTCCATTAATTTCACGCATTGCAGGGTGTTCAGCAGTATATTTTGCTGCCATTTCAGCTTGTTTTTGTTCAAGCTCAGCTTTTTTAGTTTCTAAAGTGATACTTTGAGTTAAATATAGCTCGGATTCTTTAGTCACATCAACCGTATTATATTGTTGACGGAATTTGTTAAATTGACGTTCTGCATCATCAAGTTGTTTTTTAAGGTCTGGAAGTTGTTCGTCCAGAAACTTTAAGGTTTGAGCAGACTCAGCGGAGCGACGTTCAATATTTTGTGCACTATAAGTCACCAAAATCGCATTTAAAACTTTGGTAATATGCTCTTTGTCTTGACCTTGGTAATTTAGGCCTAATACACCAGTGAGTTTACCACGCTCGGCAACAGAGTAATTCGCACTAATGGCATTTACAGCTGCAGGAATAGATAAGCTTTTAATATTATAAGTTGTATTAAGCTGATCTTTGGTAAAAATAGCAATTTTCCAAGTTCCATATGGACCTGTAACTTGATTTAACTGATTAAGTGGCACGGTTAAAAGAGTTTTTTCTGTATCAGGATCAGTTAAACGTAATGATTGTTTGTCAAAGTTAAGATGCAAGGTTTTATCTAAGTAATAAGCTGGAACTTCTAATGCACGAATCTCAAAAGTTTTGAGACCATCCTTAAAGATAACTGATTTTTTATTATATTCAGTTTTATAGTCAACATCGCTCAACAAACGATGGCTAAAGGTATTCTCTGTACTGGAAACTTGTATATTTAGTTGCAAGTCTTTAATGACGGAACCCAAAACTAAACGAGACTTTAAAATTTCGATTTCAGCTTGAGCAGGGGACTTTTGCTCAATCATATTAGACAGATCGCCTAATAGAGCAGCAGATGCACCCTTGCTGTCTTCTACTTGAACTAGCGCATCAACAGAGTAAGTATTTGGAGTAACACGTAAGTACAGTAGAGCACATACAAGGCTTAAAATAACGCATAGAGCGATAAGCTTCCACTGAGCTATGAGTGAAAAAAACAATTCTTTTAAATCGATTGTATCTTCGGTATTCGTATTTTGGTTCATAAGCTTAAAATCTTGGCGTTAAATATAGGGTTTCCAGTCAGCAATGCACTGTTGAATTAGTTGGCAGGTTTCATCAAACACGGTTTGGTCGTGCTGATAAGGGTCAGGCACATTTCTATTTTGCCAGTGCCCCAAGCGATAAATTTTACCTTTTGCAAATGACCAAGTCTGTTCAATATGCTTTTGCTGATTATGGCTCATGACCAAAACAAGGTCTGCTTTTTTAATATGCTCTGCACTAAGTTTACGTGCTATATGTGGTTGCATATCGATGCCTAAGCGCAGCATACAAAGCTTAGCTTTTTCATCAGCCTGATGTCCCACTAGCCCTGAAATGCCAGCAGACTCAACATTTAATTGGGGGTACTGCTGCTTTAAGAAATATTCTGCCATAGGACTACGGCAGATATTCCCAATACAGACCACCAAAATATTTTTAATTTGCATAAAATTATTGTCCCAAACGGTCTATGTTATATAAAGCATTTGAGAATGGAATAATTTGGTTAATCACACGTTGCCAGCGAGTTAAGCCAGTTGCATCTACATAGACAATATCATTACTGCGTAGTTTAAACTGATTGGCTAAACCAAAGTCACCAATGCTCATTAAATTTAAATGATAAATTTCTGTTGCATGATCATTTGGGTTAGTACGTACCACATAAATACGGCTTGCACTTGCCGAGTTCGGATTAATCCCTAAACTTTCACCTAAAGCATCAGTTAAGGTCATGCCCTGATCACGCATTGCTAAAGCTTGATTTTTACCAGATTCACCCATCACATAAATTTTCTGGTTTTCACGAGTGCTGACATAAATCGTATCATTAGGTTGAACCAATAACTTATGTAGTGAATACCCCGTTTTTTCTAGTTCAATCGTATTTAAATTATAGGTACGGCCATTACGAATAAGTTGAATGTAAGTGTTGTCACCTTTCTCACTTACGCCACCAGCAAGTCCTAAAGCTGTGTATATACTTACAGGTTGGTCACTTAAATAAAACTGACCACCTTTTATGACACTGCCTTGGACGGAAAAGCGCTGACCTTCATAGGATAATACTCGTACAGTAACATCAGGGTTTTTTAAGAAGCGGGATAATTGACCACGTAACTCACGATTAACTTGAGCCAGAGTTTTACCGGTAGCTTTATAGCGGCCTACAAGTGGAAACTGAATATAACCACTTTGGTCAATGGGGTAGCCACTCGCTTGTACAGATTGTTCATTATTAACGTTGTTTACAGGAGGAGTAATTTCAGGGTAAGCCCAAAGCTGAATTGATAGTACATCGCCTGGGCTTAAGCGGTAAACCGGTTGTTGATTTTTAAATAAAGTTGCATAGTCACGTTGATAGTCAACTTGAGCTGGTTGTATCGCAGGCAATGATTCTTGCGAGATTTTTACAACGTTAACCGTAGTTCCAAGGTCGGTTCTATAAACACCTTCATTTGGAATATCGTAAGTTTGTAAACCAGATGTAACTGCACAACTGGCAGCACTTAAACTTAAGGCAAGAACAGAAAAAAACTGACAATACTTCACAAGCAACCCTTTGTGTATTTATCTTTAATTGATACTGTCTGTATCGTTAATCGTATAGCATTAAATGCTTATGTTGGACAGAGATGGTCTGATTCTAGCTGAAAAAAAAATAAAAAACATTGAAAAAAACGTAGAGCTTTGTATGTTTAATTTATATCAATCCACTTTAGCATATAAGAATTAACTTTTATTATTCAATTATAGGTCTGGTGAATAGACTAGTTAGGTTGTCTTAACACAACTTAAGAACTGTAAACACTTTTATACAATTGAATTACGGTTAATAAAAAAAAACTGATATAGTTACGCACGACGATATTCGGTCAACATGTATCATTATTTAATATATACAATTTGTAAGGAATAAGGCTAACTTTTATGCAACTTGCCGATTTAAGAATAGCGATTATAGGTTTAGGTTATGTAGGCTTGCCATTGGCGGTTGAGTTTGGAAAAAAAGGGCCGGTAATTGGATTTGATATTAATCAAAAACGTATTGATGAATTGAAAAGTGGCCAAGACCATACTCTAGAAGTTACACCTGAAGAGCTGCAACAATCACAACACTTGAGTTTTAGTGCAACTTTAGATGACTTAGAACAAAGTAATTTTTTTATTGTAACTGTTCCAACACCTGTTGATCAGGTTAACCGACCAGATTTAACCCCTTTAAGAAAAGCGAGTGAGACTGTAGGGCAAGCCTTAAAGAAAGGCGATATTGTTGTATATGAGTCTACAGTATATCCAGGTGCTACAGAAGAAATTTGTATTCCAATCTTAGAAAAAGTCTCTGGGCTGAAATTTAACCAAGACTTCTTTGCTGGTTATAGCCCTGAACGCATTAATCCGGGCGATAAAGTTAATACGCTAACTAAAATTAAAAAGATTACCAGTGGTAGTACTCCTGAAGTGGCAGATACTGTAGATGCCGTGTACGCAAGCATTATTACTGCTGGTACTCACAAAGCAACTAGTATTAAAGTTGCAGAGGCTGCCAAAGTTATTGAAAACACGCAACGTGATTTAAATATTGCTTTAGTAAATGAGCTTTCTGTAATTTTTGATCGTATTGGTATTGACACTCTAGATGTTTTAGAAGCGGCGGGTAGTAAATGGAACTTCTTACCGTTCCGTCCAGGTTTAGTAGGTGGGCACTGTATTGGTGTCGATCCATATTATTTGACTCATAAAGCAGAAGAAGTGGGTTATCATCCACAAGTGATCCTTGCTGGTCGTCGTATCAACGACAATATGGCCCGTTATGTTGCTCGTAACACGATTAAACTGATGCTTCAAAACGGTATTGATGTCCCTCGTGCAAAAGTTGGTGTACTCGGAGTAACTTTTAAAGAAAACTGTCCCGATATTCGTAATAGTAAAGTAGCTGATCTTATTAAAGAGCTAGAGTTCTGGGGAGCACAAGTTGTAGTGGCAGACCCATGGGCAGATGCAGATGAAGTTAGACATGAATATGGTATTGAGCTTGGGAAAGTTGATGTTCAAAACCCTGTAGATAGCGTCATTATTGCGGTAGGTCACAATGAATTCCGTTCACTTTCAGCAAGCGAATTACGCAGTTATATGAAGGGTGAAAAGCCTGTGTTAGCTGATGTTAAGAGCCTTTTTGATCGCACTGAAATGTCGGATGCTGGCTTTACTGTATTCCGTCTCTAATTTTATCTTATTATTAAATTGAAGTTTTGATTATGAAAAAGTTTGCTCTTATTGGTGCAGCTGGATATATCGCACCACGTCATTTAAAAGCTATTAAAGAAACAGGTAATACTTTAGCTGTTGCCATGGATGTAAATGACTCTGTGGGAATTATGGATAGTCATTTCCCTGAAGCTGAATTTTTTACTGAGTTTGAAGAATTTGAAGCCTATGTAGAAGACCAAAAGCTAAAAGGTGAAAAGTTGGATTATGTAGCGATCTGCTCACCAAACTATCTACACGCACCTCATATGAAATATGCTTTGAAAAATGGCATTGAGGTCATTTGTGAAAAACCGTTAGTGCTGAATTCAGAAGACTTAAATATGTTATCTGAATATGAAAAGCAATATGGCGGTAAGGTAAACTCAATTTTACAATTACGTTTGCACCCATCTATTATCGCACTGCGTGACAAGGTTCAAGCTGCGCCGGCTGATAAAGTATTTGACGTTGACCTTACTTATTTAACTTCTCGTGGTAAATGGTATTTAAAATCATGGAAAGGGGTGGACAATAAATCAGGTGGTGTAGCAACCAATATCGGTGTGCATTTTTACGACATGTTGCATTTTATTTTTGGCAAAATCGTTAAAAATGAAGTGCATTTTCGTGATGAGAAAACTGCTTCGGGCTATTTAGAATACGAACGTGCGCGCGTACGTTGGTTCTTGTCAATTGACGCGAATAACTTGCCAGAAAATGCGGTACAAGGTGAAAAGCTGACTTATCGTAGTATTACCATTGAAAATGAAGAGCTTGAGTTTTCAGGTGGCTTTACCGATTTACATACACAAAGCTATCAACGTGTATTAGAAGGTAAAGGTTATGGTGTTGAAGAGAACCGTGCAGCAATTGAAACAGTTGAAGTGATCCGTGTTTCTCCAATTGTTGAAAACCCAGAAAAACCACATCCATTATTGGCAAAGGTGAAAAAAGCATGAGCTTTTATCAACATGAAACTGCCATAGTCGATGATGGCGCACAAATTGGTGAAGACTCACGTGTTTGGCACTTCGTTCATGTCTGTAGTGGTGCCAAAATCGGTAAAGGCGTGTCTTTAGGTCAAAACGTCTTTGTTGGTAACCGCGTTGTAATTGGTGACCATTGTAAAGTCCAAAATAATGTATCGGTTTACGATAATGTATTTTTGGAAGAGGGTGTATTTTGTGGCCCAAGCATGGTGTTTACTAACGTCTACAACCCTCGTTCTTTAATTGAGCGTAAAGATCAATATCGTGACACTCTGGTGAAAAAGGGCGCTACGCTTGGGGCAAACTGTACTATTGTTTGTGGTGTTACCATTGGGGCTTATGCTTTTGTGGGGGCTGGTGCTGTAGTAAATAAAGATGTACCAGCTTATGCGCTAATGGTTGGGGTGCCCGCTAAACAAATTGGCTGGATGAGTGAATTTGGTGAGCAGCTTGACCTTCCTTTGCAAGGACAAGCTCAAGTAATCTGTTCACATACAGGAGCAGTTTATAAACTTGATGGAACGACACTGACAAAGCAGGGTTAATATGATTGACTTTATTGATTTAAAAGCACAGCAAAATCGAATTAAAGATAAAATTGATGCTGGTATTCAAAATGTATTGACACATGGTCAGTACATTTTAGGCCCAGAAGTAATTGAGTTGGAAGAAAAACTTGCTGCCTATGTAGGTGCTAAACATTGCATTACTTGTGCCAATGGGACAGATGCGTTGCAAATTGCACAAATGGCATTCGGTATCGGACCAGGTGATGAAGTGATCACGCCAGGCTTTACTTATATTGCAACGGCTGAAACAGTGGCATTATTAGGCGCAAAGCCTGTCTATGTTGATGTAAATCCGAAGACTTATAATTTAGACATTGAAAAATTAGAAGCAGCAATTACCCCTCGGACCAAAGCCATTATTCCTGTAAGTTTATATGGTCAATGTGCTGACTTTGATGCAATCAATGCGATTGCATCAAAGTATGGTATTCCTGTGATTGAGGATGCTGCACAGAGTTTTGGTGCAACCTATAAGGGCCGTAAAAGCTGTAACCTAAGTACGGTTGCTTGTACGAGCTTTTTCCCAAGTAAGCCATTAGGTTGTTATGGCGATGGTGGAGCTATTTTTACCAGTGATGACGAGTTGGCTAAAGTAATTCGCCAGATTGCACGTCATGGTCAAGATAAACGTTATCATCATATTCGGGTGGGTGTAAATAGCCGTTTAGATACCTTGCAAGCAGCTATTTTATTACCAAAATTAGAAATTTTGGATGATGAAATGCATGCACGTCAAAAAGTAGCTGAAGTTTATAATCAGTTATTTAATCAAGCAAGCATCCATACAACACCATATCTTGAATCGCATAATACGAGTGCATGGGCACAATATACTATTCAGGTTGATAACCGTGCAGAAGTACAAGAAAAACTAAAAGCACAGGGTATTCCAACTGCTGTGCACTACCCAATTCCTCTGAATAAACAACCTGCTGTAGCTGATACAAGTGTAATGTTGCCTGTAGGTGATGCGATTGCTGAAAGAGTAATGAGCTTGCCTATGCATCCTTACTTAAGTATTGAAGCGCAAGAGAAAATTGTTCAAGCTTTAGTAGGTTGATTAAACTGTGAAAAGCCTTCTTGTAAAGATTAACAATAAGCTCAATGCTCAAGGAGGCTTTTTAAAAGCTGTATCTGTTCTAGTAGGAGGTACAGCTTTTGCTCAACTTATAGGTTTAATCTGTTTACCTATCCTGACTCGATTATATAGCCCTGATGATTATGCTGTACTAGGAATATATATTGCTATTGTTTCAATTTTGTCTGTTATTGCTTGCTTGCGTCTAGAAATCGCTATACCTATACCTGAAAAAGATGAAGAAGCTAAATCTTTACTTATTCTTTCGTTATTAACTAACTTTTTTATAGTTTTAATTTTATATTTAATACTATTCTTTCTTAATCCTATTCTACAGAATTTTTATATTATTAAAAAATTATCTATATGGATATGGTTTGTTCCTTTAGGTGTCTTTTTATCGGGGTTATATTCGGCATTACAATATTGGTCTACACGTAGAAAACGATTTAAAGATATTGCTCAAACTAGAATGACACAAGCTATTTGTAATAATGGGGCAAGTTTGTCCGTTGGTTTTTTTACTGGTGGGTTTTGGGGGCTCATTTTAGGCCAACTATTTAGCTTTAGTGGAGGGTTACTAAAGCTAGGCTATAGCACTTATAAAGATGTTATGCAAGTTAAAAAGTATACTGAATTAAAAGTAGTATTACATAAATATCAAGATTTTCCTAAATATTCGACATTTGAGGCTTTAGCCAACACAAGTGCTATCCAACTCCCTTTAATTCTTATTGCAAGTTTTTTAGTGGGACCAGAAGTAGGCTATTTAATGCTTGCTATGAAGGTCTTAGGTATTCCTATGGGACTTATAGGTTCCGCAATGTCCCAAGTGTATTTATCACATGCTCCTACCTACTATCAGAAGGGTGAGTTATTTGAATACACGATAAGTATTCTAAAAAAAATATTAAAATTAGTGATTCTGCCATTTTTAATATTGTTAATAATTAGCCCTTATATATTTGGTTATATATTTGGAAAAGAGTGGGCTAGTGTTGGATATTATATTTCCGCCATGGTCCCTTGGTATTTTATGCAAATATTATCATCGCCGGTATCGATGTCTTTACATATAGTTGGGAAGCAAAAAATAGCCTTATTTTTACAAATATTCGGTTTTTTTGTTCGTGTAATATTGCTGCTGATGGTGGCTTCATATTTTAATAAAGGTATTCTTGTATATTATGTTTTATCCGGGTTTCTATTTTACACTATTTATATGATTGTTATTCTGGCTTGTTTAAAACATAAAGAGGAGAAGTAGGGATAATGTATTTGCTTTTTTCTTTAATATGCCTAGTTTTTTCTGCTTATTTTTTCTACCGAGCATCGGGGGCACTAAGCCCTAAGAAAATGAATATGATCTCATGGGTTTTTTGGTATTCTCTTGTTATTCAGTCGTTTATTGCATCCATATTAGTGGTTTATAATGTTGATGGTCACTACGGCGTACAAAAAATATATTTTGAAGAGTCTAGAGTCCAAGGATGGCTTGCTGTCCAATATTGTATGGTTGCATTGCCGTTATCTATGTGGATTACTTTAATTTTCTTTAAGAAAAGAGTCAGTAATAAGGGAGCATGGAATTCATTTATTAGTAAAAGGTTAACTTCGTGTATAACAACAAAAGATCTTGCTTTAAGAAGAATATTTTATTTATTTAGTATTATTTGCGTGTTATCTGTTTTTTATTCCTTTTTTAGTGTTGGGATGTATCCATTTCAAGGGTATATATCAGGAGGGAATATCAGTGGTCTAAGACAAAGTGTAACCAGGGAGTTTGGTGGAATTGTATATTTAAAAAACATTTTTGGCCTAGCACTAACCCCTATATTATCTTATATATTTTATTGTTACTATCGCTTATACAAAGAAAAAATTGATCTTGTTTTTTTTGTAGTTTTATTATTGTCCAGTATAGCAATAGTGTCCTTTGATTATGCTAAATCCCCATTGGCATTTTATCTTTTAGGATTCTTTTTTATAAAAATTTCACTGGGAGATAATATAAACTATATTAAACTTCTAAAATATTTTATAGCTATTTTAGGATTACTTGTCATATTCTATATTTTGACTGGTTATCAAGATACAGTTATTTCGTTATTTAACTCTTATAACTCTGGTCTTGTTGGTCGACTAACAATTTCACAAGCATTTGGAACATATTTAGCTTTTGATTTATACCCTGTGGTATACGATCATATTGGCTTTTCTTCACTTACAGATTTGTTTGGTGAGTCAAGAGAACGTATGGCTAGAGAAATTATGCTTAGTGTGAATTCTCAAGGTATATCTGATGGGACAGCAGGTGTTGTAAATACGCTTTTTGTAGCAGAAGCATGGGCTAATTTTGGTTTAATTGGTGTCATCTTGTCTGTAATTTGGGTAGGTTTTTTAATCCAAGTTATATACTCAGGTATTATATATTCAAGAAAAACCCCAGTTATTTTGGGTGTGTACGCATATCTAACATGTAAGTTACCTATTACTGGGGGGGTTAATGATTTCTTTTATAATCCAGTATTATTTATTTCAATAGTACTTATATTTGGTATAGTTCTTTTTGTAAAATTAAGAGTTAATAGATAACCATGAATAATTTAAATATTATTTTTCATTGCCCATTCCCGCTTGATTTAAATGCTAAATCTGCAAGTGGTATTCGGCCTATTAAAATTTTACAAGCTTTTCGTGATTTGGGATATAATGTAGACTTAGTTACTGGATACTCAAGAGAACGCCGTTTGGCAATAAATGAAATTAAAAGAAAAATAAAAAATGGACATCAGTATAGTTTTGTATACTCTGAGAGTTCTACTATGCCTACGGCCTTAACAGATCCTCATCATTTGCCCTTAAGCCCCTTTTTAGATTTTAATTTTTTTAAATTTTTAAAAAATAATAATATTAAAATAGGGTTATTCTATCGTGATATACATTGGAAATTTGACCACTATGGTAAAGGGCTTCCTTGGTATAAAAAGCAACTTGCATTATTTTTTTATTATTTTGATTTAAAAAAATATAATGAATATATAGATATTTTTTATCTTCCATCCTGGCAGATGGCTAAGTATATAAATTTTATTGATCAAGATAAGATTAATGTTCTTCCTCCTGCTCATGACTTTTATTCATATTCATGTCATACCCTTGTATCAGCACCATTAAAGCTTTTATATGTAGGCGGTATTGGTGAAGGATATAAACTGCATTATTTATTTCAAGTGTTAAACCTTATAGGTAATATTCAACTCACAGTTTGTACTAGAGAAAATGATTGGCTCAAAGTAAAAGAAGAATATGGTGAGTTCTCTAAAAACATCCAAATTGTTCATGAAAATTCAAAAGGCCTTGATATATTATATGAGCAAACTGATATATGTGTTTTATTTGTTGAGCCTAAAGATTATTGGGAGTTTGCTGTTCCATTTAAACTATATGAATATATAGGTAGAAATAAACCTATTCTTTGTTGTAGTAATACATTAGTTGGTGATTTTGTACATAATAATAATATTGGATGGGCTATAGATTATAACCTTGAAGCACTTACTCTTTTTTTAAAAGGAGTAACATATTCTGAAATTCACGAGAAGATGATAAATGTTCAGAAAATTAGTAAAAATGAGACTTGGGTTGCTCGAGTGAAAAAAGTTGTATCAGATTTTCAAGTGGTTAGCTCAATTACTTAAGGAGTTTTTTGTGAAAAATATACTAGTTTTGGCTCAATCTTATCCGAGTCCAAATAACGTTTATAGTTTAGCATTTATTCATAGTCGAAATTTAGAGTATATAAAAAATAATATTAAAGTAACAGTATTAAACTTTAGTGCAAATAATAGCTATGAGTATGAAGGTATTAATGTAATATCTCCTAAAATTAATCTAAATTTTGATCAATTTGATGCAGTAGTTTCCCATGCACCGAACTTGAGAAATCATTTGTTGTTAATGTTAAGAAATTATTCAAAAATTAAAAAAATTGTATTTGTATTTCATGGTCATGAAGTTTTATTTTTAAATAAATATTATCCTAAACCTTATTCATGGGAGAGAAATAATGAATCTTCAATGTTAAGGTGGTTGTATGATCATATTAAATTAAAAGCAATTAAATGCTTTTTAAAAGCAAACAAAGTTTCTCTTATGTATGTAAGTGAGTGGATGAAAGCACAAGCACATAAATGCTTAAATATTAATTATTTTTCAAAAGAAGCGGTAGTTTATAATCCTATAAATTATTCTTTTTATAATCGACATTATAGTTATAAAAAAACTCATGAATTCTCAGATTTTATTACAATTAGACCATTGAATGGTTCAAAATATGCTGTCGATTTAGTAGTTGCCTTAGCAAAAGTAAATCCAGATTTTACTTTTGATATTTATGGTAAAGGAGATTATTTCTTACATAATAGTCTTCCTAAGAATGTTCGTCATATTGATAAATTCGTAGCACAAAGTGAGATACCTGATTTGTTGGATAATTATAGAGGGGCTGTAATGCCAACTCGACTTGATGCTCAAGGTGTAATGATGTGTGAAATGGCTAGTTATGGTATTCCAACAATAGTTTCAGATTTAAAAATATGTCATGAAATGTTAGATGGCTTTTCTAATGTTTACTTTATCCCAAATGATTTTTTCTCAAATCAAAAGATTAATGATTTTGATTTAGTACCTTTGGATAATTTTGAACAAATTGAAAGGTTTAATCCAGAGAAATTAGCTTTGAAAGAACTTAACTTTATTTTGTCATAACTTGTTGTCCTATTATGAAAATTTTATGTGTATTTGGAACGAGACCTGAAGCCATTAAAATGGCTCCTCTAATATTGCAGTTACAACAAAATGTAAACTTTGATACGAAGGTATGTGTAACTGGGCAACATCGTCAGATGCTAGATCAAGTATTAAATTTATTTGCCTTAAAACCAGATTTTGACCTTAATTTGATGAAGTCACAACAAACCTTATCTGATGTAACTTCAGGGGTTTTAAATGGTTTAGAACAAGTGTTTATAAAATGGATGCCCGATCTAATTTTAGTACATGGTGATACTGCGACTACCTTTGCTGCTTCTTTAGCTGCTTATTACAATAAAATTAAAGTTGGTCATGTTGAAGCAGGATTAAGGACTGGTGATTTATATTCACCTTGGCCAGAAGAGGCGAACCGTAGGCTAACTGGAGTTTTGGCTAACTATCATTTTGCACCTACTCAATCATCTTATAATAATCTTATAAAAGAGAATATAGATCCATTACATATTACTGTTACAGGTAATACGGTTATTGATGCATTATTACAAGTTAATAATAAAATTGTGAATGATGAGAAATTAGTTGCGAAATATAAGGACCAATTTAGATTTTTGGATAGTAATAAAAAATTAATATTAATAACTGGTCATCGACGTGAAAACTTTGGTCAAGGATTCTTAAATATATGTTCAGCATTAGTTAGGGTGGCGAAAAAATATCCTAATGTTCAAATTGTCTATCCAGTTCATTTAAATCCCAATGTACAGAAACCTGTAAATGAGTTGTTATCAGGGATTGATAATATTTTTCTTATTCCACCCCAAGATTATTTACCATTTATTTATTTAATGAATCGTAGTTATTTAATTCTAACGGATTCTGGAGGAGTTCAGGAAGAGGCTCCTTCTTTAGGTAAACCAGTACTTGTGATGCGTGACACGACTGAAAGGCCAGAAGCAGTAGAAGCTGGTACAGTACGGTTGGTAGGTACAGATATTGAGAGAATTGTAACTTGTGTAGGTGAGTTACTAGAGGATAATCAAATTTATACTAAAATGGCAGAGGCGCATAATCCTTATGGTGATGGTACTGCGTGTCAGAAAATAATTGATTTTTTAGAAAAAAAAGTTTTGCAAAAAAATAATCGTAAGTAGTTGGTTTTATTGAAGCTATAACGAGGTTAGAAAAATGACGATTTTAATTTTTTTTCAAATTGAAGATACATTGTGGTGAGATATAAGATATGAAAATCTTAACAGTTATTGGTGCGCGACCACAGTTTATTAAAGCGAGTGTAGTTTCAGCTGCAATCCAGCAAAGTTCAGGATTACAGGAAAAAATTATTCATACTGGACAGCATTTTGATGAAAATATGTCAAATATCTTTTTTGATCAGTTAGGAATTCCTAAACCAGATTATCAATTAGATATTAACAGTAGTAGCCATGGTGCCATGACTGGGCGAATGCTTGAAGCGATTGAAAAAATTTGCTTAGAAGAAAAGCCCGATCGTTTAATGGTTTATGGTGACACTAACTCTACATTGGCAGGTGCATTGGCTGCTGCGAAACTACATATTCCTGTTGCACATATTGAAGCCGGATTACGTAGTTTTAATATGAAAATGCCGGAAGAAATTAACCGTATTTTAACTGATCAGGTGAGTGATATTTTATTTTGTCCTACTGAGACAGCAGTGAAAAACCTTAATAATGAAGGCTTTAATGCTAAACCAGTAAAAGTTCTAAATGTAGGTGATGTCATGCAAGATTCATCTATGTTCTTTGCTGAGCGTGCAGTAAAAAGTGAAGTATTAGTTAACATTCCAGAAACTGGTTTTATTGTAGCTACCTTACATAGGGCTGAAAATACGGATGTACCAGAGCGTTTAAAAGCAATTATTGAAGCTTTAAATTTTATTCACCATCATATACAGCCTGTTGTATTACCGCTCCATCCACGTACACAAAAAGTGGTGAAATCTCTTGGGTTGAAGCTTGAGATGATTGTACTTGAGCCAGTAGGATATTTAGAAATGATCTGGTTACTCAAACATTGTAGTGCTGTGGTCTCTGATAGTGGTGGTGTACAGAAAGAAGCTTTCTTTTTTAAAAAGCCATGTATTACTATGCGAGATCAAACTGAATGGGTTGAACTTATTGAAAATGGTGTAAATGTTTTGGCAGGGGCTGACACTCAAAAAATTATTGAGTTTACACAATCAATGCTTCATAAGAATATTGAAGACCCATTTAATTTGTATGGTGGCGGAAAGGCCTCACAAAATATTGTTAATATTTTAGCTAGTATGTAATGTTATGAGTCAAAAAAAAACAATTTGGATTATCAATCAATACGCATCAACGCCCAATACAGGATTTATTGGGCGACATTATTATTTGGCTCAGGAGCTTGCTGATTTAGGATATAAGGTGTATGTAGTATCTGCTTCATACACCCATAGTCAAAGTAACCCCGTCTCTTTTGATGGGGACTATAAATTTGAAGAGTTTAGTGATAATTTCAAATTTTTATGGCTGAAAACACCAGTTTATCAAAAGTCTACTAGCAAAAGACGTGTTTTAAATTGGTTTGAATTTGGCTGGAAAATAACAGGCTTAAATAAAGTTATTAAAGATAAACCAGATGTCATTTTATATTCTTCTTTGAGTCTAGTCGGTTTTTTAGGAGCAGAGCGCTTAGCTAAAAAGAATAAAGTTCCTTTAATTTTTGAAGTGCGTGATATTTGGCCTTTAAGTTTAATAGAAATAGGAGGTTATTCTTCCTCTCATCCCTTTGTTCGCTTTTTGCAATGGGTAGAAGATCGAGCTTATCGAAAATCTCATAAAGTAATTTCTAATCTAAAAAATGCTGTAGATCATATGGTTTCAAGAGGCCTAGATCCTCAAAAATTTTATTGGATTCCAAATGGTTTCTCTAGTAAAGAGGTAGCAACTAAAGAAGCTTTGCCCAATAATATCGAAAAGCAACTTCCTGAAAATAAGTTTATTGTTGGCTATACTGGTAGTATTGGTATTGCAAATTGCTTACAAAATCTTATTGGTGCCGCTATACAACTACAAGATAGAACTGATATTCATTTTGCAATAGTTGGAAAAGGTGAATATAAAGAGGTTTTGCAACAACAGGTTGCTGATCATCAATTATCTAATGTGACTTTTATTGATCCTATTCCGAAAACACAGATCCAAAGTATGCTTAATAAATTTGGAGCTTGCTATATCGGATTAAAAAAGGACCCTTTATTTAGATTTGGTGTTTCACCTAATAAACTGTTTGACTATTTATATGCTGGAAAACCCGTAATATATGCTATTGATTCAGGAAAGTATAAGCCTGTATCAGATGCTGGTGCAGGTTATGAAGTTACTCCAGAAAATACGGATGAACTCGTTGGTACTATTGAAAAGTTGGCTGCTATACCCGAATCAGACAGAATGGTGATGGGTGAAAATGGACGTAAATATGTAAAAGATTTATACGACTATAAAGCCTTGGCATTAAAGCTAGAACATACTTTGTTTGAATAATCCTTATCACTGAAATCAGACGAATGATATAAATTCTGAAGGATATTATTGTATGAAAATTTTGGTTACAGGTAGTACAGGGTTTGTAGGTCAAGCTTTAATGCAAGTACTAATAAATCGAGAAGATAAATTATTTACCCTAGCTAGACGTGTTGATCGTAATTTACCAGATAAGGTTCATCAAATTATACATGACTCTGATTCAGCCCCTTTCTCGGTTACTTTTCCAGAGAAAATCGATGTAGTTATTCATTTAGCTGGCCGAGCTCATATATTAAACGAGAAAGTGGATGATCCCTTACAAGAGTTCAGGAGGGTTAATGTTGAAGGTACTTTGCAACTTGCTAAAGAGGCTTTAGAGAATAAAGTAAAGCGATTTATTTTTATTAGTTCAATTGGCGTTAATGGTTCAAGTACAAATGGAAAAGCATTTAGTGAGCAGGATGTACCCCAACCTCATGCTGATTATGCTGTATCTAAGTTAGAAGCAGAGGTAGCACTTCAGAAAATTTTTGAAGGTACTGAAACAGAATTAGTAATTATTCGACCACCTTTGATTTATGCTGCTCATGCGCCAGGAAATTTTGCACGTTTCATAAAACTAGCGTCTACAAATATTCCTTTACCATTTGTTGGTGTAAATAATAAACGTTCATTTGTAGCACTTGAAAATTTAGTTAATTTTATTGAGTGCTGTATTACTCATCCATTAGCTAAAAATGAATTATTTTTAATTTCTGATAATGAAAGTTTATCTACTAAACAATTGGTGACCTATTTAAGACAAGGTATGCACAAAAAAGCGAACTTGATCTATATTCCTAATTTGGTGATGAAATTGGGAGCGTTAGGAGTAGGGAAAATAAAATTGTATGAACAGCTTTTTGGTTCATTAGAGGTAGATGCATCAAAAGCAAGAACATTGTTAGGCTGGCAACCGCCACTAAGTGCAGAATCAGCCCTACAAAATGCTGGCAATAAGTACACTAAAGTTAAGTGAGTAAAGCATGTCGATTTTTTTGCTAATAATTGTCGGTTTTTTAGCTGCGTTTTCTTTAACTGGGTATATGAGACAATATGCCCTCAAAAAAAATATTATTGATAATCCTAATGAACGTAGTTCCCATACTATGCCAACACCTCGTGGTGGTGGGGTCGCTGTAGTAATAAGTTATCTCTTAGGTTTGGCTGGACTGATTTACTTAGGATCTTTAACACCCTCTATCGGTATAATTGTAATTGTTGCAGGATTTATCATCGCATTATTGGGCTTTTTAGATGATCATGGTCATATTAATGCTTTGGTCCGGTTGGCAATTCATTTTTTAGTTGCAATTGGGGTAGTGATTGCTTTAGGTGGTTTTACTGAAGTTACTATTTTTAATGATTTAAAATTAGGCTTTATTGCAAATATTATTGCTGTACTCTTTTTAGTATGGTTATTAAATTTATATAACTTTATGGATGGTATTAATGGAATAGCCAGTATAGAGGCTATTACATCAGTTTTAAGTATGGCTTTGATATATTGGATATTATATCCAATAGTGAATAATCAGGTGCTATGCTTAATGGCTGCCACAGTGTTCGGATTTATGTTATGGAATTTTCCAAAAGCTAAGATATTTATGGGCGACGCCTGTAGCGGCTTTTTAGGGTTAGTTTTAGGTATCTGGGCTTTGTATGCACTTAAACAGGATACAGCATTATTTTGTGCATGGATTATTTGTTTAGGAGTTTTTATTGTAGATGCGACTTTTACCCTGATTCGAAGAATTTTGAATGGACATAAAATGTATGATGCCCATAGAAGTCACGCATATCAATATGCTTCTAGAAAGTATCAAAGCCATACAAAAGCAACCTTAGGTGTACTTACAATAAACTTAGTATGGTTATTGCCTATGGCTTACCTAGCCGCTACTAAAGCCATGATGCCAGAGCTTATTATTGCTATCGCTTATTTTCCTTTAATTGTTCTAGCCATCTATTTTAATGCAGGGAAGACGGAACATGAGCAATGAAAGTACTTTATTAATTTTGGGTGCAGGTGGGCATGGTAAGTCAGTTGCGGAAGCAGCCTATTTATCTGGGAAATGGAGTAATATCGTTTTTGCAGATGATGCTTGGCCTGAAAAAACGGAGTTTTATGGATACCCTATATTGAGTAATATGAAACGTTTGGTTGAAGCATCTTTAAAAGTCTCAGCTGCTATTCCAGCAGTAGGGAATAATATGGTACGTCAACAATGGTTCCAGTTATTACAAGAAGCAGGTATCCCATTAGCGACTGTGATCCACCCCTCAGCAATTATTAGTTCTTCCGCTCGGCTAGGAAGTGGTGTAAGCATTATGGCTGGATGTATTATTGGTGTAGAAGCTGATATTGCTGATGGTGTAATTATTAACATGGGAACGGCTATTGATCATGATGTGACAATTGGCCAATTTGCACATTTGAGTGTTGGAGTAAAAGTGACGGGTGGTAAGAGTCTTGCTGCTTTTGAGTTTGCCCCAGCGGGAAGTATATTTGCTCATTAAATAAATTTTGGACAAAAGTCCTTACTTGAATACCTAAGAGATTGTAAATTTATACTTTATAATGAAGTATAGTGAATTATGGTTTGACATAGAGTTTGTAACCGATGCGTAAAATTTATTTCTAGTTGAACTAGAAATGAGTATAAATACCGCAGGGTTCGTAGAACGATTAGAAGAGTATTGTGAAAAAGATTATTTATCAGTTTGCGTCTGCGCCAAGACTCACCAAACAATGTTTTTTGGTTCTTATCGACCTTTTTGCTTTTCCTGTTATTTTATGGCTATGTTATGCCCTGCGTTTATTTGACTTAGGTGTTGAAGTTATTTCAGGCATTAACTATGGAGTAGCGCTTGTTACCATTGTTGCTATTTTAAGTTTAATGGTAACAGGAGTATATCGGTTTATTGTACGCACATTTAATGAAGCCTTTATTGCAAAACTAGCTATCGCTGTTGCGCTAATGGTTATCGTTTTATATAGCCTGCCAGCTTTCTCCACCGCTTTTGTTCCAACATCAATTCCATTGATGTTTGGTTTCTTAATGTTTAGTTGGGTTTGGTGTAGCCGTGCATTTATCCGTTTTATTGTAAAGTCTGCATTACTCACAGGGGAAGAGAGAAAGCGTATAGCAATTTATGGCGCAGGTGATGCTGGTCAGCAAATTGCAGCTGTGCTTTATCGTTCTGGCAACCATTTACCTGTCTTCTTCATTGATGATAATAGTTCTTTGCAAGACCATATGGTTGGCGGTTTGAAAGTACTATCTTTAGAAAAAGCTTTACAACGTTTTGAAAAATATAAAACTGATGAAATTTTATTAGCATTACCTTCAGTAGGTCGCGTACGCAAAAGTGAAATTATTCAACAGTTAGAACCTGCACATCTTAAAATTACGGAACTTCCTGGCCTTACTCAGCTGGTTGATGGTGAACTAAAAGTTGCTGATATTCGTGAAGTAGACATTGTTGATTTATTGGGACGTGACCCAGTACCACCTGTAGATCATCTACTTGCAAAAAATATTCATAATAAAATCGTAATGGTAACAGGTGCCGGTGGTTCTATTGGCTCGGAGTTATGTCGACAAATTATTAAAAATCAACCTAAAATGTTGATCATTTATGAAATTACAGAATTTGCTCTTTACAGCATAGATAGAGAATTACGTCTAAGCGCTCAATGTGAGATTGTTCCAATTTTAGGTACTGTTCAGGATCAACAAAAATTAGAGCGTATTATTGAGCAATATAGTGTACAGACTGTTTATCATGCCGCTGCCTATAAACATGTACCTTTAGTAGAATGTAACCCTATTGCTGGCCTCAAGAACAATGCGATTGGAACAGCGAATAGTTTAAATGCAGCTGTGAAAAAGGGTGTTGAGACATTCGTTTTAATTTCGACTGATAAAGCAGTACGTCCGACCAATGTTATGGGTGCATCAAAACGCATGGCCGAACTTTATTGTCAGGCAATGGCTGAAGCCCAGCAACGGACTCAAATTAGTATTGTACGTTTTGGTAATGTATTAGGGTCTTCAGGCTCTGTAGTTCCCTTATTTAAAAATCAGATTGCAAAAGGTGGTCCTATTACTGTGACTCATCCAGATGTAACGCGCTACTTCATGACGATTCCTGAAGCATCTCAGTTAGTTATTCAAGCTGGTGCCCTAGGTAAAGGTGGAGATGTCTTTTTACTTGATATGGGTGAACCTGTCCGTATTCAGGATTTAGCTCGACAAATGATTTCTTTAAGTGGTCTAACTGTGCGTGAACAAGACTCAGAGCAAGGGGATATCGCAATTCACTACAGCGGATTGCGCCCAGGTGAAAAACTTTATGAAGAATTATTAATTGATCAAGAAAATACTGAATACACCGAGCACAGTAGAATTCTTCGATCATTTGAAAAGTTTTATCCTCTTACAGAGATTCAAGAAGTTTTTGAGCGGGTTAATAATATGACTGCGGTTCAAAAAGATATTGATTGGGCTCTTTGTCAACTCGAGTACTATGTCGATGGTTATAAACGTAGTAAAGATATTATGGTTAATTAGAGAGTGAATCTGTGATTAAAAAGGCAGTTTTACCTGTAGCTGGATTAGGTACACGTTTTTTACCAGCAAGTAAGTCAATTCCCAAAGAAATGGTCACAGTGGTAGATCGTCCTGCAATTGAATATGTAGTGCGTGAAGCTGTAGAGGCTGGAATTGAGCAAATTATTTTGGTAACTCATTCATCTAAGGCATCAATTGAAAATTATTTTGATCGAAACTTTGAATTAGAAACGACTCTAGAGCAAAAGAAAAAGTTCGATTTACTTGAAGAAATTACACAGATTATTCCATCTCATGTGAGTGTGGTAAGTGTAAGGCAGCCTCAACCTTTGGGTTTGGGGCATGCTGTTTTATGTGCAAAAAGTATTGTTGGGCAAGATGATTTTGCTGTGTTGTTACCAGATGTATTGGTTCAAGATAACTCAGGGAAAAATGATCTATCGCGTATGATTGCTCGCTATGAAGCAAGTCAAGCTGCTCAAATCATGGTTGAGGCAGTACCAGATCATCTTGTAGATCAATATGGAATTGTTGATGTGAAGCAGAGCCCGAATGAGGGTGAAAGTATTGCTATGCAGGGAATTATCGAAAAGCCTGCTATAGGTTCTGCGCCTTCTAATTTATCCGTGGTGGGGCGTTATATTTTACCTGCTAAGATTATGCAGCTTTTGGAAAATACACCCAAAGGTGCGGGCAATGAAATACAGTTAACTGATGCTATTGCGATGCTTCAAGAAACTGATACCGTTGAAGCCTATCGGATGCAAGGCCAAACTTTTGACTGTGGCAGCAAGCTTGGCTATTTGAAAGCTGTACTACACTATGGTATTGCACACTCTAAGTTGGGATTGGAATTTAAACAGCTGATTCAAGAACTTAAATTATAAAGTTTTGTAGTTCTGCTTAAGCATTTGTAAAAACTACTGAATATAGTAGCTGAGCAGTATATTCTCTTCCTGTAAAGGGAAGAGAAATCTATAAAATACGAAAAAATCAGGTGTGCAATGAAAATCGCAGTATTTGGAACAACGTTACATGCCGGCGTGATGGCAGCGTTATTAGCTGAATATGGTAATCAAATTTACTGGTGTACAAGTGTCACCTGTGAAGAAAATATTTCTGTACTTTCGTATCAAGATCAAGACGTAAATAATTATTTAAATAAGCAGCGAAAAGCGGGTTTCTTAAAAGAGAGCCCTTTTTCTGAGATTCCTTTAGATATTGAAGTTTATTTATTCTGTTTTAGCCCAACACAAATTGAACTTGCGTTAAAAACGGTTGAAAAATTGAGTGAAAGACCAATTGTTCACCCACGGTTAATGATTAATGGTTCTACTTTTGGTTTGCACGGTACAGAAAAATTAAAACAGCATTTGCCAAAAGATGAGTGGGTTTACTTTCCTGATGTGATTCAGGAAGGTAATGCTATTAATAGTGTATTGAATGTAAAACATGTCATTATCGGTGTGGAATCTAGAGATGCAAGTGAAACTATGCAGGAGTTATTGCGTCCTTTTTTCCAATTTAGTTACCAATATTTATTTATGCCGATTTTAGATGCTGAGTTCACTAAACTCAGTATTTCAGGCATGTTGGCTACCCGCATTAGTTATATGAATGACTTGGCTATGGTCGCTGAAAAGTTAGGCATTGATATTGCGAATGTAAAGCATGGTATAGCTGCTGACACACGTATTGGCGCTACATACTTATCACCAGGCGTAGGATTTGGCGGTGAGAATTTTTCACATGATATTTTAACACTTTCGAGCACTGTGTCTGAAACTGGAACAAAAAGCCGCCTTCTGGAACAAGTTTGGGCTATTAATGAGCAGCAGAAAGAAATTTTATTCCGTAAGTTATGGAATTATTATCACTGTAGTCTAAATGGCAAAACAGTTGCGATTTGGGGTGCTTCCTTTAAAGAGAACACTTCAAATATACATAATTCACCGATTCATATTTTATTAGCTGCATTATGGGCACAGGGTGTAATCGTACGTCTGCATGATCCTCAAGCTTTAGATGAAATAGCAGCAGCTTATGGGCATCGTGAAGATTTAATTTTATGTACCGATCAATATGAAGCGGTACGAGATGCTCATGCACTATGTCTAGTCACTGCATGGAAGCAATATTGGAGTCCTGACTTTAAGCAACTACAACAATTAATGAAGCATCCTTTAATTTTAGATGGGCGTAATATTTATGATCCTGCTTATGTAAAGGCGAAAGGTTTTGCTTATGAAGGAGTAGGTCGCTTATGAGTAAATCAATTGAGCAATTTCCAATGGAATTAGTCTCGCCTTTAGCTCATCTGCAAACTTTAAGTGAAAAAAACTCGAAATTACATATAAAAGAGCTATTTGCTTTAGAGCCTGATCGTTTTCAAAATTATTCTGTTAAATTTGATCAATTATTTTTTGATTATAGTAAGCACCGCTTAACTAAAGATATCTTGGAACAATTAGTAGCGCTTGCGAATACTAAAAACTTAACTGAATGGATTAATCGTCTTTTTTCACAAGCTAAAATTAACTGTACTGAGCAACGCGAAGCAATGCACTGGGCATTGCGTTTACCGGTTGACTATTCAAAGTTTCCAGACTTAACAGAACAAGTTCATAGCCAGTTACAACGTATGTATGCCTTAGTGGAAAAAATCCATGCAGGGCAATATCGTGGTTCAACTGGTGAGGTGATTCAAGACGTTGTGAATATTGGTGTGGGGGGGTCTGATTTAGGACCGCAAATGGTTACTCATGCGTTGTCTGATTTCAAGGTGAAAACGGCTAAGCCTTTAAATGTTCACTTTGTTTCGACTATGGATGGTAGTCAGTTATCTGAGTTACTCCATCAACTTCGTCCTGAAACAACTTTATTTATTATTTCATCTAAGTCTTTTGGTACGATTGATACTTTATCAAATGCTCAAACAGTGCGTCAGTGGCTTGAAAAAGTCTTAGGAACACATGCTCGTGTATTAAAAAGTCACTTTATTGGTATATCTACAAAAGCTGACAAAATGTCAGAATGGGGAATCGCGCCTGAAAACCAATTACTGTTATGGGATTGGGTAGGTGGCCGCTATTCACTATGGTCTTGTATTGGTTTGCCTATTGCTTTGACGATTGGTATTGAAGGATTTAAGGAACTTTTAGCAGGGGCTCATGCAGTCGATGAGCATTTTCAAAATACAAGTTTTGATCAAAATATTCCGGTTTTGATGGCACTGTTAGGAATCTGGAATAATAACTTTTTAAATATTCAGACTCATGCCGTATTACCTTATGACGGGCGTTTAAAATATTTTGCTACGTACTTGCAGCAGCTTGAAATGGAATCTAATGGTAAATCTGTACAGCGCAATGGACAAAAGGTTGAGTTAGACACTTGCCCTATTATATGGGGCGAGGTTGGACCCAATGCCCAGCATGCTTTCTATCAGTTGTTACACCAAGGAACGCAAGCTGTAAGTTGTGACTTTATTGCCCCAGTCCAACGTTATAATGCAGATCATTTTACCTATGTTGAAAATGCAGAAGCTCTGGTCGAACAACATCATCTTGCACTTTCAAACTGTTTAGCACAATCAAGATTACTAGCCTTTGGTAATGAAGCTTTAGACTCGACGGAATTAGAGAATTTACCAATTTATAAGCAATATGAAGGTAACCAACCCAGTTCTACATTATTATTGAAAGAATTAAACCCGTATAATCTAGGAATGCTGATCGCTTTATATGAGCATAAAGTATTTGTTCAGTCTGTGATTTGGAACATTAATCCGTTTGATCAATGGGGTGTTGAAAAAGGTAAGCAGATTGCTGATCAGCTACTTCCGATTTTAAATGGTATTCAAAATGATTTTTCAAAACTTGATGCCTCGACACGCGGGTTAATTAAAATATTGTTAGGAAAGGTAGATGGCTAAAATTCTAGTCACTGGTGGCGCAGGTTATATAGGTTCCCATACTTGTATCGAGTTATTGGATGCAGGGCATGAGGTCGTTGTTTTTGATAATCTTTCAAATAGTTCAGAAGAGTCTTTAAATAGAGTTCAAGATATCACCCAAAAAAGTTTAGCTTTTGTGCAAGGCGATATTCGTAACGCCGGTGAGCTTGATCGTGTTTTTCAGACCCATTCAATTGATGCTGTTATTCACTTCGCAGGTTTAAAAGCGGTTGGTGAAAGCCAAGAAAAACCGCTCATTTATTTTGATAATAATATTGCAGGTAGCATTCAACTGGTTAAATCGATGGTAAAGGCTAAAGTTTATACACTAGTGTTTAGTTCGTCTGCTGCTGTATATGATGAAGCCAATACTTCTCCACTAAACGAAGATATGCCAACAGGTATGCCAAGTAACAATTATGGTTATACTAAGTTGATTGTTGAACAATTATTGCAAAAGTTGTCAGCGTCTAATCCAGAATGGTCAATCGCATTGCTTCGTTATTTTAACCCAGTCGGTGCACATAAGAGTGGACGTATTGGTGAAGATCCACAAGGTATTCCAAATAATTTAATGCCGTATGTGACTCAAGTGGCTGTGGGTCGCCGTGAAAAATTGTCCATTTATGGCAATGACTATGACACAGTAGATGGCACTGGTGTACGTGACTATATTCATGTGGTTGACTTAGCGAATGCGCATTTGTGTGCTCTAAATAACCGTTTACAGTCGAAGGGTTGCCGAGCATGGAATATCGGCACAGGTAATGGTTCATCTGTTTTGCAAGTTAAAGACACATTTGAACAAGTTAATGGCATACCTGTAGCCTTTGAGTTTGTAGCACGTCGAGCTGGCGATGTTGCGACTTCTTTTTCAGACAATAGCCGTGCAGTTGCAGAGTTGGGTTGGCAACCGCAATATAGTTTAGAGGATATGCTCAAGGATAGCTGGAACTGGCAGAAAAAAAATCCTAATGGATATAATTAAATACCAATAAAAAAGGAGCGAATCGCTCCTTTTTTATTATGGATTAGCCTTGAATCAATCCTGTCAACTCATCTACATAATGTTGCATAGGGTGGGCTTGACGGTCTGCACGGCTTTCGATGTTTAAACGTAGCAATGGCTCTGTGTTTGACGCACGTACATTAAAACGCCATGCGCCAAAGTCCAGACTTACACCATCGGTACGGTCAATTTGTGGGTTTTGATCAGCATAGAAATCGAAAATCTTTTGAATAGTGGTCTGTGTATCAGCCACTTTAAAGTTGATTTCACCGCTACAAGGGAACTTGGTAATCATATTTTCAACGAGGGTTGAGAGGGATTGCCCAGTTTCCGAGAGTAGAGCAACGGTGAGTAACCACGGGATCATGCCGCTGTCGCAGTAAGCAAAGTCACGGAAGTAGTGATGGGCACTCATTTCGCCGCCGTATACGGCATTATGTTCACGCATGACATCTTTAATGAAGGCATGACCAGATTTTGACTGTACTGCAACACCTTTATATTCATCGACAATATCAAACGTATTCCACACTAAACGTGGGTCATGAACAATTTTTTCGCCAGGTTGCTTAATCAAGAAAGCTTGAGCCAATAGGCCAACAATATAGTAGCCCTCAATGAACTGACCCTTTTCATCAAACAAGAAGCAGCGGTCAAAGTCGCCATCCCAAGCAATACCCATATCTGCTTGATGTTCAAGTACTGCATTTCGGGTACTGTCACGGTTTTCAATTAAAATTGGGTTGGGAATACCATTTGGGAAAGTACCATCTGCTTCATGATGAATTTTAATAAATTCAACAGGAATATTGAGCGCTTTAAATTTTGCTTCAATGGCATCAATGACATGACCCGCAGCCCCATTACCTGCGTTTACCACCAATTTAAGGGGACGGATTTTTGCAGGTTCAATGTAGGTGATTAAGTGATCAACGAACTCAGGTAAAATGTTATAACTTTGAGTTGTGCCTTTTTGACTAACTTCTTCAAAGTGATCTGTTTCTGCTAAAGCCTGAATTTCTTTTAAACCCGTATCTGCACTAATTGGACGAGCATTTTCTCGTACCAGTTTCATACCGTTATAGTCCATTGGGTTATGACTCGCGGTAACTTCAATACCACCTTGTACATCTAAATGGAAAGCGGCGAAGTAAACTTCTTCAGTACCTGTCATGCCCAAATCAAGAACATTCACACCCGCATCATTTAAACCGTGGATGGTCGCTTGTTTTAAAGCCTCACTGCTTAGGCGAATATCGCAACCCACAACCACAGTCTTTGGTTTATAGATTTGTCCGTAAGCGCGGCCAATTTTATAGGCAATTTCTTCATTCAATTCGGTGCCGAGTTTACCTCGGATATCATAGGCTTTAAAACACGTTAAAGTAGTCATTATCCAGTTCAATACAAATGATTTGAGTTTTGAGTATTATTATACATTTCTCAATAAATGGTTATGTTTATAGTTTTTATATTCAAGTTTTACGCTTCATTTCTGTAAGGCAGGTCTAAATTTATAAGAATAATTTTTTACGACTTTAGTCTAATAAATAAATTTATGAATTATAAATAGCTTGATTTTACTTGGTACTATTGGTCATACCAATTATGATGATTATTTAATGCTTGAACTTGCTAATGTTCGTGTTTATGATGCGATCTGCGGTTTAAGGAATAACATTTGCACTTAAATTTTAATTGGTCATACCAATTGTGTTAAATGTTTAAAATTTTAAGGTACAAAAAATTCGCCCCAGCATTTCAAGGAGATGACAATGCTCAATATGTGGCAACAACTTTATGACCCTTTAAATAATATTTGGCTGTCCAGTGCGGTTGCATTAATCCCGATTATTTTCTTCTTTTTGGCCTTGGCGGTTTTTCGTTTAAAAGGCAGTATTGCGGGTACGGGCACAGTCATTATTGCATTGTTGATCGCTCTCTTTTTCTATCAAATGCCGGGTCAAATGGCCTTTGCGTCCATTATTTATGGTTTCTTCTACGGTCTATGGCCAATTTCATGGATTATTATTGGGGCAGTCTTTCTATATAAAATTTCGGTAAAAACAGGCCAGTTTGAGGTGATTCGCTCAAGCATTTTGTCAATTACTGAAGATCAGCGCCTACAAATGTTACTGGTTGGCTTTGCTTTTGGTACGTTCCTTGAAGGTGCTGCCGGTTTTGGTGCTCCTGTCGCAATTACCGCTGCATTACTGGTTGGTTTAGGTTTTAAACCACTTTACGCTGCAGGCTTATGTTTGATTGTGAATACTGCGCCAGTTGCATTTGGTGCGATGGGTATTCCAATTATTGTGGCGGGGCAGGTTTCTGGTGTAGATACCATGGAAATTAGCCAGATGGTTGGACGTCAGTTGCCGTTTTTAACGCTGATTGTGCTGTTCTGGATTATGGCGATTATGGATGGCTGGCGTGGTGTTAAGGAAACTTGGCCTGCGGTGTTGGTGGGTGGTGGCGCTTTTGCGATTGCACAATATCTAACATCTAACTTTATTGGTCCTGAATTACCGGATATTACAGCGGCAATTGCTTCATTGGTCAGCCTGACTGTGTTGTTCCGTTTCTGGAAACCAAAACATATTTTCCGTTTTGAACCTGAACCTGAAGCTGGTCAAACGCTAACTCAACAACCTACAACGATTCAGCGTTATAGTATTGGGAAAATTGCTAAGGCATGGTCTCCATTTGCCATCTTAACAGTGATGGTAACCATCTGGAGTGTTAAGCCGTTTAAAGCATTATTTGCAAAAGATGGTGCACTGGAACATTTAATTTTTAAACTTGAAGTGCCGTATTTGCATAAATTAGTCGAAAAAATGCCGCCGATTGTCTCAGAGATGAAGCCATATGAAGCGATTTATAAGTTTGACTGGTTCTCTGCGACAGGTACTGCAATTTTTATTGCTGCAATCATCACTGCTATTTTCTTGAAAATGAAAGCGAGTGAGGCAGTAACGACCTTTGGTGAAACGCTAAATGAGTTAAAAACACCGATTTACTCAATTGGTATGGTGTTGTCTTTTGCTTTTATTGCGAACTATTCAGGTTTATCTGCAACTTTAGCTTTGGCTCTATCGCATACGGGTCATGCTTTTACTTTCTTTTCACCATTCTTAGGTTGGCTTGGTGTGTTTCTTACGGGTTCAGATACATCTTCAAATGCTTTGTTCTCCGCATTACAAGCGACCACTGCTCAGCAGATTGGTATTCCAGAAGTATTGCTTGTAGCAGCGAATACCAGTGGTGGTGTGACAGGTAAGATGATTTCTCCACAGTCGATTGCAATTGCTTGCGCAGCAGTAGGCTTGGTTGGAAAAGAATCTGACTTGTTCCGTTTCACGGTAAAACATAGCATCATATTCACTGTCTTTGTTGGCATCATTATTACGGTTCAGGCTTATCTTGTTCCGTGGATGATTCCATAACTCCAGTGAAGGAAACGCGATGAGAATCTCCGATCAAGTGGTCATGAAATTGCAGGCATTAATTGAAGAGCGTCACATGAGAAAAGGTGACCGTTTGCCTGCCGAGCGCCAGCTTGCAATAAGCTTAGGGGTTTCTCGTCCTTCTTTGCGTGAAGCGATTCAACAGCTCAATAGTCAAGGTGTGCTTATTAGCCGCCGTGGAGATGGGACTTATATTCAGCAGTTACCTGAACAGTGGCCACAGCAACTCATTGTGAACCCGATTAGCAACCTGATTGAAGAAGATCCGTTGTACCGTTTTGATGTACAAGAGGCGCGGTTATTACTTGAGGGGGGTACTGCGTGGTATGCCGCATTACGTTCAACACCTGAAGACCGCGCCAAAATTCATCATTATTTTAATGAAATTAGTCGCCATCAAAATGCGGGTGACTCAGCGCAGGCTGCGGTGGCAGATGCAGAATTCCACTTAGCGATTGCAGAAGCATCTCACAATGTGGTGCTGATTCAAATGATGCGTAGTCTGTTTGATTTACTGCAATACAACGTCTTGTTAGGGCGTAAAAAAGTTTATAACGATCCAATAAATAGTGACTTGCTGAGTGAGCAGCATTTTCAGGTCATGGATGCGATCGATCGTAAAGA
This sequence comes from Acinetobacter sp. V102_4, assembly GCF_031799005.1. Classification (NCBI taxonomy): domain Bacteria; kingdom Pseudomonadati; phylum Pseudomonadota; class Gammaproteobacteria; order Moraxellales; family Moraxellaceae; genus Acinetobacter; species Acinetobacter sp. V102_4. The sequence goes on along the minus strand of NZ_JAVQNR010000028.1, from coordinate 110,108 downwards.
TCCCGAGGCCGCACGCCAAGCTGTCTGCGGTCATATTGAATTTGTGATTAATCATGTGCGTTCTCTGGATGAAGACGAAGCTCGCCAGAAACGTGCAAACCGTTTAAATAGAGTTGATTCAAAATGATTATTTCTTCTGGCAATGATTATCGTGCTGCGGCACAGCGTCGCTTACCCCCGTTTTTATTTCATTACATTGATGGTGGAGCGTATTCGGAACATACCTTAAAGCGTAACGTACAAGATTTGTCAGAAATTGCATTGCGTCAACGTGTGCTCAATGACATGTCAGCGTTAAGTTTAGAGACAAAACTGTTTAATGAAACTTTATCGATGCCAGTTGCGTTGGCTCCTGTCGGTTTAACAGGCATGTATGCGCGCCGTGGTGAAGTTCAAGCCGCGATGGCAGCCGATAAAAAGGGTATTCCATTTACGCTTTCAACGGTTTCGGTCTGTCCGATTGAAGAAGTTGCACCTGCAATTAGCCGACCAATGTGGTTCCAGCTTTATGTATTACGCGACCGTGGTTTTATGCGTAATGCTTTGGAACGTGCAAAAGCAGCAGGCTGTTCAACACTTGTGTTTACCGTAGATATGCCTGTGCCAGGCGCTCGTTACCGTGATGCACACTCAGGTATGAGTGGTCCAAACGCTGCGATGCGCCGTTATATGCAGTCCATGTTCCATCCGCATTGGTCGTGGAATGTTGGTTTAATGGGACGTCCGCACGACTTGGGCAATATCTCTAAATATTTAGGTAAACCGACTGGGCTTGAAGATTATATTGGCTGGTTGGGTTCAAACTTCGACCCATCTATTTCATGGAAAGACCTTGAATGGATCCGTGAATTTTGGGATGGCCCGATGGTGATTAAAGGCATTTTAGACCCAGAAGATGCCAAAGATGCTGTGCGTTTTGGTGCGGATGGCATTGTGGTGTCGAATCATGGTGGTCGTCAGTTAGATGGCGTGATGTCATCTGCTCGTGCATTGCCTGCAATTGCTGATGCTGTTAAAGGTGACTTAGCGATTTTGGCAGACTCTGGTATTCGTAATGGTCTAGATGTGGTGCGTATGTTGGCACTCGGTGCCGATACAGTGTTACTTGGCCGAGCGTTTGTGTATGCCTTGGCAGCAGCAGGTGGGCAAGGTGTGTCTAACTTGCTTGATTTGATTGATAAGGAAATGCGTGTTGCGATGACGCTCACGGGTGCTAAGTCGATTCAGGATATTAATGCGGATTGTTTAGTACAGGCGATGAAGCAAGGTTTTTAAGAAATAATTTTTTAAGTGAAGCAGTAAGCACAGCCTTAAAATTTGGTGATTTGCTAATGTTTTGCGTATAGGCATTTGTCACTTTTGAAAGGTCAAAAGTAACCAAAAACCTTTTGTTGAGCAAACAGTACTTCCTTGTACGGTTGCTCAACAGGCGGCATCCTTGCCGCCAACGCGTAGCCAATTTGAATTAAATCTAACACCTAGAGATTAGCTGCTGGTGCTAAGCGTCACTTACAGCCTGCGTAGTATGAGCAAGGTTTTGTTTTTGCAATATAACTTGAAAAATGGATATAGCGAACAGGTTCTGTAAGTGACAATGGTTTTGATTACTTTTGCCAAAACAAAAGTAATGGAATTAGCTACTTTAAATATTAGTTCTAAACGGAAAAACTCCGTCGAGTTTTTCTGATTTAAAAAAACTATGTGGTATGGATGACCAAAAGGAAACCATCATGCAAACATTTTCTCCTCAAGCAGTGATTGAACGTTTACAGAATATTGTAGGGCGTTCACATGTTTTGACCGACGATCAAAGCACACGTCAGTACCGCCAAGGTCGTCGTTTTGGTGAGGGGAAAGTGCTTGCTGTAGTGGTGCCAGGCACATTGCTAGAGCAATGGCAGGTACTCCAAGCTGCAATTGATGCAGATTGTGTGGTGATTATGCAGGCCGCAAATACAGGGCTTACCGGTGGTTCAACGCCATATGGTGATGACTATGACCGTCCTGTTTTAGTCATGAGTACCCGTCGATTAAAGGGCATTCAAGTCATTCACGAGGGTAAGCAAGTCATTTGTTTACCGGGTGCGACTTTAGACAATTTAGAGCAAATTTTAAAAGGTTATGACCGTGAACCGCATTCGGTGATTGGTTCATCATGTATTGGCGCATCAGTCCTCGGCGGTGTGTGTAACAACTCTGGCGGTGCATTGGTACGCCGTGGTCCTGCATATACTGAACTAGCGTTATATGCTCAGGTGAATGCTACTGGTCAATTAGAACTGGTGAACCATTTGGGTGTGAATTTAGGCTCAACACCCGAAGAAATTTTGACTCGATTAGAGAAACAGCAATACCAACCTGTAGATATTTTAGATGATGGTGAAAAGCAGGCCTCGGATCATCGCTATGCCCACGATGTGACGCAAGTCGATGAAGATTCACCAGCACGTTTTAATGCTGACCCGTCACGTTTATTTGAAGCATCTGGTTCGGCGGGTAAAGTCTGTGTGTTTGCTGTGCGCCTTGATACTTATGAAAAAGTAGAAAGTAATGTGTTTTATATTGGCAGTAATGATGCAGACGATTTAACAGCTATACGCCGTTATTTACTTACCTCACTGCCAAGCTTGCCGATCGCAGGTGAGTATATTCACCGCGATGCTTACTTGATTGGTGAAAAGTATGGAAAAGACACGTTCTTGTTCATTGAGAAATTCGGAACAGCCAATGTTCCAAAAGCCTTCGCCATGAAAGATAAAGTCGATGGCTTTTTAGAAAGATTTAAAATAAAAGGCTTAACTGATCATATTTTACAGGCCATTACGTTCTTTTTACCAAGCCATTTGCCAAAGCGCATGACGGAATATCGAGACCTTTATGAGCATCATTTAGTGCTGCGTGTTGAAAATAATTCAAAAGCTCAGACCGAGCAGTTTTTAAAAGAATATTTTGCAGTGCATCAGTCAGGTAGCTATTTCGTATGTAGTGAAGAGGAAGGCCGAAAAGCTTTCTTACACCGCTTTGCGATTGCAGGAGCTGCAATTCGTTATCGAGATACACACCGTAGTGAAGTGGAAGATATTGTGGCGCTAGATATTGCTTTACGCCGTAATGACCGAGAATGGGTGGAACAACTACCCGCCGAGATGGAAAAGAATATTATCCATAAACTCTATTATGGGCATTTCTTTTGCCATGTTTTTCATCAGGACTATATTCTTAAAAAGGGCAATGACCCATTAGAAATGGAACATCAAATGTGGAAGTTGCTGGATGCGCGCCGTGCTGAGTATCCGGCAGAGCATAATGTTGGACATCTCTATATTGCCAAACCTGCTTTAGCGAATTTTTACCAAAAACTGGACCCAACCAATAGCTTTAATGTGGGTATTGGACACACTTCAAAACTTAAGTATTGGGGCAAAGCTAAATCTTAAGTTAGAGATATAAAAAAAAGGCGCCGAAGCGCCTTTTCTTTTAAAGCTGTTTTATGCTGCTTCTGTTGATTTAGCAAGCACTTCAGCAACTGCTTTAGCAACAGTGTAAACATTGTTCATGTTTAAACCTGCTACACAAATACGACCACTACGTACTAAGTAGATTGCATATTCTTCACGCAAGATATCAACTTGCTCAGCAGTTAGACCTGTGTAACTGAACATACCTTTTTGGTTTACAAGGTAGCTAAAGTCACGGTCTGGTAATGCTTTAGTAAGTTCATCTTTCAAGATGCTACGCATTTTAATAATACGCTCACGCATCTCTTTCACTTCACCTTGCCATTGTTGGTTAAGTTCAGCGTCATTTAACACTTCATCAACTAACCATGCACCTGTTGTCGGTGGGCTAGAGTAAATACGGCGTACAGTTGCTTTTAACTGACCGAATGTGCACTGAGCAGCTTCTGCATCGTCACATACGAAAGTTAAGCCGCCAACACGCTCGCCATATAAAGAGAAGATTTTAGAGAACGAGTTGCTCACAATGAAGTTTAGACCAGCTTGGTCTAAAGCACGGATTGCATACGCATCTTCTTCCATACCATCGCCAAAACCTTGGTAAGCGATGTCTAGGAAAGGAATAAGGTTACGATCTTTTAATACCGCAATCACTTGATCCCATTGCGCTGGGTTTAAGTCAGCACCCGTTGGGTTATGGCAGCATGGGTGTAACAACACAATGCTTTGCTCAGGCAAAGTTTTAAGCGTAGACAACATACCGTCAAAATCTACACCACGAGTTTCGTTATCGAAATATGGGTAGAAATGAGTCTTGATGCCAGCGCCATTGAAAATCGCAACGTGGTTATCCCAAGTTGGTTGGCTTACCCAAACATCTGAATTTGGGAAATAAGTTTTTAAGAAGTCAGCACCAACTTTCAATGCACCTGAACCACCAAGCGTTTGGATAGTTACAGCACGGCCCGCTTTAACTGCTGGACTGTTTGCACCAAATAAAAGTGCTTGAATTGCTTCACGGTAAGGTTTGAAGCCTTCCATTGGCAAATAAAGTTTGGTTTTACCGTTCTTAGGCTCAATACGCTTTTGCGCCTCAATAATGGTCTCTAACTGAGGAACAATACTGTCTTCGTTATAGTAAAGACCAATACTCAAGTTTACTTTTTCAGAACGAGTATCAGCATTGAACTGTTCCATTAAAGAGAGAATTGGGTCGCCTGCGTATGGGGGGATATGTTGAAACATCAAAAAAGTCCTTTCATTCAACAATATGCATAGAGTTAAGTTTTTTCTGTCTCGAAAAATACATTACATCTATGTCGATGCTCAATAATGTACCAATAAAGCTACTGTGAAGCACCAGATAATTTCACTAATATCGATATTTTCCAGAAGAAACGATAAAAAAGATTTAAAAGAAATTACGGTAAATAGATACTAATTTATAACTCATGATTTCATTCCAACAGATTGTCTACAATCTTACTGTCATACATGGGTTGTAGACTAAAGTTTGAAACAAAAGTTTAGCGCCCAAAAAACACTTGAGAAAGAACTATAAAACTATAGATAAATTTATATTAAATCTTTGTTTTATAAATACTAATAGATAGGCGGTGTAATAGTCTAAATATAAGGTGAAATAAGAGGTCAATCTATAAAAATTGACCTGATGCGTTCTCCGAAGTGTCAACAATCACCTTGATTTTTTTCATTCATACCGCTATAAAAGCCATAATTGATTAAAAATTGTCGACAATATGCAAGATTTGACCTTCGCACCAGAGCCTCTACAAAGTCAGGGTAGAACACTGACCGAGAATGTATTTAAACAAATACAGACGGCTATTGTTTTGGGTCAAATTCCGGCAGGTAGCAAAATATCTGAACCTGAACTGGCACGGACTTATGGCATTAGCCGTGGACCTTTGCGTGAAGCGATTCATCGCCTTGAAGGCCAAAAATTAGTTGAGCGCACTGCACATGTGGGCGCACGCGTGGTTTCGTTATCCTTGCAACAGTTTAAAGAGCTTTACCAGATTCGTGCTTCTTTAGAGGGTTTGGCTTGCAAACTTGCTGCACAGCATATTGATAAAAAGCAAATCTTGGCATTGCGTGATGTATTGCGTATGCATGCTGAAGATGAAAACTTTAAAGCAGGTAAAGGATATTACTTGCAAGAAGGGCAGGACGATTTTCACTACTGCATTATTAAAAGTAGTGGCAATAAAACCCTAGAAAAAATGCTGTGCGATGAGCTTTATCACCTCATCCGTATGTACCGAATTCAGTTTTCAAACACACCCGATCGTCCGAGCAAAGCTTGGGACGAACATATCCGTATTTTAGATGCAATTGCAGAAGGCGATGGTGAACTTGCCGAGCTGCTGATGCATCGACATATCAATGCTTCTTACAAAATTATTGAGCAAACACTGCTACAAGCACAAGGAGAATATAACAATGGCTAAACAATCCGCAGGTCAGCTATTTCGCGATGCCGTAGCCCAAGAAAAGCCATTACAAGTGGTTGGAACCATTAACGCCAATCATGCACTTTTGGCAAAACGTGCAGGTTATAAAGCGATTTACTTATCAGGTGGTGGTGTAGCCGCTGGTTCTTTAGGCTTACCTGATTTGGGAATCAGTAACCTTGATGATGTGTTAACCGATGTACGCCGTATTACCGATGTATGTGATCTTCCATTATTGGTCGATGCTGACACAGGTTTTGGTGCTTCTGCATTTAACATTGCGCGTACCACAAAAGCACTCATCAAGTTCGGTGCTGCGGCAATGCACATTGAAGACCAAGTGGGCGCAAAACGTTGTGGTCACCGTCCGAACAAAGCCATTGTGACTCAAGAAGAAATGGTTGACCGTATTAAGGCTGCGGTTGATGCACGTGGTGATGATAGCTTCGTAATTATGGCACGTACTGATGCCTTGGCTGTAGACGGTTTGCAAGCTGCAATTGACCGTGCAGGTGCCTATATTGAGGCAGGCGCAGACATGTTGTTCCCTGAAGCAATTACTGAGCTTGATATGTACAAGCAATTTGCTCAGACAACTGGCGCACCAATTTTGGCAAACATTACCGAGTTTGGTTCTACACCACTGTTTACCACTGAAGAGTTAGCATCTGCCGATGTAAGCCTTGCGCTTTACCCACTTTCTGCTTTCCGCGCGATGAACAAAGCTGCCGAAACTGTGTATGAAACCTTGCGTAAAGAAGGTACACAAAAGAACGTGGTTGATATTATGCAAACGCGTAAAGAGTTATATGAACGTATTAATTACTATGCGTTTGAAGATTACTTAGACAACGCATTTGCTAAAAAGAAATAAGAAGTGAAAACGGTACGAATCCGTCGTGTTTAATAAATAAATTCAGATAGATAGGAAAGGACAATCTTATGAGCTCAAATGAAACAACAACAGGCTTCAAACCAAAAAAATCAGTTGCACTTAGCGGACAAGTTGCAGGCAACACAGCACTTTGTACGGTAGGACGTAGTGGTAACGACTTGCACTATCGTGGCTATGACATTCTTGACCTTGCAGTGGGCAGCCAGTTTGAAGAAGTTGCTCACTTGCTCGTACATGGCAAATTACCAAACAAAGCTGAACTCAAAGCATATAAAGCAAAATTAAAAGCACTTCGTGGCTTACCAGCAGCACTTAAAACTGCACTTGAGCAATTGCCACCGTCTGCACACCCAATGGATGTAATGCGTACAGGTGTTTCAGTTCTTGGTTGTTTAACTCCAGAACACGAAGACCACAACGAAGCGGGCGCAAAAGATATTGCTGATAAATTAATGGCAAGCCTAGGTTCAATGTTGTTGTATTGGTATCACTTCAGCAACAACGGTCGTCGTATTGAAGTTGAAACGGATGACGACTCAATTGCAGCGCATTTCTTGCACTTACTTCATGGTGAAAAACCATCTGAAGAGTGGATTGAAGCAATGCATACATCACTCATTTTGTATGCTGAGCACGAATTCAACGCATCTACATTTACGTCACGTGTGGTTGCAGGTACAGGCTCTGACATGTACTCGGCAATTACAGGTGGTATTGGTGCGCTTCGCGGACCTAAACATGGTGGTGCGAATGAAGTTGCATTTGTCATTCAACAACGTTACGACAACGCAGACGAAGCAGAAGCAGACATCCGTAGCCGTGTTGAGAAGAAAGAAGTTGTGATCGGTTTTGGTCACCCTGTCTATACAATTTCTGACCCACGTAACGAAGTCATCAAAAAAGTGGCACATGACTTGGCACAAGCACAAGAGAACACAAAAATGTACCTCATCGCTGAACGCTTAGAAGCAGTGATGAAAGATGCGAAGAACATGTTCCCGAACCTCGACTGGTTCAGTGCTGTGAGCTATCACTTAATGGGTGTTCCAACAGCAATGTTTACACCATTATTCGTAATTGCACGTACAGCAGGCTGGTCAGCGCACGTGATCGAACAACGCCAAGACGGCAAGATCATTCGTCCAAGCGCGAACTACACAGGCCCTGAAAACCTCAAATTTAAACCATTGGCGGAGCGTGGTTAATGAACACAAAATACCGTAAACCGCTGGCAGGAACCCAGCTTGAATATTTCGACGTGCGTCAAGCCGTTGAAGATATTCAGCCAGGCGCATACGAAAAACTGCCTTACACCTCAAAAGTACTTGCAGAGCAATTGGTACGTCGTGCCGATGCCGAGAATTTAACTGCCTATTTAACGCAGTTAATTGAACGCCGTCAGGACTTGGACTTTCCTTGGTATCCAGCGCGCGTGGTGTGTCATGACATTTTGGGTCAAACTGCATTGGTTGACCTTGCAGGTTTGCGTGATGCAATTGCCGACAAAGGCGGTGACCCATCTAAAGTCAACCCAGTTGTGCCAACACAGCTTATTGTCGACCACTCTTTAGCAGTGGAATACGGTGGTGCTGACCCAGACGCTTTTGAAAAAAACCGTGCTGTTGAAGACCGTCGTAACGAAGACCGTTTCCACTTTATTGAGTGGACTAAAACAGCATTTAAAAATGTCGATGTGATCCCTGCGGGGAACGGCATCATGCACCAGATTAACCTAGAGAAAATGTCTCCGGTGATTCAGGCGCGTGATGGCGTGGCATATCCAGACACTTGCGTAGGTACAGATTCACACACTCCACATACAGATGCTTTGGGCGTAATTTCTGTGGGCGTTGGTGGTTTGGAAGCTGAAAACGTGATGTTGGGCCGTGCATCTTGGATGCGTCTGCCAGACATTATTGGTGTTGAGTTTGTAGGTCAGCGTCAGGCAGGTATTACTGCAACAGATATCGTATTAGCACTCACTGAATTTTTACGTAAAGAACGTGTGGTGGGGGCATACCTTGAGTTCTTTGGTGAAGGCGCTGACAGCATGTCTGTGGGCGACCGTGCAACCATTTCGAACATGACTCCAGAATATGGCGCTACGGCTGCAATGTTCTACATCGACCAAAACACGATTGACTACTTACGCCTAACAGGTCGTGAAGATGCTCAAGTGGCGTTGGTTGAACAGTACGCAAAAGAAATTGGCCTTTGGGCAACTGACATGACCAAAGCAGAGTACCCACGCGTACTTCGTTTTGATCTATCAAAAGTAACACGTAACATTGCTGGTCCATCAAACCCACATGCACGTGTTTCAACTGCGGACCTAAAAGAAAAAGGTATTGCGGGCGTTGTTGAAAACCGTTCTGATGGCTTAATGCCAGATGGCGCGATTATTATTGCGGCAATTACTTCGTGTACAAATACTTCTAACCCACGTAACACCGTGGCGGCAGGTTTGTTGGCACGTAAGGCAAATGAGCTAGGTTTAGTTCGTAAACCTTGGGTGAAATCATCATTTGCACCAGGTTCAAAAGCAGCTGCACTTTACCTCGAAGAAGCGGGTGTTCTAAAAGACTTAGAGCAACTTGGTTTTGGTATTGTGGCTTACGCTTGTACGACATGTAACGGTATGTCGGGTGCATTAGATCCAGTTATTCAACAAGAAATTATCGACCGTGACTTGTACGCAACAGCAGTATTGTCTGGTAACCGTAACTTCGATGGCCGTATCCATCCATATGCAAAACAAGCGTTCTTGGCATCTCCACCGCTTGTCGTAGCTTATGCAATCGCGGGCACGATTCGTTTTGACATCGAAAAAGATGCTTTGGGTCACGATAAAGACGGTAACCCGATTTACCTGAAAGACATTTGGCCATCTGACGCTGAAATTGATGCATTAGTTAAAGAAGCTGTGAAGCCTGAACAGTTCCGTAAAGTCTACATTCCAATGTTTGACTTAGGCGTAACCGTCGAGGCTGAAAGTCCGCTTTATGACTGGCGTCCACAAAGTACTTACATCCGCCGTCCACCATATTGGGAAGGGGCGTTGGCTGCACCACGTACTTTAGCGAACATGCGTCCGCTTGCCATTTTGGGTGACAACATTACCACCGACCACTTGTCGCCTTCAAACGCGATTTTGATGGACTCGGCTGCGGGTGAATATCTTCATAAAATGGGCCTACCGGAAGAAGACTTCAACTCATATGCAACGCATCGTGGTGACCATTTGACTGCACAACGTGCAACATTTGCTAACCCGAAACTCTATAACGAAATGGTAGTTCGTTCAGACGGTACTATTAAGCAAGGTTCAAAAGCGCGTGTAGAGCCAGAAGGCGAAGTGATGCGTATGTGGGAAGCGATTGAAACCTACATGAACCGTAAACAGCCATTAATTATTGTTGCGGGTGCTGACTACGGTCAGGGTTCAAGCCGTGACTGGGCTGCGAAAGGTGTACGCCTTGCGGGTGTTGAAGCGATTGTGGCAGAAGGTTTTGAGCGTATTCACCGTACTAACTTGGTGGGTATGGGCGTGTTACCACTTGAGTTTAAAGCGGGTGTAAACCGCAAGACTTTAAAGCTAGATGGTACAGAGCTTTATAGCGTGATTGGTAATATTGCACCGCGTTCGACTTTAACTTTAGTGATTGAACGTGCCACAGCGGATGGTAAAGAAGAGATTCTTGAAGTGCCTGTAACTTGCCGTTTAGATACAGAAGAAGAAGTTTCTGTATATGAAGCGGGCGGTGTATTACAGCGTTTTGCGCAAGACTTTTTAGAAGGCCAAGTGGCTTAATATTTAGTCTATAACTGATTGAAATTTATTCAAAATAGCCCTATCTTAATGATGGGGTTTTTTATGGGAATTAATAAGTCTTGAAATTTATAAGTAATTAGAAATAGATATATTCAGGTGATAACATGATAGAAAAAGATAATAACTTAGATGCAAATTTTTTAGATCATAGGGTTGCAACTTATAAGGCTATTGTAGGTTTAGTGCCTGGGTTTGGTTCTATCCTTTCAGAAGTTGTAGGAGCTATTATTCCTGACCAGCGAATGGATAGATTAGTACAATATATAAAATTATTGGATGAAAAAGTTCAAAAAATTGATAGTAATTTATTAGAAAATGCTAAACAGAATGAATTAATCGTGGATCTAATTGAGGAGGGATTTGTTCAGGCATCCAGATCACTCTCTAACGAAAGAAGAGAATATATTGCAAACGTAGTAGCAAATGGTATATCAGATGAAGAAAAAAATTATGCAGATAGTAAGTATGTTTTAAGATTATTAGGCGAGCTTAATGATCAAGAAGTGATTTGGTTGCGTTTCTTTTTAGAGCCAACAATTAATGGCGATGAAGAATTTCGACAAAAGCATCAAAACGTTATTGAGCCAGTTAGAACATATATTGGTGTCGATGATAATATTTTAGAGAAGAGAGATATTCAGGAAAGCTATAAATCGCATTTAGAAAGGCTAGGATTGATTAAATCGAAATATCGGATTGATAAAAAAACAGGATTGCCTCAATTTGATCAACAGGGGATGCCGCAGATTTCTCATAGATTTATTACTCCCCTTGGAAAGTTAATGCTAAAAAGAATTGGTCTTATAGATTCAGCGAATACATAAGTTATTACATAAAAAAAGCCCGACATCCTGTCGGGCTTTTTCATATTTGGTTGCTAGATATGACTCCTGTCGTATCTCACGTCCTGATGCATGAACCTATTATTGTTGTTTTATGTTCCGGAACATCCTGTTCCTGTATGAACTCATCATAGGAAAAAAGCAGGGTGCAGCCAATCCGCAAAATCCCTAAAAGTTTGTAAGATAAATCGTACAAATAACATTTTTTGCATTTATGCCATCATCATTGGGCGAAATGGACAATTGACAATCACTCTAACTGGGTTATATTCCTGTTTAATATCTATACGATTATAGGAACACAATCATGGTAACAGCTGGCGAAAAACCCGGAACAGGCTTCTATTTCTGCGCTCAATGTGGCCAGAGAGTGTTTTTAGAAATTAATACAGATCGTTTACCGCCGTGCACTAAATGCTATTGCACTGAATTTAAACGTTAAGAGTAAAATAATATTTGCGTTCGCATTTAACAAAAAGCCCTGTCACCCGATGGGGCTTTTTGTTAGTTTAAAATAAGACTTATATAACAAGACCTGCGATGGGCATGAAAAAGGAAACCTTATGGAAACAATATTGGGTTTATGTATTGGTGTGGGGCTGAGCGCTGCCTGCGGTTTTCGCGTGTTTGTGCCGCTATTGGTGATGAGCATTGCAACCATGATGGGATGGTTTGAGCCATCAAAAGGTTTCGAGTGGTTAGCCATGCCATCGGTTTGCTTGGCTTTAGGTGTGGCAACGATGTGCGAAGTTGCGGCTTACTATATTCCGTGGGTCGATAATGCCTTAGACACGGTCGCAACCCCTGCGGCTATGATTGCCGGTACGTTAGCGACGATGGCTGTGAGTAGTGGTGAAATGTCACAATTCGCAGGTTGGGCGGCAGCCATTATTGTGGGCGGTGGCACGGCTGGTGTGGTGCAAATGAGTACAGTCGCTGCACGCGGTGTTTCAACTGCAACCACAGGTGGCTTAGGAAATTTTGTAGTCGCTACAGGGGAGTGGATTGGAGCAATCTTACTTTCTGTTTCAGCTTTGCTAGTTCCTGCGCTTGTTGCGATTGTGGTGGTTATTGCTGTTATTTTGGCAATACGTTGGATACGCCATAAAAAGCAAGAACAGGCACATAGCCCGTTATAGATTAGCTTCATCATCATTTTTAAATGACCATAAAAAAAGCCCAACATCCTGTTGGGCTTTTTCGTATTTGGTTGCTAGATATGACTCCTGTCGTATCTCACGCTCCTAGTGCATGAACCTATTATTGTTGTTTTGTGTTCCGGAACATCCTGTTCCTGTATGAACTCATCATAGGAAAAAAGCGGGAAGTCGCCAATCCGCAAAATCCCTAAAAGCTTGTAGGTTAAAACGTACATTGAGAAATAATTTAACTTTTCAAAGTGAATATGAATAATAGCCACCTTGTTACTTCAAGAAAAAATCAAATGCGTATTAGAAAATCTTCAAGACTATTAGTGATTAATGAAAATCATCAAATTTTATTATTTCAATTTACTCATACAAATGATGCTTTGGCTGGTCAATCATATTGGGCAACCGTAGGCGGTGGGCTTGAAGAAGGGGAAACCTTCGAGCAAGCAGCTTGCCGAGAGCTTTATGAAGAGTTAGGTGTAGTAAGAAGCGAAGTGGGCACTCATGTCGCAACACGAAATTTTGAAATGATGCTACCGAGTGCAGAAGTTGTGATTTCTGATGAAAGGCTTTTTATTGTTTTTATTAAAAATGAAGAAGTGAATATAGCCAACTGGTCAGAACATGAAAAGCTTGTGATTAGCAAAAGTCGTTGGTGGACGTTTGAAGAGCTAAGCCAAACAGATGAGATTGTTTATCCAAATAACATTCCTAATATTCTTATTGATAGCCTGCCTGAGATTTTCAAACCCTAGAATCTCTTAATATGCAGATATAAAAAAAGCCCGACATCCTGTCGAGCTTTTTCGTATTTGGTTGCTAGATATGACTCCTGTCGTATCTCACGCTCCTAGTGCATGAACCTATTATTGTTGTTTTGTGTTCCGGAACATCCTGTTCCTGTATGAACTCATCATAGGAAAAAAGTAGGGAGTCGCCAATCCGCAAAATCCCTAAAAGTTTGTAGGTTAAAACGTACAAGGCATTTTAGATGGTATGTGTGATTTTAAGCATTTAGGCCATTAATAATGTATTTGCACTCTAGTTAAGTTCTATAATATGTCATTAAATTTAAAGAAGAAAATGATTATGTCTTTAATAGAAAAAGTGGTTCCTGTGGTATTCAGAGAAATAAATAATAACTTGGAAATTTTAGTATTTAGACATCCATTAGCAGGAATTCAAATCGTTAAAGGGACTGTGGAACACCAAGAACAATTGGAACAAGCAGCTTTGCGCGAGCTTTATGAAGAATCTGGAATAAAGAGTGCTCAAATTCAATCATACCTAGGCAAACATATTCCTTCAGAGGCAGGGCCTGACTGGCATGTTTTTGTGTGTAGTACAGATGAGGCTTTACACGACACGTGGTCACATTTTTGTGAAGACGATAATGGATTAACTTTTGATTTTTTCTGGCACTCTTTTTTGAGTCCTCCAACAGAAGAATGGCATCCTCTTTTTAAAGAATTATTTGAATTTATTAAATCTAAATACAAGCTCAACTAGCCAAACAACTTTAGGCCTCTGCGCCACAACAGACTTTAATCTTTTGCGCTGATTTAAAGTAAGAAACCATTGCAACACAGAGATAAAGGAGCTAAGCCAAACGCTTAGCCCATATTACTTTTGTCACACCGTTGCATCACTTTGAAAAAAGTAGGGGCAAAGTCCTGTGGGAGAACAGGACTTTGCAAACTGACATGTTCTAGGCGTTGCATGAGCTTAGGGGAGTAAGCTTGTTCAAGTCGCTGATAAATACAGTCACAACTAGTTTTGGTGTGTCCACCTGACAGGCAAATTTTTTCAAAATCCTGTTGGGTGTGTAAGTTACAGCCCGAAATACCCAAACTACCTAGAATGAAACTTAAAGCCAAAATAGATTTATAAATTGTCATATTATTCTCATAATTATTTATATCTATGAGTGGAATAAAATATAATTGGTTTAAGGTTTAAAATAATCTTTAGATAATAATTAATCCTCCCATAAACAAAGGAAAATAAAATAATTAAATTTTTAAAATAAGAATACTTTATAAATTTAAAAAATTAGGCAATATAAAGCCCAAATTTTAAATAAATAAAATGATTAAATTGGAGAGGGAATAAATTTGAAAAGTGTCATAGTCAACTCCTTATAATTTATGGAGTCCTACCACCAGATTACCGCGAATTAATTTATGGTGGTAGAACGAAAGGGGGTTGACAGACTGGAAACAAAGGAACCAGCACACACAAAGGTGTCCCCCTTCCGCCCTACCATAGAGAAAAAGGGGGCGAACGAGTTCCCGACACACAAAATAAGAATTTTGCATATCGACTTTGTTATTCGCGGTCTGTCATAACCGACTGGCAATGTAGGCCAGCAACGAGATAATAATCGGTGATTTTAATTACGTCAATTTAATATTTAAAATATTTTTGATTTAATAATAAATCTAAATATATTTATTAAAATAATAAAATTATTATTAAACTTTTATTTATATTTGATTAGAAAAAATAATAAATATAGAAATATTTTGCCAGTTCCAAAATAGAACCTGATTGTTAAGATCTATTTTTATTATTTTTACAGAGATAAAAATGGAACGTGTTGTAATAACAGGTATGGGAATCAATTCTTGTATTGGAAATACATTAGAGAAAGTAACCGAGTCTTTAAAAGCAGGTCGCTCAGGCATTCGCTATAACGATGTCTATGCAAAATTGAATTTTCGGAGTCACGTCAGCGGCACAGCCGAAATGGATTTTGAAAATATTGATCCAGAATTAAAAAAACATATGGGTGTTTGTGCCATGTATGCATACAACTCGGCGGTCGATGCGCTACAACATGCTGAGCTTGATGTGAGTGATATTGCGAACAACTCAAAATATGGCGTGATTGGAGGAACAGGTGGCAGTTCGACAGCTTCAATCATTGATATGCTGAATACTTTAAAAGAAAAAGGCGCAAGCGAAGTATCACCTTATTTAGCATCACGCTACCTTACAAATACGGTTAGTTCTAACCTATCAAATGCTTTCAACCTAAAAGGTGTATCTCAATCAATCGCGAGTGCCTGTGCCACTTCAGCCGATGCAATTGGCTATGCATTTCACCTAATCGCTTCTGGTAAACAAGACTTAATGCTGGCTGGTGGCGGCGAAGAAGACCATTGGTCCCAAACGGCAATATTCGATGCGATGGGAGCATTATGCTCTAAATATAACGATGCGCCTGAAACGGCTTCCCGCCCATATTCAAAAGATAACGATGGCTTTGTGATCGCTGGTGGCGGTGGCATGGTGATTTTGGAGTCTTTAAGTCATGCCCAAAAGCGCGGAGCAAAAATTTTGGCAGAAGTGGTTGGATATGCTGCCAATAGTGACGGTGTCGATATGGTTGCCCCAAGTGGCGAAGGTGCGACCCGTTGCATCAAACTGGCACTCGCAGAAGCAAAACAAAACGGCTCAGAAACCATCGACTATATCAATACGCATGGCACTTCTACGCCAGCAGGAGACATTCCAGAACTATTAGCCATAGAAAGAGCTTTTGGTAGTGAAAAAGTACCGCCACTTAGTTCGACCAAGTCGATGACTGGACATAGTTTGGGGGCAGCAGGCGTACACGAAGCTATTTATTCTATTTTAATGCTGCAAAATAACTTTATCGCGCCGAGTATTAATATTACCGAACTGCGCGAAGAAGCTAAAAAGTTCGATATTGTTCAAACGAGCAGAGAAACTGAACTTAAAACAGTCATGAGTAATAGCTTTGGTTTTGGTGGTGTAAATACCTGTCTCGTTTTTAGAAAATGGGAAGGGTAATTTAAAAGCAAGAATATATGTGGGCCTTATAAAAACAATAAAATAGGTCGTACATACAGTTTTATAAGTAATAGAAATTTATAGTTAAATTGGTTTATATTTACTTTCTTTAAATAAAAAATTAATAGAATTATGAAAAAACTTTTGGTTTTAGTCATGGCTGTCTTAAGTTCACAAGTTGGTTGTGCCCAAGAAACTGAGAATAAAACAGAAATGGGCATTCAAAATTCTAACTCTATTGTTATTCAACAATTAGAAAATTTTAAAACACAAGATCATTTTGCTGGAGATGGACAGCTATATACAGGGGTTCAAAATCCTGCATTACGTATGAGTTTGAATCAAAAAGTGGCTGATGCTGCACAAGCTTTTATTGCACTCTATCAACAAAAGAATGAGCCAACTAAGGCAGAACTTTTACATGTTCTTGCTCATGGAATCAGCCAAATCGATCCTGATAAGCTTGATACAGAAGATCGAGAACAGGTGGCAACTACATTTGAAAGTTTTCTCGATATTGTAGGCCTAGAAAGCTCGGAAGGTATTCTAAATAAATGGGTATACGGTGAAGAAATTAGTAATTTATTGGAGCAAGATAAACATTAAGTTTTGATTCTTTATTCTAAACTTTTAAGAACTTCTTTGGCATCTACATCGCCTGCATCGGCAGCTTGCTGAAACCATTTCTTTGCCAGTTGTAGGTTTTTCGGCGTGCCTTCACCATTTAAATACATCTGGGCCAAGTTGTATTGGGCATCACTTTCGCCATGCTCAGCCGCTTTGGTGTACCACTTAAGCGCCTGCTCATCACTTTTTGAGACACCGTGACCTTTATTATATAGCTGAGCTAAATTATATTCTGCGGGTGGATAGCCTTGCTCGGCAGCACGACTAAACCACTCATACGCCTGCCGATAATTTTGCGCAGTACCTTCGCCTCTGTCGTATAATACCCCTAAGTTATATTGCGCTTTAGCATGACCCTTGGTCGCAGCCTTAGTAAAATAATCAAAAGCGCGCTTGGCATCTTTTTCGACGCCTGTACCTGTGTAATACATCATTCCTAAACTGTATTTTGCCCCCACGCTTCCATTTTGGTCAGCCGCAGTTAGCCATTTAAAAGCTTGCTCATAATTTTTAACAACGCCTTGTTCGCCGCTTAAAAGCATCATGCCCAAATGATATTGAGCCACGGGTTGCCCTTGTTCCGCACGATATTGAATATCGGCGACACTCGGCTCAGCAAATGCTGAAGAATGAAGTGAGAAAATCACCATAAATATATAAAAAGCAGACTTTTTTATTTTCATATCTCATCCTGAATTTTATTAATTTGAAAAATTGATTTCTTTAATATCTATTTGAATATAAAAGAAAAGTATCAAATTTGTCTCTGTGATTGATATCATTTTAAAATGATCTGATTTTACGGTTTAAATATCTATTTAATAAGAAATTAACCTAAAACAGCATATTTAGACCAGTTACATTTTGAAAATGAGTATAGATAGACAGGTTAGTCTTTTTTTAATTAAAATGCGGCCTAAATATAAGTTTGATTGATAATAAAAATGCAGATGAGTGTGTCGAGTATATTGGAGCGTTTAGGCCTTGTTTCACAAAATCGCGCTGTTCATATCCAATTCTCAAATCAGTCTTTAAATCAGCAAGTCTTCTTGCAACGCATTGAAGGCGAACATACGCTCAATCAGGGCAGCGTTGCTGAATTACTGTGTCTGTCGACTAACGCGCATATTGCATTAAAACAATTTATTGGCTGTCAGGTTGCTGTCGATCAGGTCACTGACATGGGCCAGTTCTTTAGAACCACAGGCATTATTACCGAAGCGAGCCAAGGGCAAAGCGACGGCTCACTCACCATTTATAACTTAACCTTAAAAGACTCAACTGCACTCTGGCATAAGCGCCGTAATAGCCGCGTGTTTATGAATAAAAGCGTGCGAGATATTAGTGAAATTCTATTTAAGGAATGGCAGGGGAAAAGTCCGTTATTTGCTTCAAGCTTAACACTCGACACAGCTGGGTTAACTAAAGACTATGATGTGCGCCCATTTGTGATGCAGTCAAATGAAAGCGATTATGATTTTTTAACCCGCTTGTGGCGTAGCGAAGGCATTAACTGGCTAGTCGACGAATCGCAGCTTTTTGTCGCTGACCCGAATGCTTCCATTCAGCCACAAGTCTTACGTTTAATTGACGATAACCAAAATTATCAAGCCCTTGAACGCCGTAGCCTACGTTACCAGCGCAGCAGTGCTACAGAACAGTTCGATACCATTACGCAAGTTAAGGCAGAACGCCGTTTACAGCCGACATCGGTTCATGTGCAACGCTGGCAAGCCGATGCCCTTCAACAAGAAGAAGGCAGTGGCAGCGTACAAGGTAAGCAGCAACACAGCGAACACTATGACAATGCGAGCTTAAACCTTGAAGATGCGTGGCACGTTAGCCCTGCTTGGATGCAGGACTTAAAAGGTGAAGACCAAGCCACAGCTTCGGGTAATAGCCAGATTGAACAGTTTAACCAACACATCAATGCTTACCACCACCTGAGCTCTAAACAGTTTACGGTTTCAGGTAATGTTCGGGATGCACAGGTGGGTTACTGGTTTGAACTCAATGACCATCCAGAACTCGACCAACATGACAGTGCTGATAAAGAGTTCTTAATCTTAAGCAAGCACTACTATAACCAGAATAATTTACCGAAAGAATTACAGCAGCAACTTGAGCGCCTATTACCAAAAGACAAGCTCAAGGCAGCCCAACTCGACAGCCAAAATCCTGAGCAGCGCCATTATGCTGAGCTGAACGTGGTTCGTCGCAATATTAAAGCTGTGCCTGAATATCACCCGCTAGAGCATCGCCCCGCGGCTTACCCGCAGCGAGCTAAAGTGGTGGGACTGGAAGGTGAAAGCATTCATGTTGACCAATGGGGACGTATTAAAGTCCGGTTCCTGTTTACCCGAGCTGATGATCATAGCCATGACGGCGGTGCGGGCAGTAACGACAATGATACCGACTCGGCTTGGGTAGATGTACTCACACCTTGGGCGGGCGCAGGTTATGGAGCACGCTTCTTGCCACGCGTTGGTGAGATCGTAGTGATCGACTTCTTTGACGGCAATATTGACCGCCCATTTGTGGTGGGCCGCATTCACGAAGCTGAACGTCACCCAACTCAGTTTGACCAGAAAGGCCAGCTACCCGACACTAAAAAACTCAGTGGCATTCGCTCAGAAGAAGTCGATGGTAAAGGCTTTAACCAGCTACGTTTTGATGATACTACAGGGCAAATCAGTGCCCAGCTACAAAGCAGCCATGCTGCAAGCCAGCTCAACTTGGGTAACTTAAGCCATCCAAAAGACAAGGCCGAAAGTGACGGTCGTGGTGAAGGCTTTGAACTCAGAACAGACCAGTGGGGGGCAGTTAGAGCTGGCAGTGGTTTACTGATTAGCACCCATAAACAAGACCAAGCTCAAGGCGTACACCTTGATGCAAATGGGGCCAAACAACAAATAGACGGTGGCCTTAGCAATGCCAAGGCACTCAGTGAAGTTGCCAAAAATCAACAAACTGACCCTTTAGAAAATTTAGAAAACCTAAAATCCTTTATTGAAAAACTTGAGCAGCAAGACAATGCAAAAGCCAAAACTTTCAAAGATGCGATTATGCTGTTGGCGAGCCCAAATAGCATCGCGCTGAGCAGTAACGAAGACATTCACTTAAGCGCAGATGGGCAGCTAAACCAAACTGCCGGAGACAGCATTAATCTGTCTACACAAAAGAACTTGATTGCACACGCCCAAAACAAGATCAGCCTTTTTGCCGCGCAAGAAGGGGCAAGACTATATGCCGGTAAAGGTAAAGTCGAGATACAAGCGCAAGGTGACGGAGCAGATTTAATTGCCCGTAAAGCTGTTCAGATTATTTCAGCAGAAGACAAAATTGAAGCGACCGCAGCCAAAGAAATTGTACTCACTGCGGGCGGCTCTCAAGTCAAAATTACTGGGTCGGGTATTTTTATGACCACCGGCGGTAAATTTGAAGTGAAGGCTGGACAGCATTTGTTTATGGGAGGCGGGAGTGCGAATGCGAATGTTCCTGCGTTGCCTGATTTGCGTATTAAAAACGAGCATCGTAATTTCCAAGCTATAGATTCGTCTAAGAGTGAACCATTAGAAGGAATTCCTTATTCAATTTTGAATAAAAGAACAGGAATAAAGTCTTATGGTTTTACTAATGAGAAAGGAATGACAAAAACCATAAAGTCTGCTGAAAATGATGAATTAGTTGTTAATTGGTTCGAACAGGAAGATAGGGTAAATGGCGAATAATTCAACAACAAGTACTACAACGAATACAGCTAATCCACCGACCCAGAAAGTTCCTTTGAAACCAGAAGCTGAGTTACATCTATTAGTAGGGAGTGCATATGGGGAAGGAGATAGAGAGTCACCATATGGCCATACTGCTGTTTATATTAAGTTGAAAGGTAAGGATTATATCTATGATTTTGGTAGGTATGGAAAAATTAAGCCTGAAAGTTTTGGTCCATTCACATTAAGTGGTTCTAGTAGCCCCAGAGGAGAAGGGGTGCTAAAGGTTTGGGATAATTATCAAGCTTATATTGCTGAGGAGAATAGTCAAGGAGCTGGGACTTCGAAAACTAGGACAACACACGCTTATGGCTATAAAATCTTTGATAGTCAGGCTATGTTGGTATTAAATTATTATAATACTTTGATGAAAACAGCTAAATCATATGTAAAAACAAAGTATTATACGCGTTATACACTTAATCAAGATTATTTTGCTTTAGGTCCTAACTGTACGACCCAAAGTTTAGATGCAACAAGAAAAGCAATTCCCAGTATGGCAAAATCTGGTTATAAATTTGTTAATGCTGATAAAGTATTACCAACTACTGCAAAGTTAGCATTTAAAGCAAGTAAATATGAAATGCCAAAATATTTATTCTTGCCAGATAATTTAAATGATTATTTAAAAGTCTCTCCGGATGTGAAAGTAGATATAAAAAATATTTATCATAGTGGGAAGTAGGATAATCTAGTGAGGAAGAATTTGATAATAGGTTTGCTGCTTTTATTTTTTTTCGTTCAATTATTTTTTAATATTTATTCATGGAGAACTATGAAAGTGGCTAAAATTCATGTTTTAGAAAAACCTTTAAAGATATATTCGTTTGAAGGTAAATATTCGAAAAATAGTACTTTACCAGAATATTATATTTTGCCAGAAGGTACAGTTTTATATGATGATAGTGACTCTTTGAACAGAAGGGTTATGGTTTACTTTAATTTGCAAGGGGTGGATTTTAATTTCGAAGAACAAGATCCTGATATTTTAAAACAACCTAGTGAAGTTAGTGCTATAAAATCAACGGAATTGCCTGATTTACTAAAAGAAATTCCTCTGACTAAAAAAGATATTTATTTAATTATTAAACATGATGACAGTATAAATGACTCCGTACGTTCTATTCTCTTTAAAAAATACAAAATTGATCCATCAGAGTATGAAAAGTAGTTAAATACTACTGCGACATATAAACATCAAATTAAAAATTTAGAGAAGCGTAATTGATTACGCTTCTTCTATCATAAGAAATTGTTTAAGCAGCTTGAATGGCTTCACCACAAAGAGAAACAGTTTCTTGTTTATGCTGGTGTAAATACCAGAACTGCTCTGCAACTGTTTCTGGATGCACCGTGTAGGTTTTATCTTGTGCGCCAGATGTACCATCAACGAAACCATTCACAATTACTTGGCTCACGTAAACATTTGAGTCAGCAAGACTATGAGCAAGTAAGTTGGTGGCTTTGTATTGAGCGGCAGCGGTAGTTGCTAACGATGAGTACTCTTTAGCAACCAAGTCGATACCAACCGCATCGAAAGCAAAAATTCCGTTTGTCGATAAAACGCTACCGTGGTTCTTTTCTAAATCACTTAGGCAAGCTTGCACCGTCGCAATATAGCTCGAAACACGAATATGAAAGCTTTTACTAAGCTCTAGTGGAGGGGTTTCTAAGATATTGCCTTCAATATCATGGAAAGCATTCCAATGAATATTTTTAATCTCTCCTAATCGGTCTTTAATACGATTAATAAGATTTGGTATATCTTCAAGAACCGCTAAATCACATGCAAAAGCGTAAGCTTCAATACCTTGTGTTTTAAGCTCTAGAATAGCCTTTTCAAGTTTTTGGGCGTTTCGTGCCACTAACCCGATTTTATAGCCTTCTTTACCAAATTTATGTGCTACGGCTTTGGAAATACCCGTTCCATAACCAAAAATTATAATATTGTTGTTCATTATAAAGTTCCAAAAAACCAATTATTTGGTTAGAAATAGTTTATAATATGTTTTTATAATGTATTCAAGCGAAAAAGTTATCTATAAAAAATAATACTGAAAGAGCAAAACAAAAAATCTTAAAAGCAGTAATGAGTAATTTTGGTTTGAATGATCCAGTCGGCTAAACGTATGCTGATGAAATAACTTCTAATGAGTTTATAAATTATTAAGGTTGGTAAAATAAACCGTAAAATACAAATAAAGTGGAATTTAAATTTAACTAATTATGGTGAAATGGGAATAAATTCTTTTTAATTTACTTAATGGCGTAAAAATTTCCAAAAATAGTTAAAATTAGCTGTTCTTAGAAAAACAATCCCGCAGGGTGCTGGCTAAACTATATCTCAAGGGTGTGATAGGGATCGAAAAGAGTAGCATGCACCAAAACGTATAACGTTAGTGTGTACTCACCCAAAAGGTCTCGATTCGGCTTAGGACGCTATAGATCAAAAGTTTATAGGCATAAGGTTCTAACTTACAAAGTTATAATTGTTGAAGTAAACCATAGATGTTTTCCCTTGACACCCTAAAAAATTCTCTATAATAAAAACGATACTTTACAAGAATATAATTTATGAATAAGCCTTATCTTTCTGCCTTGCCGCATGACAGCCAAATCTCATCCCAATTGAACAATGCTTACTTCCACGACTCGTGGAGTATTGTGCTTGGCCAACCAGACCTGAATGTATTTCAGCAACTTATTAAACTGTTCCATCACACGCCTCAATGGATAGAATGGAGTATGAATTTACGTAATAAAATTACTTCAAAGATTGGGCTTAAAGATTTAGGAAGTTTTAAGCAAATTGATGCGCATAAAAAAGAAAATGAATATGTAGCTGGTGATCGGATTGGAATTTTTACCTTGTTACAGCGTACCGAAAATGAGTTAGTGGTTGGCGATGACGATAAACATTTAAATGTGACTTTATCTATTTATAAAAATGAAAAGACTCAAGTCCTCACCATAACCACAGTGGTGCATATTAAAAATTTACTTGGGCGGCTGTACATGTTGCCTGTGATTCCTGCCCACCGAAAAATAGTACCAGCCACTTTACAGATATTGGGTTAGAGTACTATTTTTATTTACGATGTTATCCGTTGAAATCGTTTATATAATATACGTATTATCAATTGCGAGCTGAATAAAATGGACAATAAAAACCAGTATCGCCAATGCGCCGTTTGTGGAAAGAGTTTTCCCTTAAAAGATCTGGTTTCGGGTGAAGTCATTCGAGATGTCATTGGTGAAGAAATCTTGAAAGATTATCCAGAGTGGTCTTTTTCAACCTTTATTTGTCGTACTGATTTGGCAGACTACCGTATTAAATATGTGCAATCACTATTACGCTCAGAAAAAGGCGAGTTAACAACTTTAGAAAATGAAGTGATTGGCAGTATGCAACGGCATGAGCTGATTAGTCGAAATACAGAGACAGAGTTCGATCAGAATTGGACTTTGGGTGAAAAACTAGCAGATAAAATAGCCTCTTTTGGCGGAAGTTGGGTCTTTTTAACTTATTTTGGACTATTTTTAGTAGTTTGGATCATTTTAAATACCGTAGTGATGGTGGTGCATCCTGTTGATCCTTATCCATTTATTCTGCTTAATCTGGTGTTGTCATGTTTAGCTGCAATTCAGGCACCTGTCATTATGATGAGTCAAAATCGACAAGAGGTAAAAGATCGGTTACGCGCTCAACATGATTATCAAATTAATTTAAAAGCTGAGCTTGAAATTAGGCATTTACATGAAAAAATGGATCATCTTTTATCACATCAATGGGAAAGACTTGCACATATTCAAGAAATTCAGCTCGATCTTTTATCTGAAATGAATAAAAAACGGTAAAAACTGAATCTGAGTTTCACGTGGAACATGATGAGCTGTATAGAATATTTTGCGGTAAATTGGAAATTTCTTTATGATCTGCCGCCATGCTCACTTGCTGCTTCTACGACAATGCCTTTAAACGACAACTTTGTTTATGCTCCGCCACAAGATCCGCTTTCAATTTTATTTGAAGATGACGATTTGGTCGTGGTTGATAAACCTGCGGGTCTATTGTCGGTTATGGGGAGGTTGCCTGAACATCATGATAGTGCCTATTTACGCATACTTGAAAAGTTCCCTTTGGCTAAGGTTACGCATCGTTTAGATATGGCGACTTCGGGTTTGCTTATGTTTGCAAAGCATCGCGATGCAGAAGTTGCGGTAAGTAAAATGTTTCAGGCCAGAACAGTCAAAAAACATTATATTGCTTTGGTGCAAGGCCAAGTCGCGGAAGAGGGTATTGTTGAAGTTCCGCTCATTACCGATTGGGAAAATCGCCCGAGACAAATCGTGCATTTTGAGTTGGGCAAACATGCCAAAACCTTATTTCAGCCTCTAGTTTATGATGCCCACACTGACCAAACTCGTGTTTTACTAGAACCAGTAACAGGGCGTTCACATCAGCTACGTGTACACATGATGCATATTGGACATCCGATTATGGGTGATAAGTTATATCACCCTGAACCAAAGCAATTTCACTTAAACCGTATGGCGTTACATGCCGTATATTTGGCTTTCCAGCATCCATTAAATGGAACCGATGTGGTGATTGAATCGAAGGTGCCTTTTTAAAATTTATATAATTAAAAAAATTAATTTGATGCAATTGGGAACGGAATATATACCCAAACTGCAATAAAAGTCGGGTATTCTTAATGCCGAATAATATTAATACGGCAACAACAACAAGGGATCATATTATGACTCGTGATTACGAACAATTTCCAGATGATGATAACGGCAATGTACTTTGGCAAATGGCTGAAGACGGGGATGATTTAACCGATCTACATGAAATTGAATTTTCTATTGCTTTTCAAGATCAGAAAAATGCAGAGCAATGTGCACTCTATTTACTGTACCAAGAACAAAAGGTTTCACTCTTTCAAGATGATGCAGTTGAGCCAAATGAATGGATTATTACGATCTTCGTTAATATGGAACCCGACTATTCAGACATTGTTGACTTAGAACAATGGTTTGCCAGCATCGCTGAAAAATTTCAGGGTGAATATGATGGATGGGGCTGTATGGCTTATGTCTTCGAGGAAGGCGACGAAGAAGATGACCTGTTACAGTAAGGTCTAAAATAACGGGTAGGAGATAATCATGAACTTATCTCAAAAACAAATTGCTGTACGGTTTTTAGAGCTTGCCGCAGCTGGTGAAGTCGATGAAGCATATAGCAATTACACCGCGCCTAACTTCAAGCATCACAACCCTTATTATGCGGGTGATGTAACTTCTTTGAAGGAGGGAATGCGTGAAAGTGCAATTGAAACTCCAAATAAATTCTTTGAAGTTCAACATGTCATTGACGATGGTGATTTAGTTGCTGTGCATTCTAAAATTGAAATGCAAATGAACGGGTTAACCACTTTAGCAGTGGTTCATATTTGTCGTTTTGAAAATGGAAAAATTGCTGAGTTTTGGGACATTGGGCAAATACAGCCTGATCCACTCGTCAATGAAAACGGTATGTTTTAATGAAAAGCCCGAAAGTTTTCGGGCTTTTTTATTTTATGGATGAATTAAAATTTCCACTGTGCCGAAATTGAAGCGTTCAGTGGTTCACCCGGTTGAATCCACAAATCGCTATAGCTTGAGACATAGTAGGTTTTATCAAACAAGTTATTTATATTCAGCTGATAACGTAAGCGGTCAGATGGGGCGTAGTAGCCATTTAAATTCACCAGCGTATAACTTGGTAAGTTAAAGCCATTATCAATGTTATGACCACTGCGCTCACCGACATAGGTGAGGTTGGCACCTACACCTGCCTTTTTCGTGCCTTCTTGCAGGAATTCATAATTGGTGCTCACTGAGCTTTGGTGTTTTGGCACATTGCTTAGACGTGCACCTTTTGCTAGGTCTTGGTCTTTTTCAATTTGAGCATCGGTATAACTATAGTTGGCATTGATGAGCCAGCGGTCATTGATCTGGCTATTGAAGTCAAATTCAATCCCTTTACTGCTAACTTCACCAGCGGCTGTTTGGAATGTATTGTCGATTGGATCTGTGGTTAGTACATTCTGTTTTTTCATTTTAAACAGAGCGAGGCTAAGTACACTTTGGTCGTTTATTTTATATTTTGTGCCGACCTCATAGCTTTCACCTTTTTCAGGAGCGAAGGTTTGTCCATTTCGGTTCATACCGCTATTCATCGCAAATGAACGACCATAGTTTGTATAAAAAGCCCATTGG
Organism: Acinetobacter sp. V102_4; assembly: GCF_031799005.1. NCBI lineage: Bacteria > Pseudomonadati > Pseudomonadota > Gammaproteobacteria > Moraxellales > Moraxellaceae > Acinetobacter > Acinetobacter sp. V102_4. The sequence continues at coordinate 82,970 of NZ_JAVQNR010000028.1, read as the reverse complement.
TCAGAAGCTTTAAAATTTACTCCGAAACGTGGACTATTTTGATGAAGTGTCTGGTTGCTTTCGGTCTGAGTCAGGTGATTTTTAAAGTCTTGTTCGACCTGATCAAAACGGTTGCCGAATAACACACTCCATTGATCATTAAAAAAGATTTGATCTTGTACATTAAGAGCAAAGTAACGTTGCTGTTCTTTGGTGTTGGTGAACGGTGCTAAATCTGGTAAATATTTTCCATATTCAGGTTGGTAAATATCAATTGTATTTTGCATGCCTGAGCTGTGGTTACGACGCAGCTGATATTGTTGATAATCGAGTTGACCAAGCTCAGTTGAAAGTAAAATTTCATGTCGAGCCCAAGATGTATCAAGCTTACCAAGCAATTCTGTTTGAGCCAGCACATCTTCACTTTGATAATCACGATAGCGGCGTTGGCGCTCTAAAGTACGGCCATCGGCTTGTAGGCGTCGTGGTTCGGTCGAAAAGCCGACCATTTGAGCATCTTTATAACTAACGGCACTATTCAGTTTCCAGTCAGGGTTAAATTCATGACTAAGATGTAACTGGTAAAAGTAATCTTTTACTTTCATATCGCCGTCATCAGGTTCGCCTGTAAAGGTTTTCGGGTCCATCACAAACTGGTGATTGACTGTGCTTACCCCGCGGTCAAAGGTTCCTTTGTGCTCTGTAAATTCACTGTCAAAGTCGAGTTGGGTTTGGTCTGAAATTTTCCATGTGAGCTGTGGTGAAAAGAACCAGCGTTCACTGCTGACACGATCACGAAAGCTTTGATTATCTTCATGGGCAACAGCTAAACGATAGGCCAGTTCATCGTTAATCGGTCCGGTGTGTTCCAGACTCATTCGATATTGTTCTTGGCTATTGGCGCGTAAGTTAATTTCACTTTCACGTTCCCACTGTGGCTTTTTGCTATTGAGGTTGAGTAATCCTCCTGTTTCTCCACGGCCATATAGTGCAGCCATTGGTCCTTTTAAAAACTCTAAAGACTCAATGTTTACGATATCTTTGGGAGCACTAATCCCTCGGTTTACACTCAAACCATTACGGATCATGGTAGCCCCTAAATTTGGATCACCACTAAAACCTCGGAAAGAGTAATTATCCCAAAAACCACCACCATAGTTGTTTTGATGAAAAACCCCACTGACTAAGGTTAATGCATCATCAATGCGCTGAACGTCTTGTTGTTCCATCACCTGTTTAGAAACAAAAGCACGATTAAAAGGGACGTCCAAAACATCATGAGAAAATTTAGTCGCCGAGCTATTTTGACTTACATCTTCTTTGGTCGTTTCAGCCTGAACGCGTATGGTTGCCAGTACCGTTGACGTTTCTTCTCCCCAACTGAGTGTCGAGATAAACGATAGACCTAAGGAAGACAACAAACCTAATTTGTGTTGCATAAATGAGCAGCCATGAAAGACAAAAGGGATTAAATGTAATAATATAACGTTACATTATTTTATTGATTATCGCTATGTCTTTAGAAAAAAATATTGAGCGTTTACAGTCGATTGATGCCTTACGTGGTTTGGTCATCTTGATTATGTTGCTCGACCACGTAAGAGAAACTTTCTATTTGCATAAGCAGGTCATAGATCCAATGGATGTAACAGTGACTGAACCTGCATTATTTGGTAGTCGGTTATTGGCACATATTTGTGCTCCAGTTTTTGTTCTTTTAACAGGTATTTCGGCTTTTTTATTTCATTCAAAAAAACAAGATTTACAGCAAACCCGTGCGTTTTTATTGAAGCGTGGTCTATTTCTAATTGTGTTAGAGCTGACATTGGTGAACTTTGCTTGGACTGCAACTTTTCCACCGGATGTTATTTATTTGCAGGTGATATGGGCGATTGGTATTAGCATGGTGGTGTTGGCTGGTTGTGTGAGTTTGCCTTTATCTGTTCTTACTGGTGCAGCTTTATTGATTATTTTTGGGCATAACTTATTAGATTCTGTGCATTTTACAAATGGTTTTTTACAGAATGTATGGTTCGTTTTACACGAGCGTGGTTGGATCGAGTTTGCAGACATCAAGCTTCGTACAAGTTATCCGGTTTTGCCTTGGATTGGTGTTATTTTGCTGGGGTATGTTTTAGGCCAATTCTTTAGTTCAAAATATACTGCAAAACAAAGAAGCCGCTATTTATTGAGTATCGGACTGACAAGTATTGGATTATTTGTTTTACTGCGTTTTATCAATATCTATGGTGACCAGCCGTGGCAACATTTTGAGTCATTACAACTCACTTTAATGAGCTTTTTTAACCTCACCAAGTATCCACCGTCTTTATTATTTATTTTGCTGAATGTTGGAATCGGTTTAATTGTGTTGGTTGCTTTTGAACGTATGCAGCAATATTTATTTTTAAAACCATTGGTGGTCTTTGGCTCGGTGCCTATGTTCTTTTATTTACTGCATTTATATGTGTTGAAACTGATGTATGTGTTTGCAATAAGTGTATGGGGAGCCAACTACGGCAATTATTTATCGGTTAATCATGTGTGGATGCTGTGGTTAATCACGATTGTGTTGTCTTTTGCGCTTTATCCAGCGGTTAAATGGTTCTCGAAATTCAAACATCAAAATAAACATATTTCGATTTTAAAATATTTCTAATGTTCAAAATATGGGTAAAGCGAGTTCAATAGTGGCCTCGCTTTACTTACTCACATCTAGATATAGAGTTTCTTTAACTTCTTCCATGACCACATAACTATGTGACGATGCCGAAGCGGGGAGTTTCTTTAACAGATCTCCTAACAAGCGGCGGTAGGCACTCATTTCTTTTAAGCGCGCTTTTACAAGATAGTCAAACTCACCTGAAATGAGGTGACATTCGAGTACTTCCGGAATCTCGACTAAGTCTCTGGCAACCTGATCAAATACATCGCCTGATTTGGCAGATAACTTAATTTCTAAAAAGACGAGCAAGTTGCGGTCAACGTAGGCTGGGTTTAGTCGTGCGAAGTAACCCATGATGATGCCATCGCGTTCAAGTCGTTTGACGCGCTCTGAACAGGGAGTGGTCGACAGGTTGACTCTCGATGCCAATTCACTAATCGCAATTCGTCCTTCACGCTGCAAAATATCCAGAATCATGCGATCTATACGATCTAAGGGGCGCATAGATATTTCCTCTTTTTTTAAAATTCTTGTGATAAAAACATAAATTTACCTAGATTATAGCCCGAAAAACAGTGAAATAAACTATTGAGGCGGAAATATACTAGTTAAATAAACTGGTGTGCGTGAGGGAATGGAAATGCGCGTAATTGTATTAGGTAGCGGCGTTATCGGAGTGGCAAGTGCCTATTATCTAGCTCAACAAGGAGCTGAGGTCACTGTTCTTGATCGCCAGTCAGGTCCTGCTGAAGAAACAAGTTTTGGTAATGCAGGTCAAATTTCGCCAGGGTATTCAACCCCTTGGGCAGCACCAGGAATTCCTTTTAAAGCTGTGAAGTGGATGTTCCAACACCACGCACCGCTTGCTATTAATTTAGATGGCAGCATGTGGCAGTTACAGTGGATGGCGCAAATGCTAAAAAACTGTAATCCACAAAGTTATGCTGTGAACAAAGAACGTATGATGCGTGTGGCTGAATACAGCCGTGACTGCTTACGTGAACTTAGAAAAGATACAGGTATTAATTACGAAAACCGTGCGAAAGGCACTTTGCAGTTATTCCGTAAAGAAGCGCAAATGGAAGCGGTTCAACGCGACATTAGCGTGCTACAAGAATGCGGCGTAAGTTACGAATTATTAAATGGCAATGAGCTTGGTCGTGTAGAGCCTGCTTTGGCAAATACGCAAGATAAACTGGTTGGCGGTTTGCATTTACCAAATGATGAGACAGGCGACTGTTATTTATTTACTAACGCTTTAGCTCAAATTGCTAAAGAGCTGGGGGTTAACTTCCAGTTCAACCAGAACGTAGAAAAATTGATTGTTGAAGGCGATGAAATTAAGGGCGTTCAGGTCAATGGTAAAGTCTTAACCGCAGATCGTTATGTTTTAGCGTTTGGTAGTTATTCACGTGATTTCTTGAAACCACTCGATCTACAGTTGCCTGTATATCCTGTGAAAGGTTACTCGTTGACGATTCCAATTATTGATCCAGCTTTTGCTCCGCAATCTACGGTGCTTGATGAAACCTACAAAATCGCGATTACGCGTTTCGATCAACGTATTCGCGTAGGTGGAATGGCAGAGTTAAGTGGTTTCAATTTAGGTCTGAACGAAGACCGCCGTGCAACCTTGCAAATGGTGACTCAGGACTTGTTCCCGGGCGGTGATATGGCACAGGCATCTTTCTGGACGGGTTTACGTCCAATGACGCCAGACAGTACCCCAATTATTGGTGCGACTCGCTTTAAAAATCTGTTCTTGAATACAGGCCACGGTACTTTAGGTTGGACTATGGCATGTGGTTCAGGAAAATTAATCAGTGACATCGTCTTGAATCATAAGACTGAAATCAGTACAGATGGTCTTTCAATTCAGCGCTATTCACACGCACATGCTGCATAACGGACGTTAGGAAATCAATCATGCCTCGTCCTATTACCGCAGTCATCCACCGTCAAGCCTTGCAAAATAACTTGGCGGTGGTACGCAAGGCTATGCCAAACAGTAAAGTTTTTGCCGTTGTAAAAGCCAATGCTTATGGACATGGAATTGAACGTGTTTATGAAGCATTTAAAGCGGCAGACGGCTTTGCCTTACTTGATCTTGATGAAGCAAAACGAATTCGTGCTCTAGGTTGGACAGGTCCAATTTTGTTGCTCGAAGGGATTTTTTCTCCTCAAGACTTATTTGATTGTGTGCAGTATCAGCTTAGTTTCACCATTCACAGTGAAGAGCAAATTGAGTGGGTTCAAAAGCATACTTATCCAGCTAAATTTGATATTTGCCTAAAAATGAACAGTGGTATGAACCGTCTTGGTTTTCAACCACAGCACTATGTTCAGGCATGGGAACGTTTAAATAATTTAGCAAACGTCTCCAAGATTACGCACATGATGCATTTTTCAGATGCGGATGGCGATCGTTTCGGTCAGCAGGGTATTGATTATCAAATCACTGCATTTGAAGACATTATTAAAGATTTACCAGGTGAAAGATCGGTAAGTAATAGTGCAGCTATTCTGCGTTATCAAGACCAGCTCAAATCAGATTATGCACGTAGCGGCATCATGCTCTATGGCAGCTCACCAGACTATCCAACGCATAATATTGCCGATTGGGGTCTACAACCGACCATGAGTTTACGCAGTGAAATTATTTCAATTCAGCATTTAGATGCGAATGAAAGCGTGGGTTATGGCTCAAACTTTGTCGCAGAGCAACCAATGACGATTGGGATTGTAGCTTGTGGCTATGCCGATGGTTATCAACGTATTTCACCGACAGGTACGCCTGTTTTAGTGGACTCTGTACGCACTCGTACAGTCGGCCGTGTCAGCATGGATATGTTGGCAGTCGACTTAACTGGCATTGATAGTGCCAAAGTCGGCAGCGAAGTGGTGCTCTGGGGCCAATCAAGTACAGGCATTATTTTGCCTATTGATGATGTCGCAGTTTCATCCGGTACGGTGGGGTATGAACTGATGTGTGCTGTCACCGCCCGTGTTCAATTTATTAATCAGGTATAAGGAAATCCGAATGTCTAATTCAGATATACAAAAGATCAAAACCAATGAAGTCATGAGCGCCGTGACTGTTTTTAACAAAGTAGTTTATCTGTCAGGTCAGGTACCTAAAAATACCGAGCAAGACGTGGCAGGCCAAACTCGTGAAATTCTTGCAACGATTGATGAACTTTTGGCGCTTGCCGATACTGATAAATCTCGCTTGCTCTCTGCGCAGCTCTATTTAAAAAATCTTTCTGACTTTTCAACCGTAAATGCCATTTGGGTTGACTGGTTAAAAGGGTGTGTTGCTCCATCGCGTGCCACAATTCAGGCCGATTTGGTTAATCCAGACTGGCTCATTGAAATTGCCGTGACGGCAGCACAAAAGTAATTCGTTTTTACTCCAAAAATGATGATGTATCTAACAGAAGGAAGATAGGTACGGTTTAACCAGTCATTTTTTGGTGAACAGATTCAGTGACCTGTGGCATACGGTTCGATTTTCGCCATAGGTTGCTGATCTTAACAAAGGAATTCAAAAAGGAATTTTAATATGACAACGGCTCGTCATTCAGATACAGAAAACTCTCCTGATCATCTGCAACGAAAACTGTCTAACCGTCATTTACAACTGATTGCAATTGGCGGTGCAATTGGAACCGGCCTATTTATGGGCTCGGGTAAAACCATCTCCCTCGCAGGTCCTTCAATCCTTTTGATCTATATGATCATTGGAGGAATGTTCTTTTTCTTGATGCGTGCAATGGGCGAGTTGCTCCTTGCAAATCTGCATTACAAATCTTTTGTAGATATGGCTCATGATTTAATTGGTCCTTGGGCTGGTTATTATTTGGGCTGGACCTATTGGTTAGGTTGGGTGCTGGTGGGTATTGCGGACCTTTCAGCGGTCATCAACTATTTAGGTTTCTGGCTGCCCGATGGCGCGAGCTTTTCTCCAACACAACAAGCCATGATTAGTGCAGGCTGTGTGTTGTTTGTGATGGGTCTTAACCTACTGACAGTACGTTTGTTTGGTGAAATCGAATTCTGGTTTGCACTCATTAAGATCTTGGCGATTATTGGCCTGATCGGAGTGGGTGGTTACATGATTTTCAGCCATTTCCAAGCTCCTCAAGGTGCTGTAGCAAGCATGAGTAATGTTTGGTCGCATGGTGGTTTATTCCCGAAAGGTACTGAAGGCTTCTTGGCTGGTTTCCAGATTGCCGTGTTTGCTTTTGTCGGGGTTGAACTTGTAGGTACAACGGCTGCTGAAACTAAAGATCCAGAGAAGAATTTACCGAAGGCAATTAACGCGATTCCGATACGTATTATTTTGTTCTATGTATTGGCACTATTTATTGTGATGTCAGTAACACCATGGGATCACATTCGCGCAGATAAAAGCCCGTTTGTTGAGTTATTCTTAAATGCGGGTATTCCAGTTTCTGCAATTATCATGAACTTGGTGGTGCTGTCTTCAGTCATGTCTTCAATGAACAGCGGTGTGTTTTCAACCAGTCGTATGCTATTCGGTTTATCAAAAGATGGTCAGGCACCGGGTGCATTTGGTCGTTTATCAAAACGTGCCGTGCCATCAAATGGTTTGATTTTCTCTTGTATCTTTATCATGGGCGGAGCGGTACTTCAGTACTTTGTTCCAAACACAATGGAAGCATTTACCTTGGCAAGTTCACTCTGTGTGATTCTATTCATTAGTGTCTGGAGTCTCATCATGGTGTGCTATTTACGCTATCGTAAATTACGTCCTGAATTACATGAAAAATCGACTTTCAAAATGCCGGGCGGTGTTTGGATGAGCTATATAGTTCTGGCATTTATGCTTTTCACTTTGGTGATCTTGGCATTAGAGCCAGATACTTTAAAAGCACTATATGTCAGTCCAGTATGGTTGGTTATTTTAGGCGTCACTTATCATGTGCTCTATAAACCACGCATGAAAAAACTAGGACGTGAACTCGTCAACGATCATTAAGTTTTAATAAAAAGCCAATCAATCATGATTGGCTTTTTTTATTTTCTCTCGATTTTTTATCGGAATAATATTGTTTATTTTTGAGTCAATGGTGCGATTTTGAGGGTACTGGAAAAGTACATATAGCATTATCGCATGCTACACTCCGGCTAATCTGGAGAATCCAGATATGTTAATTAAAATTGCCGTGAAGGCATTACATAAATAATGTGACTTAAAAAACAGGACAAACGATTTATCAATTAAGGAAAAATATACTTGAACATCTTGTCCTGAGGTATAGACTCAGCAACCCACGATATACGGTTCGTTTTTCTCCCTATAGGTTGCTGATTTTAAGTTAAGCAAAATATAAAAAGGACTTCTAATATGACAATGGTTCATCATCCAGATGAGGCAGGCTCCCCTGATCATTTACAACGGAAATTAAATAATCGCCATCTACAAATGATTGCAATTGGCGGTGCAATTGGAACCGGCTTATTTATGGGCTCGGGCAAAACCATCTCCCTCGCAGGTCCTTCAATTCTCGTAATTTACATGTTAATTGGTGGCATGTTCTTTTTTCTGATGCGTGCATTGGGTGAACTACTGCTTGCCAACTTACATTACAAATCATTTGTCGATATGGCTTATGACTTGATCGGACCATGGGCTGGCTATTATATAGGCTGGACTTATTGGTTAGGCTGGGTACTGGTCGGTATTGCTGATTTGTCTGCGGTCATTAACTATTTAAGTTTCTGGCTGCCCGAAGGCGCCAGTTTCTCACCAATGCAACAGGCCATGATTAGTGCAGGCTGTGTACTATTCATTTTAGGGCTTAACCTTCTTACGGTGAAGTTGTTTGGTGAAGTTGAATTCTGGTTCGCACTCATTAAGATTTTGGCCATTATTGGCCTAGTTGGAGTCGGTGGTTACATGATCCTCACTCATTTTCAAGCTCCACATGGAGAGGTTGTGAGTGTAAGTAATGTGTGGTCGCATGGCGGCATATTTCCAAAAGGCGTAAGCGGATTTTTGGCAGGTTTCCAGATTGCCGTGTTTGCCTTTATTGGTGTTGAACTGATTGGTACAACAGCGGCTGAAACGAAAGATCCAGAGAAAAATCTACCGAAAGCGATTAACGCGATTCCAATTCGTATTATTTTATTCTATGTGTTAGCACTCTTTGTGGTGATGTCAGTGACACCATGGGATCACATTCGCGCAGATAAAAGCCCATTTGTTGAGTTATTTTTAAATGCAGGTATTCCAGTTTCTGCCATCATTATGAACTTGGTCGTACTGTCTTCAGTGATGTCTTCAATGAACAGCGGTGTGTTTTCAACCAGTCGTATGCTGTTCGGTTTATCGAAAGATGGTCAGGCGCCAAGTGCATTGGGGCGTTTATCAAAACGTGCCGTACCTTCAAATGGTTTAATCTTCTCATGTATTTTCATTATGGGTGGGGCAGTGCTTCAGTACTTTGTTCCAAACACCATGGAAGCATTTACTTTGGCAAGTTCACTCTGTGTGATTCTCTTTATTAGTGTATGGCTTCTGATCATGGCATGCTATTTACGTTACCGTAAGTTGAGTCCAGAGTTACATGCTAAATCGACCTTTAAAATGCCAGGTGGGGTGTTGATGGCGTATGTTGTCATTGCATTTTTCTTGTTCACTTTAGTGATTTTGGCATTAGAACCAGATACCTTAAAAGCGGTATATGTTAGTCCATTATGGCTAGTTGTTTTAGGCGTTAGCTATCATGTGTTTTATAAACCGCGCATGAAGAAACTAGGCCAAGAAACTTTTGATTAATTATTAATAATTTCAAAAAAGCCAATCAATCATGATTGGCTTTTTTATTTAGACTATTTAATCAACCAATAAATGTTGATATTTATCGGCTTGCTTACGTAGATAATCCCAAACCAACTTAATGCGCGGTTCATGTTGTAAATCAACAAAGGTCAACATCCAGAACGTATGGGTAAAGCGAACTTGTTGCTCTAAAACGACGTCAAGTTCCGGTTTATCATCGGCCAAAAACTTGGGCAAAATTGCAAGCCCTGCACCAGCACTCACCGCAATTTGTTGAGCCAAAATACTGCTACTCCGGAAATTTGCATTGAGCTTTAAGGGCAATCGTTCTAAACAGTACAGCTCAGGGCTATAGACCAGATCATCAATATAATTCACGAAACGATGTTGGATTAAATCTTCTAAACCGCGAATAGGTGGGTTCTGAGTCAGATAGTTTTGGCTACCATAAATCTTTAAACAATAGTCAGACAAGCGCGTAATGATATATGGCCCAGAAGTGGGGCGGTCAATTGACACCACAATATCTGCTTCACGGTGTGAGAGCTTAATCATTTTCGGCACTGGAATCAGGTCGATGGTAAGCAGTGGATATTGTATCGAGAACTCAGCCAGTAAGCGGGCTAAGAACGCAGTTCCAAAGCCTTCAGGTGTGCCAATTCGCACACGGCCTTGTAAAGGTTGATGTGGTTTTTCAATTTGTAAGAAAGCTTGTTCCATTTGCTCAACTCGAGGAACAAGTGCCATCCCTTCAAGTGTCAGTTCATAACCAGTTGCTTCACGCTTAAAGAGCGTTGTACCTAAAGCAAGTTCTAGGGCCTGAATCCGTCTTGCAACCGTACTATGCTCTACCCCAATAATACGCGCAGCATTAGTTAGGGTTTTAGTGCGAGCTAAAACCAGAAAAAAATGTAGATGATCCCAATCCACTTTCATTTTTATTGTAATCCCTGTGCATATTTGCACATCAATCGTGCATGAATTTGCGTTGGTGGTCAAAGATTTCTTTGTTAGTCTCAATTGAAACTGAAATAAAGAAAATACGATCAAAAAGTATTTTCTAATAATTGAACACAATAAAAATATGGCCTACGGAGAGGTTATGAACACAATCCAAAAAATCGAATTGGAAACCGCTAAATTACTCATTAACGGACAATTTATCGAGTCTGAAACACAGGAATGGCAAGACATTGTTAACCCTGCGACTCAGGAAGTGATTGGTCGTGTACCATTTGCAACGGTTAAAGAAGTTGACGCTGCTATTCAAGCTGCACAAGATGCTTTTGCTTCTTGGCGTCAAACCCCAATTCAGGCACGTATGCGCATCATGCTTAAGTTACAAGACTTAATCCGTGCCAACATGAAGGAAATTGCGCAAGTCCTAACGGCTGAACAAGGCAAAACCTTGGCAGATGCTGAAGGTGATATTCAACGTGGTTTAGAAGTGGTTGAACATGCTTGTTCAATCGGCACCTTACAAATGGGTGAATATGTCGAGGGTGTGGCACGTGGTGTAGACACGTATACCTTGCAGCAACCTTTGGGTGTGTGTGCCGGCATTACGCCGTTTAACTTTCCAGCGATGATTCCACTCTGGATGTTCCCAATGGCGATCGTTTGCGGCAATACGTTTGTTTTAAAACCATCAGAACAAGATCCGTTATCGACCATGATGCTAGTTGAACTTGCGATTCAAGCAGGTATTCCGGCAGGTGTACTGAATGTTGTGCATGGCGGTAAAGAAGTTGTTGATCGTTTGTGTACGCATAAAGACATTAAAGCCATTTCATTTGTAGGTTCAACTGCGGTTGGAACGCATGTTTATAACCTTGCAGGGCAACATGGCAAACGTGTGCAGTCGATGATGGGTGCAAAAAACCATGTAGCTGTCATGCCAGATGCCAATAAAGAACAAACCTTAAATGCCTTAGTCGGTGCAGCATTTGGTGCAGCGGGGCAACGCTGTATGGCATTGTCGGTTGCAGTCATGGTAGGTGAAAGCAAACAGTGGATTCAAGAGTTAGTCGAAAAAGCGAAAACCTTAAAAGTGAATGCAGGCCATGAGCCAAATACCGATATTGGCCCTGTCATTTCAAAACGTGCCAAAGCGCGTGTGCTTGATTTAATTAATAGTGGAGTTGAGCAAGGTGCAGAGTTGCTGCTCGATGGTCGCGATGTTCAAGTTCAAGGCTATGAATCGGGTAACTTCGTAGGCGCAACGATTTTTAGTGGCGTAAATACCGACATGCGTATTTATAAAGAAGAAGTCTTTGGACCTGTACTTTCAATTATTTGCGTAGACACGCTTGAGGAAGCGATTGCTCTAATCAATGCCAATCCATTTGGTAACGGTGTGGGCTTATTTACGCAAAGTGGTGCGATTGCGCGTACTTTCCAAAACCTCATTGATATTGGTCAAGTGGGTATCAATATTCCAATTCCTGTGCCAGTGCCTTTCTTTAGTTTTACGGGTTCAAGAGGTTCAAAACTTGGTGATTTGGGACCATACGGCAAACAGGCTGTACAGTTCTACACCCAAACCAAAACCATTACCAGTCGTTGGTTTGAAGACAGCCATGAGGTTGGTGCAGTAAACACAACCATTAGTTTACGTTAAGGGGATCACGGATGAATATCGCCTTTATCGGTCTAGGAAATATGGGCGGCAGAATGGCCCATAACCTACTGAAAGCCGGAATCAAAGTTTATGGTTATGACCTCAGTGAAGTTGCTATTCAGCACTTCGCCGAGGCGGGTGGCGTGGTATGTGACAGCCCACAGGCAGCCGCGAAACAAGCAGATGTGGTCATTACCATGTTACCTGCTGCAAAGCACGTTAAAGAAGTTTACTTAGGTGAAAATGGTGTCTTAGAAGTGCTAAAAGCGGGTAGCTTATGCATTGATAGCAGTACTATTGATCCGCAAACCATTAAAGATATTGCTGCTGTTGCACATAGCAAAAATATTAAAATCTGTGATGCACCAGTCTCTGGTGGGACCATTGGTGCTCAAGCGGGAACCCTAACCTTTATGGTGGGTGCCGATGAGCAAACCTTTAATGAAGTGAAACCTGTGCTCAGCCACATGGGCAAAAATATTGTTCATTGTGGTGAGGTCGGTGCAGGGCAGATTGCCAAAATCTGCAATAACCTCATCTTGGGTATTTCAATGGCTGCCGTTGCCGAAGGTATGGCACTCGGTGTGAAGTTAGGCATTGACCCGCAAGCATTGGCAGGTGTCATTAATAGCTCAAGCGGTCGTTGCTGGAGTTCGGATGTGTGCAACCCATGGCCACATATTAATGAAAATGCACCAGCGTCTAGAGGCTATCAAGACGGCTTTGCCACTCAGCTGATGCTGAAAGATCTAGGCCTCGCTGTAGAGGCCGCGGGTCAAGTCAAACAGCCAGTCGTATTAGGTGGCATGGTGCAGCAGCTCTATCAGCAAATGTGCATGCGTGGTAATGCCAATCTCGATTTTTCGAGCATTATTCAGCAATACCTGCCTCAAGAGGCATAACGGCAAAGCCAAAGGATGGCTTTAACTCAATTAAACCCTGTCGTGAATAACAACAAATCCGGACTGAGGGAAAAGATATGATGGATTATCAAAATGCTGCACAGGCTTTCGATTTGGAAAGTACTGCAAAACAGATGTTATCAGGTTCACTTGATGCTTTAAATGCTTGTTATGAATGCTGTGATCGACACGCAGATGGCGACAAAATTGCGCTGTATTGGCAAGGAAAAGATGGGCGAAAAGAGCAATACACCTTCCGTGAACTAAAAGAATGGTCAAGTCAGTTTGCCAACTTTTTAAAATCACAAGGTGTGAAAGCAGGCGACCGTATTTCAGGTTTATTACCAAGAACACCTGAACTGATCGTGACTATTTTTGCAGCTTGGCGAATTGGTGCTGTTTACCAGCCACTATTTACTGCATTTGGTCCAAAAGCGATTGAACACCGTATTCAGCTTGCACAAAGCAAGCTGGTGGTGACTGATGTAGGTAACCGCAGCAAGCTTGATGAAATTGAAAATTGCCCTCCAATTGTGACGGTTGCCGATGTGCAAGGTACTCCGCTCAAAGCAGATGATTTTAATTTCTGGAATGAAGTGAAACAGCAGTCCGATCAATGTGATCTGGTCATGCGTAACATTCAAGATCCATTTTTATTGATGTTTACTTCAGGCACTACAGGGCCAGCTAAACCATTGGAAGTGCCATTAAAAGCGCTAATTGCCTTTGGTCGATATATGCAAGATGCCATTGGTTTAACCGAAGAAGATTCGTTTTGGAACATTGCCGATCCGGGTTGGGCGTATGGTCTCTACTACGCGATTACTGGGCCATTATTTTTAGGCCATGCCACTTTGTTTTATGAAGGTGGTTTTAGCACAGATAGCCTATGTCAAATTGTGAAAGATTATAAAATTAACAATTTGGCAGGTGCACCGACGGCCTACCGTATGATGATGGCGGCCGATCCAGCACAAATGGCGCCGTTAAAAGGTCAGTTCCGTGTCGTGAGCAGTGCAGGTGAGCCGCTTAACCCAGAAGTAATTCGCTGGTTTAAACAAGTCTTAGATGCTCCGATTTATGATCACTACGGACAAACCGAAGTGGGCATGGTGGTGTGTAATCATCATGGTTTAAAACATGAAATTCATGCCGGTTCAACAGGTTTCCCAAGTCCGGGCTATCGTGTTGCGATTGTTAATGAACAGGGTGAAGAACTGCCTGCAGATACACCGGGAATTTTAGCGGTGGATATTAGCCAGTCTCCAATGATGTGGTTCGGCGGCTATAAAGAAAGCCGAAAATCGCCTTTCATTGGTCATTACTATTTAACTGGCGACACTGCCGAGTTACATGCCGATGGCAGCATGAGCTTTGTTGGACGCAGTGATGATGTGATCACGACATCGGGTTATCGCATTGGACCTTTTGATGTGGAAAGTGCCTTACTCGAACATGATGCTGTGATTGAAGCAGCAGTGATTGGTGTGCCTGACCCAGATCGTACCGAAGTCGTTAAAGCATTCGTGATTTTAGCTGCCGACGCTCAACCTTCAGATGCACTTGCTGAACAACTCAGCCAATTTGTTAAAAGACGACTTTCTGCACATGCTTACCCACGTTTAGTTGAATTTGTGAGTGAATTACCTAAAACTCCAAGTGGCAAAATTCAGCGCTTTTTATTGCGTAATCAAGAAATTGCTAAACAACAAGCTAAAGCAGGGTAAAGGAAATAACAATGCAATTTACCGAAGAACAATTACTCATTCGTGATATGGCGAAAAGTTTCGCCCAAGAACAAATCAAGCCCAATGCTAGTGATTGGGATCGAGATGGGACATTCCCAAAGGAAACCTTGGCTCAAATGGGGCAACTTGGTTTTATGGGTATGCTTGTTTCAGAACAATGGGGCGGTTCAGACACGGGCAATTTAGCCTATGTATTGGCACTCGAAGAAGTCGCAGCAGCAGATGGCGCGACTTCGACCATTATGAGTGTACATAACTCGGTTGGCTGTGTGCCTATTTTAAAATTTGGTACCGATGAGCAAAAAGAGCGCTTTTTAAAACCTTTGGCGCAAGGTGAAATGATCGGTGCTTTTGCTTTAACCGAACCACATACGGGCTCAGATGCGGCAGCTCTTAAAACCCGTGCGGTGAAAGATGGCGATGATTACATTTTAAATGGTGCTAAGCAGTTTATTACCTCTGGCAACAATGCTGGCGTGATTATTGTGTTTGCAGTGACTGATCCGAGCGCGGGTAAAAAAGGGATTAGTGCCTTTTTAGTCCCACGCGATACACCGGGTTACGAAGTGATTCGTGTTGAAGAAAAACTAGGTCTGCATGCATCCGATACTTGCCAGATTGCACTGACAGATGTACGCATCCATAAAAGCTTCATGCTAGGCCAAGAAGGCGAAGGTTTAAAAATTGCACTTGCCAATTTAGAAGGTGGACGTATTGGTATTGCTGCACAGGCAGTAGGTTTGGCACGTGCAGCGCTCGAAGAAGCAACTCGCTATGCCAAAGAACGTATTACTTTTGGCAAACCGATTTTTGAGCATCAAGCTATCGCTTTCCGCCTTGCTAGTATGGCAACAGAAATTGAAGCAGCGAGACAACTGGTTCACTACGCTGCGCGTTTAAAAGAAGCAGGTCAACCGTGTCTCAATGAAGCTTCAATGGCCAAGTTATTTGCTTCGGAAATGACGGAGCGAGTGTGTTCGAGCGCCTTACAAGTGTTTGGTGGCTATGGCTATCTCAAAGACTTCCCAATTGAGCGCATCTATCGTGATGCTCGTATTTGCCAAATTTACGAAGGCACGAGCGATATTCAACGTTTAGTGATCGCCCGTAGTCTATAAAACCAGAACAAGGAATAAATCATGCAGTGGCAAAGTATTTTATTAGAAAAGCGTAATGGGGTTGGACTGATTACATTAAATCGCCCTCAAGCACTCAATGCTTTAAACAGCGAATTAATTAGTGAAATTAATCAGGCATTAGATCAGCTCGAAAAAGACCACGAAATTGGTTGCATAGTATTGGCAGGTTCTGAAAAAGCTTTTGCCGCAGGCGCAGACATTAAAGAAATGGCTGATTTAGCATTTCCTGATATTTATTTTGATGACTTTTTCCATCTTGCAGACCGTATTGCACAGCGCCGTAAACCTCTAATTGCAGCGGTGAGTGGCTATGCGTTAGGTGGTGGCTGTGAATTGGCGCTTATGTGTGATTTTATTTATTGTGCTGACAACGCCAAGTTTGGCTTACCTGAAGTCACCTTAGGTGTAATTCCGGGTATTGGTGGTACACAGCGTTTAACTCATGCCATTGGTAAAGCCAAAGCAATGGAAATGTGCTTTACAGCGCGGCAAATGGGCGCAGTAGAGGCAGAGCAAAGTGGTTTAGTCGCACGTGTGTTTAACAAAGAAGAATTACTTGAACAAACCTTGCAAGCAGCTGAAAAAATTGCGGCACGATCTTTAACAGCAAACATGATGCTTAAAGAAACCATCAACCGAGCTTATGAAGTGAATCTAACCGAAGGTTTACGCTTTGAGCGACGTATGTTCCATTCAATTTTTGCGACATCTGACCAAAAAGAAGGAATGCAGGCTTTCGTTGAAAAACGCCAGCCAAATTTTAAAAATCAATAAGAGATCAATAAAATGAATACAGAAAATCACTTAATGATTGAGCGACAAGGTAAGCTCGGCGTGATTACCTTAGACCGTGTGACTCATCTCAATGCATTGTCGTTAGATATGATTAAAAGTATTGGTGCCCAATTAGAACTGTGGCGAAATGATGCTGCTATTCAGGCAGTTTTAATCAAATCAAATAGCCCAAAAGCCTTCTGTGCAGGTGGTGATATTCGCTATCTTTACGACAGTTATAAAAATGGCACGGCCGACTACAAAGGCTACTTTAGTGCCGAATATAAAATGCTGACCACGCTGCGTGAATATGAAAAGCCAGTCATCGTTGTAATCGATGGCTATGTGTTAGGTGGTGGTTTTGGTTTAGCTCAGGCTTGTCATATTGTCGTGAGCAGTGAAAAGTCTAGATTTGCCATGCCTGAAACAGCGATTGGTTTTTTCCCAGATGTTGGTGCAACGCATTTCTTGTCTCGCCTTGATGATATTGGTGTTTATATGGCAATTACGGGTGAGCAGATCAGCAGTAGCGATGCGCTTTACCTCGATTTAATTGACTACCATGTGCCAAGCGAGCAGTTACAAGCTTTGCAAGATGCTCTTGTTGAAGCACCAAGTTTAACTAAAGAGGGAATTGAACACATCATTACCCGATTTATTACTCGTCCTGCCGAAAGTGAATTAAAACAATTGGCAGAAGGCATTCGTAAACACTTCGGATATCAGCATTTAGATGAAATTGAACAAAGTCTTGAAAATGAACAAGATGAGCAATTAAAGACTTGGACTAGCAAGATGCTCAGCATTTTGCAGCAACGTTCATTTATTGCCAAACAAACGAGTTTGAAGCTGCAACATTTAGGCCGTGGGCTTTCTTTGCCGCAATGTATGCAACTTGAGCGTGATTTACAGGACATTTGGTTTGAGCATGGTGACTTTATTGAAGGTGTTCGTGCACTCATTGTCGATAAAGATAAACAACCACAGTGGCAAGAACGTAATGCGGAGCTAGAGCAAATTTTAGAAAAATTGAGCTAAACCGTATTACAAAAAACAAAAAAAGCTTAAGGAGATAAAGTGAGACCTGAAAATGCTTATGGTCAGGGCTGGTCATAAGCATAAAAAAGACAAAACAAGAAAATCCAAGAAAGGAAATTGCGATGCAAACAATACAAGGAAACGGTTCACATACTAAAAAGTCATCACATCGATTAGCAGGCATCTCTAGCATGGTCGGCACCACCATTGAGTGGTATGACTTCTTTATTTATGGCGCAGCAGCAGCTCTTATCTTTAATAAATTATTTTTCCCAAATCTAGATGCCCTTACGGGTGTGCTTGCTGCATTTGCCACCTATGCCGTTGGCTTTATTGGGCGTCCATTAGGTGGTTTAGTCTTTGGTCATTTTGGTGACAAAATTGGCCGTAAGTCGATGTTGTTACTAACGCTAATGTTAATGGGGATTCCGACAGTTCTCATTGGCTTATTACCGACTTACGAGTTAATTGGTTACTGGGCTGCGATTGGTTTGGTTGTCTTGCGATTCATTCAAGGTATGGCAATGGGCGGTGAATGGGGCGGTGCTGTACTGATGGCTGTTGAACATGCTCCCGAAGGTGGTAAAGGGTTCTGGGGAAGCTTGCCTCAAGCTAGTACAGGTGGTGGCTTAATGCTAGCCTCAATCGCACTAGGACTGGTGTCGTTATTACCTGAAGAAGCACTGTTTAGCTGGGGTTGGCGTTTACCATTTCTTGCCAGCATTATTTTACTGGTAGTGGGTTGGTACATTCGAGTGAAAGTGCCTGAATCACCAGATTTCGAAAAAGTAAAACAGCAATCTGAAGAAGTCAAAGTTCCTGCTCTACAGGTTTTTAAAAACCATCCAAAGCAACTCATCACCATTATTTTGGCTCGCGCTGCCGAAAATGCATGGTTCTATATTGCTTCAACCTTTACGTTGGCTTACACCACTGCCCAACTTGGAATCCCACGTCAGGACATTTTATTTGCCACCATTTGCGGTGCTGTGGTCATTCTATTTATGACACCATTATGTGGACATTTGTCAGATAAAGTCGGTCAACGCAATATGTTCATGTTTGGTTTATGCATATTGGCACTTTACTGCTATCCATTTTTTACTATGCTCAACACAAAAGACCCAGTATTGGTCTGGACGGCAATTGTTTTAGCGATTGGTGTGGTTTTCCCGATTATGTATGCACCACAAGCTCAGCTTTTTGCACGTCAATTTCCGGCAGAAATTCGTTATAGCGGAATCTCAATTTCGGTACAGCTAGCTGGAGTGCTCGGTGGTGGTTTAGCACCGCTAATTGCGACGAAACTTTTAAGTATTGGGCAGGGTAATCCTTACTTAATTATGATTTATATTGGATCTATGGCTATCGTTGCGATCATATCGACTTCATTTATGCCACGTGATTGGCAGACTAAAACTGACGAGGCTTATCATAAGAAATCAGAATTAAATTTGAAAACCAAAATTACTGAGCAGTCTTAATATTAAGTTTGAGTCTTTCAAATTTTAAAAGCCCTAATCTTTTGACTAGGGCTTTTAAAATTGTGTGAGCGAAACGAGATTCGGGCTTAAGACCTTCATCTTTGCAATGTCACCAATATTCTTAGACTTTGATTTAGCAAACTAAACTTCAATCAAGCATGCAAACATGGCATATCCATCGATAACCATTGGCGGACCTGCACGATGGGCGCGAAAACCCGCGGCACGTAATAACCGCTCTACCCCAAGAGGTGAGGTCGTAATGAGTTGTTTTGCGCCTTGTTCTCTTGCAAAGTTGATCGCTTCTTGCAAAATTGCAATAGAGACTGGGGATGACACTGCTTGATTAGCAGAGGTCGGCGGATTCGAGAAATCTACGGCTGAAAATCTTGATAATTCCCAAATTTCTGGTGAACAAGGAATAGGCATTCCATTCATTAATTGAGGAAATATTTCACCCAGTAAATAGGGTTGAGTCGTTGGTAGTAGTCTGGCACAACCAATAATATTGGATTCTCTATCTTGAGCGACGACATAAGCTGTATCGATTTTATCAAATTGATCTAGTTCTTCATTATTTGGACAGTTCAACTCCCAACCCAAATGTTCAACAAATACCTTGTAGCGGTAACTTTTAAATTTGGTATATAGGACTTCTGAAAAATTGTTTTGGAATCCAGCAATAACATTCATTACAAGTGCTTCCACTTATTTTTCAGGCGACTTTACTCGACAGCTGAAAAGGTGGTAACTGTAAGAATTTACAGGTTTCTACGAGAACTTTGGACTTAATTTAGTCTTTGTTTGCGTTGTATTGATTTGAGCATAAATGAACTGTTCCCAAAACAAAGAATCTATTTTTTTTTCGATTAATGTTTCAGTAACATCAAATCCAATATCTGTACCAGAAACATCAACAATCATGATATTGCTTCGAGGTAGTCCAATTCGCTTTAAGCTAGCAATTCCATTGTTCTCAATAAATTCCCAGTCCCATCCGGTACTTAAAGCTGGGCTCCGTGATGTTGCCCATTCAGTAAACCCACAATATAGAATTTGAGAATCTTCAATTTGTGTAGTTTCAACAATAGATATGAGGTGTTGGAGGGGGTAATTCATAAGCTGGATTTCATTCATCCGAATAAAACCATCTGTTGAGATTGAGAAATCAGGGGGGATTGTGACCATGCTACCTATTCAAGTGACTTGAATTACAGTTCTATAGATAAATAACATAAATTATTGCCAACAAAATACTGTTAAGTTTTACAGGTTAGCCGTAATCTGCTGATACACAACGTTAAGCTATTCTTTAGAAAGTACTTCGGGCAGGGAGTTTTACTTATGCAGAGATTGACCCATCTATAGCTTGAATATGAGAGTTGCTTGTTTCAAGGCTATCAATAGTTTAAGTTTTTCATATGTATTGTAGATAATATCTATCCTATTATTAAAATAATATTTTCGAAATCATTATCATTATTATGCGTTTCATCAAATAATAAATAAAAAACTTATACTGCTAGTATCACTGGTAGACGTTATTCTTTAGTTAAATTAATAGAAATATACAAGTAAGGAGAAATAATAGGCTTCTTCTAAAAATAAAAAATACTCATTTTTGGAATAAAATGCATCCTGTAAATTTGAGGCTTTCAAGCATAATTCGCATATGCAATATAACAACTTTAAAAAGCTTTCTGAAACCAGTTTATCCGGAAAATTTACCACCCTCTCAGGCTCAAAAATGTTGTTAATTGGATTATGAATTCACTATATGCAACTAAATAAAAATGATTTATGCATGAGGTTTAATGAGAGTAAATGGAAAATTGGCAAGAAGATCTACTATCAGCATCTCTGATGGTAAAAAATGAATATCAGCTATTTGAGGTCGTCAAATCTACAGCTTCAAAGCTTGGATTTGATTATTGTGCTTATGGTATGCAGTCGCCATTATCTATTGCTGAACCAAAAACGATTATGTTGAATAATTATCCCGAAGCATGGCAGAAGCGTTATCTTAAACAGCAATATGTGGTGGTAGATCCAACCGTACAGCATTGTATGCTGTCACTTCAACCTCTTGTCTGGTCGAGCCAATCTGCGAACACGCAATCTCAAAAAGATTTTTGGGAGGAGGCGCGTTCTTATGGTTTAAATGTTGGTTGGGCACAGTCAAGCCGTGACTTTATTGGTACAAGGGGGATGTTAACACTAGCAAGATCCGCTGACCAATTATCAGAAAAAGAGCAGAAAGCTCAATATACCAATATGTTTTGGTTGTCTCAGACAGTGCATTCCAGCATTGCTAAAATTGTGAATGATGCAGAATTTGCTCAGTTTAATCTTTATTTAACTAACCGGGAAAAAGAGGTTCTACGTTGGACTGCGGAAGGTAAAACTTCAGCAGAGATAGCTCAGATTCTGGGGGTGGCTGAAAGAACCATAAATTTTCATCTTGGAAATTCAATGCAGAAGCTAAATGTGAATAACAAAATTTCAGCAGCTATTCGGGCTGTGATGTTAGGAATTTTGTAGGAATCTATATATAAATAACATGGAAAGTTAATATTGGGTTTTAATAAAATAAACCATTATTAGGTGTGTATTTAAAATAAAATTAATTATTTTAAAATTATTTTTTAATTTAATTGAAATGGGATTTTTATATAAAAATATTTACTTGAGAATCTGGATTTTTAAAATTTAAAGTAATGAAGTGTTTTTAATTTTTCTCTTATTTTAATATTAATAATAAATAATTTTTTTGATTAATATTCTTGCTAAAAAATAAATATTTGTATTTTTTTGTATTATCTATGGATGAAATACATCGATTCTAAGTTTATATATTAGTCACGGTGCTGTACATGATTTTGAGCTATTCAAATACAATTTAAAGCAGATTCCTTTATGAGCTTTATCCTTGTAAATAAAGGCTATTAGAGGATTTTACCTGAATCTTTTATTGCTCTTAAAAAGAGAAAGCACACAGTAAATTAGATCTTGAATAAAAGATCTACAATCAAGAGAGCAACAAAATAAAAATACGAACTGGGTATAAGTTGGCAGGCTAAAAACCTTGTTAAATATTATTGAAATAGATGCAAAAGATTGAATTTGAGTTTTAATTTTCAGATTTCACAAAATTGACTGAATAAAAATAATTTATGAAAGAGATCTAGTCTCTTAATTTTTAATAAATACAGGTCAACCTGTAAACCCTTACAGGTGTAATAAAAAACACTCGCACATAAAATATAATGTGAATTTATATTTTAAACAAAAAAAGTATATTCATTTTTTATTAAAAGCCCCAGCTAGACATGTAATTTCTGAATTAGCGAGTTTTAAGGGTGAATTATAAATAATTGGAGTAAGTTATGGCTGTAATGGGTACGGATAATATCATTGCAACTTTGGAATCCCACGCAAATTTAAATGGAGGCAGGATTGCTTTTGAATATTTGGGACGCCAATCTGGTGGTATTCAATCTCTGACGTATGCAGATCTGAACGAGCGGGTTCAATATCAAGCTCAAATATTAATGAACCTTGTAGACAGTGGCGATCGTGCCGTATTGCTGTTCGAGCCTGGACTGGACTTTATCGTATCGTTCTTTGCTTGTCTGAAAGCTAAAATTATCGCAGTACCTGTCAGCTTGCCTTTTAATCGCAACGGTTTTTCTAATATTTTGAATATTATGAATGACTGTGAGCCAAAGATCGTACTCACAACTCAGAAGATTCTTGAGCTATCAGGACTGATCACATTAAAAGCTCAAAATGAAAATTTAATATTGCATGCCGTTGATGCCGAATTGCAACGTGATTTGGTGGAAAAAGATTTTCCTCTGATTTCTGAAGAAGATATCTGCTTCCTACAATACACTTCAGGATCAACAGGTTGGCCTAAAGGTGTGATCGTCACCCATAAAAATATCATGGCAAATGAAGTCATGATTGCTGAAGCTTTTGGCACACAAGCCGATGATATCGGTCTTACATGGCTACCTGTCTATCACGATATGGGATTGATCGGCTCGGTTTTACAGACCGTGTATGTCGGTCTGACTTGCTATGTGATGTCACCGCTGGATTTTATTCGTAAACCTCTTAAGTGGCTGCAATTCATCAGCGAAAAAGGGGTCACGATTAGTGGTGGACCAAACTTTGCCTATGAATTGTGCCTACACCGCATCTCGGATGATGAGGCTGCATCGCTTGATCTGAGCCGTGTGCGTGTGCTGTTTAACGGTGCCGAGCCGATCAAGGCCAACGTCATGAAGCGTTTCATGGAGAAGTTCAATACTCAGTCGCAATTGAGACTAGATACTTTCTTGCCGTGCTATGGCTTGGCAGAAGTTACGCTCTTAGTCAGTGGTGTAACTGGTCCTCTCAATGCTATCTCGATAGACCGTGAAAAGTTGAATGCCAACTTGGTGCAGACCAGCCAAGATCAGACAGCTGTGCAAGTGGTGAGCTGTGGCAAGATCTCAGCACACATTGATTGCCGTATTGTCAATCCGCATACCCGCAAAGAGGTAGGGGCTGATGAAGTCGGTGAAATCTGGTTAGCAGGTGAGAGTGTTACTGCGGGTTACTGGCAGAAGCCTGAGGTCAATCAGGAAACCTTTGCTGCAACCATCCTCGATAAAGCAGGTAAGCCTAGTCAAGTGCATTACTTAAGAACTGGTGATATGGGCTTTATCAAAAACGGAGACCTGTATGTAACTGGTCGCCTTAAGGATGTGATTATCATCCGTGGCAAAAACTATTACCCGCAAGATATCGAGTGCTCCGTCGAAGTAGCTCATCCTGCTGTCCGTAAAGGTTGTGTCGCAGCAGTGAATTTCGGTAATTCTGACGGTGTTACGGTTGTACTTGAGATCAAGAAGAAGTCGATAGACAAGACCCTTAATTTTGAAACCATCAGAACTCAGGTTAAAGAGCAAGTGGCGGCTGATATCGGCCTGCCTGTAGAAGGTGTCTATTTACTGCATCAAGGTCGGATAAACAAGACCACCAGCGGCAAAATTAGAAGAAGAAAAATTAAAGAGCAGATCGAGCGCGGTCAACTGATCTGTTTAACCCATCCAAACCGTAGAACGGTGATGGCCCGAAACTATGTCAAGAACGGCTTAGAAGTCATCCGTGATCGTGAGCAGCGGGGGCAACTGATTCGTTATAGCTCCAATCTACTCAATTCAATGATCAAGGAACGAGAAGTGCGCGCGCTCATTTTTAATCGACTGAAAAGTGCTTTGTTTTAATCCTTACCCTTTAATCATTTGAGCAAAAACTCATGTCACTTACGTCCAATTTGCGGCAGTTTCAATCTGCTGCTCGTCTGGAGCAAATTTTAGGCTCCGTACATGATACTAATAATGATTTTTCTTGGTCCGCGGCCATCGAGCGTGATGAGAAGGAGCAGTACCCTCAGCGTGCTGTTGACTTTCTGAATGCTGTGGGCATGAACCGTTTTTATGTACCTTCAGAGCTCGGAGGTCGCATGGAAATTGGTGAAGAGTTGCTATATTTACATCGCGTACTTGCACGACGTGATCTAACAATCAATTCGACCTATAGCACGAATGCTTGGTCTGTGATCGTATGGATCGGCGGTAATCCTAATCAATGCCAAAACATCGCTAGTCGGATTTTGAGTGGTGCTGCACCAGCGCTTGCTTATAGCGAGAAAGCGCATGGAGCCGATCTGTTATCCAGTGAAGTAACTGCACAAGCTGTCGAGAGCAAGTACGTCTTAAATGGTGAAAAATGGTCAATCAATCGTGCGACTCTAGGCGATTCTTTAAGTCTGATTGCTAAAACATCAGATGATCGTGGACCGCGTAGCCTGAGTGCATTCTGGCTTGATAAGCGTCACATGGCTTCAAAAGGAACCTACAGCCTGAACCGCTTGCCGACGGTGGGTATGCGTGGGCTAGATATTAGCGGCATTGGCTTTAATAATGCTGAAATTCACAAAGATGCCCTGATCGGTGAAGAAGGTCAGGGATTGGAGCTTGGACTCAAGACGCTACAGGTGACGCGTGCATATTGCAGCAGCTTCTCTCTGGGTGCTGGTGATACGATGCTACGCATCGCGACCGAGTTTGCTATCGAACGCGAGTTGTATAACAAAAAAGTAATAAGCATTCCGTTGGTGCGTGAGCAACTTGCTACAGCTTATGCCTATCTATTAGCAGCTGAGGTGTTATCACTCGTTGGTGCGCGCGGGTTACATGTCTGTATCAATCAGTTCAGCACATGGTCACCTATCATCAAGGTACTGGTACCTGAGTATGTAGAGTCACTGGCCAAAATTACTTCCTCAGTGCTTGGGTCGCGTTTTTTCTTAAGAAATGCATATGCTGATGGAATGTACCAGAAAGCTTTCAGAGATCATCTGATCGTTAGTGTATTTGACGGCAGTAGTACCGTCTGTCTAGACAGCTTAAGTTTTCAACTCAAATCTGCCAATAAAGGGCGTAGCAAAAAAGCCGACCATCTCGACCAAGCCGAAGCTAAAGAGCGCTATCGCCAGTTGTATGACTTGCAGGTGGAAACCGACGCTATTGATTTCCGCGAGCTTGAGATTTTCAACCGAGATGGTGACTTGGTGATGGAGTCACTGGGAACGATCATCGAGATGCTCAATGATGCTGACGTTACAGTGGGATTGACTGCTGAGACCCTGTTCATGCTACGTGAGCGTGCTGATCAGCTTCTTATCGAGCAGCGTACGCTAGATCAAAAAATCCAAGATTATTTCTCAAGTACAGAAGCAGCTAAAGAGTTCGAAACATTACGTTTCAGCTTAGCCCGCGACTATGCCGAGCTGTTTGCTCGCATTGCTGTGCTGGGGTTCTGGGTCTTTAACCGTCATGGCTTAAGACCTGCTTTGCAGGATGGTGCATGGCTGATCATTTTCCTAAATGCTGCTGAAGGGCAGACGTCCCCTCCAATGACATCACTACGTGAAAACACATTGGCAGATCTGCTAGACCGAATTTCAAACAACCATATGTTATCTGTCATCGATTTTGCACTGGCACCGCGTGATGCCAAACCGGTTAAAGAGGATATTACCCCATGAATAAGGATAAAGCTTACTGGAGCGAAATCATTCGTACGCTAGTAGCCAAAGAAATGCGTGTAGAGCCCCAGACTCTTGATCCACAGCAAAAATTTACCAGTTACGGCCTTGATTCTATCGTCGCTTTGTCGGTGTCTGGGGATCTAGAGGATCTAACACAACTGGAACTTGAGCCGACACTACTATGGGATTACCCAACCATTAATGCGTTGGCTGAATATATCGTTTCTCAGTTGGAGCAGGGAGTTGCTTCGTGAACAACCTTGTACGACTGGAACCTGCAATTATATCGCGCCATGCGATTTCTGCAGAACAGCTCGGCATCTGGTATATCCAGCGGCTTGAGTCAACTTGCAGTGCCTACAATATGGTGGTGGCCTTTGATGTGAAGGTCAACCAACCGTTGGGCAATAAGCCGATGGAGATTCTAGAGGCGGTAATGCATGATTATCCGCTGCTGCGTGTAAGCATGCCTGCCAATGATCAGGGTATTGAGCAACTTATCTGGGATCGTATCTATCCTAATATTATCGTGTCGGATGCCCGCCATGTCGATGCATCTGATTTGACGCAATTAGTCGAGCAGGATACGAAGCAGCCCTTTGATCTGACCCAGCCACCGCTGTGGCGTATTCATTGCTATGAGCGCGGTCAAAATCACTATGTGATTGCGGTTGTGATTCATCATGCCTTAATGGATTTCTGGTCGATTGGTCTCTTGTTGCGTGATGTTTGCAAACGTTTTGGACTAGTTACAGAGTCGGATACAGTGAACGGAATCGAGTTTGCACAGTATGCAGATAAGCAGCAGAGTACTGTGACCGATGATGCTGATGAGAGTCTACTCTTCTGGAAAAATGCGTTGCAACATGCACCACACGTGCATAGCATTCCGCTTGATTATCCACGTCCTGCTGTGCAGCAACATAAAGGCAGCTCACTGGTTTTCCGTGTGCCTGAGTCAGTGTCTTCTGGTCTTGTGAACTTGGCGAAAGATTATGAGATCACGCTGTTTGGACTCGTACTATCTGGCTTTTATATCCTGCTACACAAGCTATCGAATGAAAATGATCTTGTTATTGCCACACCAGTAGCTGGTCGACTTGAACGTTCTCTGCGCAATGCACTGGGACAGTTTGTCAATACGATTGCTATTCACATGAACATCGATGCTGATCAGACTTTACGTCAATTTACACAGCAGGTGCAGGAACAATTAAGACAAAGTCTCAAGCATCAAAAAGTTGCCTTTTCCAGAGTGGTTGAGGCTGTTTCACCAAAGCGTGATGGCAGTATTAATCCATTGGCGCAGGTGGGAATGTTCTGGGAACGTCTAGGTGGTATGGATGAGTTTAAAGAATTACTCTTGCCAATCCAGACTCCAGCGACTTTGGTCGGTCAAGACCTGACGTTAGGAAGTTTTCCGGTTCGCCAGCAAGAAGGTCAATTGGATCTTACACTGGAAATGGGCGGTGAATATCAAGGCGAACTCGTTGGCGTACTGAAATACAACTCCGAGCTATTTTCTGCACAATCTGCCGATAATATGGTGCAACTGCTGCAAGCTGTACTATCAGAAATGGTGGCTCATCCTGAGCGTAAGATCGTTGAGTTAGATATCGCACCTGATTATAAGGATGGTATCCAGTTCGATGCCCTACGTGGACAGGCTACTGATTATCCTCAACATGATCTATTAGGAATGCTTTTAAAGCAGATTGATGAGCGTGGTGACAATCATGCTCTGACCTCGAAGGATCATGCGGTTAGCTATCGTGAGTTAGGTCAACATATCGCTGGTATTGCTGAATATTTGCGTGCGCACGACGTTACCCATGGTGATCGTGTAGGTCTGATGTTAGACCGTACAGCTTTATTGCCAGCAGCAATCCTCGGGATCTGGGCGGCAGGAGCAGCTTATGTACCGCTAGATCCTAATTTCCCAAGTGAACGTTTGCACAACATCATCGAAGATGCTGAACCTAAAGTCATCTTAACTCAAACCGAGTTGATGGATGCTCTTAACGTTTCTGTGCCGCGTTTAGATATCAATCAAGCTGGCGTTGTGCCCCTTGAGCAAGTGCGCGAGACGCTGGCCTTTGGTGAAACCGCTTATGTGATGTACACCTCTGGCTCGACAGGTAAGCCTAAAGGTGTGCGTATTGGGCATCCTTCAATCATCAATTTCTTGCTATCTATGAATGATAGATTGCAAGTAACGACTGAGACTCAGTTGTTAGCAATCACCACTTATGCATTTGATATTTCAATTCTTGAGTTACTGATTCCACTGATGTACGGCGGTGTAGTACATGTTTGCCCACGAGAGGTATCACAAGACGGCAATCAATTGGTAGATTATCTAAATGCTAAATCTATCAATGTCTTGCAGGCAACACCTGCTTCTTGGAAAATGCTCTTAGACAGTGAGTGGAGCGGCAATGTAGGGTTGACTGCACTCTGTGGCGGCGAAGCGCTAGATACTATTCTGGCAGAAAAACTGCTGGGTAAAGTTGGCTGTCTCTGGAATGTTTATGGCCCGACTGAAACTACGGTATGGTCAAGTGCGGCTCGTATCACTGATGCAAAATTTATTGATTTAGGCGAACCACTGGCGAACACCCAGCTTTATGTCCTTGATGAACAGCAGCGTTTAGTCCCGCCAGGCGTTATGGGAGAGCTTTGGATTGGAGGTGATGGTCTGGCAGTTGATTACTGGTATCGACCTGAACTGACAGATGCGCAATTTAGAACTTTGCCATCTCTACCAAATGCTGGTCGACTCTATCGCACCGGAGATAAAGTCTGTCTGCGTACGGATGGACATCTGACTCATCATGGACGTCTAGATTTCCAAGTCAAGATTCGTGGATTCCGTATTGAACTAGGCGAAATCGAGAATGTTCTCAAACAGATCGACGGTATCACAGACGCAGTTGTGTTGGTTAAGACGACTACCAGCAATGATCAGAAACTGGTGGCCTATTTAACCGGACATGAGATTGACATTGCTAGTTTGAAAAAGACGATGCAAATCCATCTACCAGCTTACATGGTGCCAAATACGTTTATTACATTGGACCAGTTTCCAATGACGGCTAACAATAAGCTAGATCGTAAAGCGTTTCCTGAGCCTGTGTTTGAGCAAAGCAATGATTATGTTGCGCCACGTGATCCGATTGAAATTGAACTCTGTACTACCTTTGAGCAGATTTTGTCGGTTAAACGGGTTGGTATACATGATGACTTCTTTGACTTGGGTGGACATTCGTTACTGGCTGTGAAGCTTGTTAATCACCTCAAAAAAGCATTTGGTACCGAACTATCAGTTGCTTTGCTGGCCCAATATTCCACTGTGGCGAGTCTGGGCGAGATCATTCGTGAAAATAAAGAAATTAAGCCTTCCATCGTAATTGAACTGCGCCGTGGAACTTACGAGCAACCGCTGTGGCTCTTCCATCCAATTGGTGGCAGTACCTTCTGTTATATGGAACTTTCGCGTCATCTCAATCCGAATCGTACCTTGCGCGCTATTCAGTCTCCTGGACTGATTGAAGCAGATGCTGCAGAAGTGGCAATCGAAGATATGGCGACGCTCTATATTGCTGAAATGCAAAAGACACAGCCTGAGGGACCTTATTTCCTTGGTGGCTGGTGCTTTGGCGGTGCGATTGCATACGAGATCAGTCATCAGTTGCGTCAAATGGGGCAGCAGGTCACAGGGATTGTCATGATCGATACCCGAGCTCCAATTACAGAGAATGTGCCTGAAGATGCCGACGATGCAATGCTTTTGTCTTGGTTTGCCCGTGATCTGGCTGCACCTTATGGTAAGAAGTTGACGATCCCAGCGCAATACTTGCGTGAATTGAGTCCAGATCACATGTTTGATCATGTGCTTAAAGAAGCCAAGGCCATCAATGTTCTACCTCTAGATGCAGATCCATCAGATTTCCGACTTTACTTTGATACCTATTTGGCGAATGGCATCGCACTCCAGACTTATTTCCCAGAGCCTGAAGATTTTCCGATCCTCTTGGTTAAGGCTAAAGATGAGCTGGAAGATTTTGGCGAAAGTCTAGGCTGGGACCAACTGGTCAAAGACACATTTACACAGGTAGATCTGCCTGGTGACCATTCATCAATTATGTACGCTGAGAATGTCGTGGCTGTTGCCCAGACAATTGATCAGATGTATCCAATTCCCGCATAAGAAATACAAGAAGGTAGAACCACAATGGTGACCATAGAACATGCTTTCCTCATACCGGCCGAGATTGACAAGGTTTTCAACTATCTTGCAAACCCGGCCAATGATGCAGGCTGGCAATTGTCGTGTAAGCATTCTGAACTGCTAGACAATACTCCGCGTGTGGGCAGCAAGTACGAAATCGGTTTTAGCTTTATTGGACGTGAGATGTCCTTTAAAGGTGAAATCACCCATCTAGTACCGAATGAATTGTATGCGTTTAAAGTAGTGGAAGGACCTTTCCATTACACAGGTACTTACCGCTTCAAACCACATCCAGAAGGTACATGGATTGAGTGGGTATTTGAGGCAGAGCCAGGTAGCTTTTTTGGTGTATTGCCCCCAGCGCTGCTAAAAAAGATGGTTCTTGCCCAGTTCAAGAAAGACGTTGCTAATCTTGAAGCATTGGCTCAGAAGGGCGAAGCCTATGAGTCGGTTGGTAAGCAGACGCACGAGACCAATAAACCACGCCGTAAGACTCATCAGGTGATGGAACAATATGCGCGTTGGATTCTCAAACATCGCCGTATTGTACTGACGGTGGTGATGCTCTTGACGGTTGCACTGGCGTATCTCGCATCTGGCGTAAAAATTATTATTGATCCAGATGCGCTTGCGCCCAAAGGACATCCTTATATCACCTCGACCAAGCTGATAGAAAAGAAATTCGGCTCCAAGTACATGGTCGTGATTGGTATTACACCGAAGCAGGGTGATATTTATCAGCCGCAAGTGTTAGAAAAAGTCAAACGTATTACCGAAGAAGTGGATAATGCACCGGGTGTGGTTCGATCTACTCTGATGAGTCTGGCTGCACGTCAGGCCAAAGGGATCACGGCCAATTCGGATGGATTTGATGCCAAGAAACTACTGCCGAACAGTTCTGTAACTGAAAGTGATGTCGATCAGCTGAAAAAACTGCTGGCACTGAATCCAATCTACATGAATTCAGTCGTATCTAAAGATCAGAAAACTGCTGCTATTTTGCTTGAGCTTGAGGAAAGTCCAGAGGGCTTCCAAAAGATGATGGGCCCAATCAACAAAATCGTAGCGGCTGAACAGTCTAAGGATATGACCATCAGTGTCGGCGGCAATCCTGTTTATTTGGATAAAGCCGAAGATTACTCTAAACGGATCAATATCTTGTTCCCGATTGCCATACTGGTCATTGGGTTATTGCACTTCGAAGCATTCCGCAGTAAGCAGGGTTTGATCCTTCCACTCGTTACAGCTTTACTGGCTGTGGCATGGGGTATGGGTATAATGGGGCTGTTCAAACAGCCAATGGATATCTTTAACTCTCCTACACCTATTCTGATTCTGGCCATTGCGGCAGGGCACGCCGTGCAGTTGCTCAAGCGATACTATGAAGACTTTGATCGACTGACTGCCCAAGGTATGGAACCTAAAGCTGCGAATAGCGAAGCCGTGGTGCAGTCTATGGTTCGTGTTGGTCCGGTTATGATATTGGCTGGCGGAATTGCAGCGGCTGGATTCTTCTCGCTGTTGACCTTTAATATTCCGACCATCCGTTCATTCGGTATTTTTACAGGAATCGGGATTATCAGTACGCTGATCATTGAGATGACTTTTATTCCTGTACTTCGCTCAATGTTACCACCACCTTCGGTTACTAAGGTTGCACGCAAAGGTTTGCCGATCTGGGACTGGATTCCAAAACGCATTGGTGATGTCATTTTGTCAGTTCGTCCGCGAATGATGCTAATGACTGTGATTGCAGTACTGGGCGTTTTTCTTGCTCTCGGCACGAGTCGTATTGTGGTGGATAACGATAGCCGCAACTTCTTCTCGCGCGATCTACCAATGCAGCAAGACGACAGATTTTTGAATCAGTCTCTTGGTGGCACAAACAGTCTCTACATCATGGTCGATACCAAAGTTCGTGATGGTATTGAAAACCCAGAAATCCTAAAAGCGATTGATAATACAGAGAAGTTCGCGAATTCAATTCCAGAAGTTGGTAAAACCATCTCTATTGTGGACTATATCAAGAGAATGAATCAGGCAATGAATGCCGATCAGCCACAGGCATTTCAGGTTCCAGCAACTAAAGATGTTGTTGCTCAATATCTGCTGTTGTACTCAATGTCTGGAGAGCCGACTGATTTTGAATCTTACATTGATACAACTCAGCGCTATGCCAAGATCACGATTCTGCTAAAAACAGGTAGTAATCACCGCATCAAAGAAATCCTTGAGTCGCTAAAAACATATATGGCGGGTCAGTTGGGTGATAAAGCAGTCGTGAGTTTTGGTGGTGATGTGACTCAGACTATTGCTTTAACTGAAACGATGGTTCACGGCAAACTCATGAATATTCTACAGATTTCATTTGCCGTATTCTTTATCTCTGCCTTAGTTTTCCGTTCGTTCTCTGCTGGACTCATTGTCCTAACACCACTTCTATTCTCGATTCTTGCGATCTTTGGTGTGATGGGCTGGCTCGACATTCCCCTCAATATTCCGAACTCTCTGATCTCAGCCATGGCGGTTGGTATTGGTGCAGATTATGCCATTTACTTCCTCTATCGCTTGCGAGAAATCTTGAGTGAAGAGGGTAGTGATATCAAAGATGCTATTCGTAAAACTTTAAGTACTGCTGGTAAGGCTTCGCTTTTTGTTGCGACTGCTGTTGCTGGTGGGTATGGCGTATTGTCCTTATCGCAAGGCTTCCATGTGCATCAATGGCTAGCGATGTTTATTGTGATTGCGATGCTTTTCAGTGTATTTGCAACCTTAATTATGGTACCTACAATGATTCTAATGTTGAAACCTCGTTTTATCTTTCCCTCAAATAAGAAGAACATTACCGTTGCACAAACTGTTGTGACAAGTCTCTTGTTGGGTACAGCGCTTACAATGTCGATGCCTAAAACATCTCATGCAGATGAAGTTCAAGACATTGTTAACCGTAGTGATGATGCCTCTAAGTTCTTGTCTTCAAGTGCTAGTGCTAAATTTGTGCTGACATCTAAAAGCGGCGAGCAACGTGTACGTTTGACTAAAAATATGACTAAGCTTGCTGGAAATACTCAGAACAATATGCGTTTGACTGAATTCATCTCACCAGCAGATGTACAGGGAACCACGACGCTGTTGATTGAGAATGCAAAAGGCAGTGATAGCATGTTTGTCTATTTGCCTGCATTGAAAAAAGTACGTCGTTTGGCATCAGCGAATAAGGGCGATGCTTTTATTGGTACGGACTTTAGTTATGGTGATGTACTTGGTTATAAGCTAAGTGACTGGAAGTACACTAAACTGGCAGATGGCAAATTTAATGGCAAAGATTGCTACACGATTGAAGCAACGCCAATCAATAATACTGTGAAGAGTGACTTTGGTTATAGCAAACGTCGCATGTGCATCCTCAAAGACAACTTTGTTACAGCAACCATCGACATTTGGGATACAGCAGGCAAGCCTTTAAAACACATTGAATTCACCGATATCCGTCCTTATGGCAAAGTGAAACCAAGATGGCAGGCCATGAAATCTATGGCAAAGAATCTACAAACTCAGCATATGACACAAGTTATCGTCAGTGATTTTGTCGCAGAAAAAACCTTATCTGATAAGATTTTCTCACCGCAGAGCCTTGAAAAATGACGCAAGGTGCCTATTGGGTATTTGCATGCTGCAGTAGCTTTATGCTACTGCAGCATGCTTATGCAGATGACAGCGAAATTAGTTTTGTGAGCCAGAACTCAGCCAGATTCGATGTATGGTCATCGGATCGTGATCTAAGCTCGTTAAAAAACATTGGGCAAGCAAGTTTCTGGTCCAATGGTACACTCAAGTTTAACCCTGAGTTTAAGATCCATTACGACATAAATATTGGAGACGAAACGGACTATACTGTAAACCCTGATCAGGTAAGTAAGGTGAATCGCAACTTACGTGAGTTGTACGCATCTTATAACTGGGATCAGACGTTTTATCTCGACGTTGGTCGCCAGATTGTAGTCTGGGGGAGAGCTGACGGGATTAACCCAACGGATAACCTATCGCCCCGTGACTATACGCGTCTAGTGCCAGATGAGACAGATCAACGTCTTGGAAATGATGCTCTCAAATTGACGTATATTCCTGAATCTGGAACCAATAAATGGACCGCATTGTGGTATCCGCGTAGTCGTTCAGATGTGATTCCATTGCGTCAGATTGCTGGTGTTCAGTATGACATAGACCGTAAGAGTCGTCCTGCGTTTGCAATGCGTTGGGATTATTCTGTGGATGGTCTAGATGTTGGGGCATCGTATTTCTCAGGTTTGGATCATATGCCCGATCTGTCAGTTCTTTCAGCATCTCCAACAGGGGAGGCAACATTGCAACTGAAAAATAATCCGATTTCCGTCTATGGCTTTGATTTTAGTTATAACCATAACGATCTCGTGTGGCGAGGTGAAGCTGCGTATACAAAGACAGACTCGGATGGCAGTGAAGATATTTCACATAAGAAAAATAATTTAACTGTGGTCATGGGACCGGAATTGTCATTAAAGAACTCCACGCTGAGTTTAGTAGGCGTGTACAAACATACGGAGGACTTTAGATCTGCCGACAGTCTAACAAATCCATTATGGAGAGAAGTTTACCGTTATCAGCAAACAATCAGTGACCAATATGAGCAGGATCAGTATGGAGCTATGCTGCGCTATGCACTTAACTTGCTGAACGATAATCTAAAGCTGGAAGTAACAGGATTCTATTTTGCACCAGAGCCTAATGAATTGTTGAGAGTACGTATTAATTACAGCCTCAATGATCACTGGCAGTTGAATGCAGGTGGAGATCGCTTCTGGGGTAAAAATGATACGGTGTTAGGACAATTTAGAGATAACAGTCTGGTGTATGCCCAGATTCGATATAATTTTTAAGATAATTCGCTCCAAAACAATGCTGGAGTGCCCAGTCCCTAATAAGGTGATTTATGGATAATTTAAATAACGCAAAAAAAGATAATTTTTCACGGAAGACCATATTAGTAACAGGTGCAGCAGGTTTTATTGGCAGCAGACTGATCGTTGAACTTTTACGTGAAGGTCATCAGGTGATTGCTGCGCTGCGTAATGCCGCAACCAAGAAAGATAAGCTGTTAGGTTTCATTGCAACGCAAGGGTTAGTTGATCCCTCTATTTCGTTTGTCGAATATGATTTAAGCCGCGATTTTAAGCTGGACTCTCTGCTAGCGGATGCTCAGGCAAAGATCCATGTGATTTATCATCTTGCCGCATCATTTAATTGGGGCATTAGCAAAGCTGAAGCTGAGCGTACCAATATTAAGTCAGGACTTGCCTTAATTGAATGGGCTGCAACATTGAAGCAGCTTGAGCGATTTATCTGGATTGGCGGATATCGTGTGGCTGCTCCACCGCAAGAATCGGCTGATCAGTTGTATTGCAAACATGGTGGCTATGAGGCTTCGAAAATTTTGGGTTATCAAGCTTTTATTGAGGCCTGTAAGCGTTTAAATGTACCATGGACTGCGATAAATCCAGCGACAGTCATTGATGGTTTTTATACTTATGGCGATATGCAGTATATAGGTGTCGCCGACATGATTGATAAGCTATATCAGGGCCGCTTGCTGGCATTGCCAGGTGGGCGTGACACATTCCTGCCGCTGTGCAATATGCAGTATATCGTGAGCTTTCTGATCCGAACGATGTCTTATCCTGAGACCATTGCTCAGGAGTATATGCTGCTTGATCCTGCGACACCGAAATTTCATAGCCTAGTTCATCTAGCTGCCGAGCACTTGGGAGTCAGCTCACCACATTTACAGGTACCCAAAGGTCTGCTCGAGAAATTACCTGAGGTATTACTTGACGGTTCTAAAGAGCAACTCTCTTTCATTTCTACCGAGCACTATCATGTTGCTGGGGCAGAGGCGATGGCGGCGAAGATGGGTATCGCTGACCTGATCAATATCAGTCCTTATTTCTCTCGCTGGATTGATCGCTTGGTTCTTACACGTTTTGGTCGCATGCAAGTACCTACACCTAGTGGTTTTGGCTATCAGAGTCGATATTGGACAGAAATTTATACTAAACAGCCAGTTAAATCAGAAAAATCATCTGCATTATTTTTACATGGGATTCCATTCGATAGTGCATGCTGGTCTCCAATAATTAATAAAATCACATACGATCAAGTCGCTATGATGGACTTGCCGGGACTTGGGCGTTCAGGCAGTTATGAGGTGGTGGAGGATAACAACCGTCAGTTTATCGACACTGCTGCAAAGCTTTTAGCGCCAAATAGTGTTGTTATTGCACACTCGCTAGGGTGTCTCTTTGCATTGAATCTTGCAAAGAAATATCCAGATAAAGTTGCACGCCTTATCCTCATATCGCCTTATTTTGTTCAGGCGCAGGCCGCTAAAATGTTTCAGATACAAGCTATATCTAATCTGATTTTCCGTTTTGTGCCAAAAGATATGATTGCTAAAGACCTACATCCAGATGGACAACAAAATCCGTCTGTTGGTTATGCGATGGATTCATTACGTCGAGTTTCGGTAGCCAAACATATTAGTGAATATATGCACCGTATTAGTTTGCCGCAGCAGCGAGCAACTCAGACAGCTTTGTTAAATGAGCTTAGCTCTAAAGTTGAAATCATTGTGGGAGATAAAGATCCAATTGTTACCACAATAAGCGCAAATATCCCTATACATATTATCGCTGGCGCAGGCCATAATCCACACGTTACACATGTAGATGCGGTTTCTGACTACCTCGCGCCGGTTCTGACGAAATACATCAGCACTACAGCTTCCTAATGCAAGTACAGGTTTATGTCTGCCCAGTTTCACGGGTACCACAAGACCATTTGGTATTGAGTCATTATCTCGGCTTTCTTAGTTCGGCAGAGAAGCTGAGATATGATCAATATCACCCTAAGGCAGCTCGCCTTTTCTTGATCTCTCGTGTATTAGTGAAGTCTGTGTTGGCAGATAAACTAGGTATCGCACCCTATAAGGTCAACCTCCAATTTCATCCCAACGGCAAGCCTTTTGTGCAAGGCAGCAAGGCTGTGTATTTTAATCTTACTCACTCAGCGGACGTTATTATCCTTGCTGTGACTGAAGAAGGGGAAATAGGAGTTGATATTGAACGAGTAGATCGTGAGTTCGATTGGATGCGTGTTGATAGTGTATTAGCACCAAGTGAAATTGAATGGATTAAGGGGAATGAACTTATTGATCCAATCAGTGTATATCAGCGGTTTTTTCAAATTTGGACGCTAAAAGAGGCTTATATCAAATGTACTGGTGATGGAATGAGTCGTCATTTAAAGATGCTCAACTTTCATGTGTTGTCCGAACATATACAGTTTCTCGACTCAACCAATAATGCTCAAAAAACAGAAGAGTATTATTTTAAAAGCTATATCTACGATTCTAACTTCATCTTTTCCATATGCTTACAGCAGAGCCACAATATAGAATGCTTTAATCTGGATTGTTTTCAATTATTACCATTTATATCTATGCATCGGATAACCCCAACACCTTGCAAATATAACTAGATTAAATCACTCCAATGGGTGATTTTAAAAGTATAGATATAAAGAAATCAAAAGAAAAAGGCCCCAGTCTTTCGACTAGGGCCTTTTAAATTTGGAGCGGGAAACGAGACTCGAACTCGCGACCCCAACCTTGGCAAGGTTATGCTCTACCAACTGAGCTATTCCCGCGTGCCGCTTATAATACATTAAGCGAAACATGGGTCAACAACTTTATGCAAATAAATATGCTGATTGCATAAAATAAAATCAGAAATGAGCAATTAGATGTATTTTTATCGTTAAGTTGCCGAATAAATAGACATTTTGTTTGAGGCCAAAGCATACAAGAGCAACTTTTGTTTGTGTGCAGACAGGGTATACTAGGTTCAAATATACGAATAATCGTAAAGGAAAAGCTATGAGTCTTGAACAACAATTGATTGAACGGTTACAAACCCTTGCACCTAGCCATTTGGAAGTTATCAATGAGTCTGCTGGACATGGTGGTTATTTCCCAGGTAAAGAGTCACATTTTAAAGTGATTGTAGTGAGTGAAGAATTTAACGGATTACGTTTGGTTCAACGCCATCAAAAAGTTTATGCCTTAGCTTCAGATTTAATGAATCCAGGGCAAATTCATGCTTTAGCAATTCATGCTTATTTACCAAGTGAGTGGCAAGGTCAGGCACCTGCTAGCCCAGAATGTGCACATGCACCTAAAAGCTAAGGGTTAATTTCATGGATGCACATTTACTGACTAAAATTATTCACATGACCGCGGTGGCTGCCGCACTTATAGTTTTTGTATTACGCGCTTCAACTCTGTTTGTAGGCGTGCAAGGTGAACAACCAAATCCGGCGGGACGTAAAATATTAGTTGCCTTACAACATCTATCATTTACCGTAGTTTTTATTACTGGCGCAATTTTATTGGTCATGAAAGACTTTCAGGTACAGCCGTGGTTTTACGCTAAAATTATTCTATTTTTAGTCTTGTTATCTTCCCTTATGAAAGCCTTTAAAAAAGATGACACTCTTTTATTAGCGCAACGTAGGGCCGGTTTAATGATTAGCGCTATCGCATTTATTGCTATTATTATTTTAGTGATTGTGAAGCCTGTTTTTGCTTAATTGTTCTACATTCTTTGCCTTTTTGCTTAAGCTCTAGGTTAAACTGCGTACAGTAAAAAAATATGCAGAGGGAAACATGTTAACTCGTGTGGTGTTTAACCAAAAAGGCGGTGTAGGGAAATCAAGTATTACTGTAAATTTGGCCGCAATTAGTGCCAAACATGGCTTAAGGACATTGGTCATTGATCTTGATCCTCAAGCCAATTCTAGTCAGTACCTTTTAGGGGATGACGCAACCTATTCTGCTGAAAAATCAATTATAGAACCAAATATCGAAAATTTCTTTGATGATGTGTTGGGAAACAATCAACAAAAGGGTTTAATCGGTAATGCGTTAGGTTCGATTTTAAAAGCCCCACGAAATAAAGATATTGATAGCTTTGTACACTCAACTCCCTTTGCAAAATTAGACGTGCTTCCTGCCAGCCCAACACTTGGTGCTCTTGAACATGCACTTGAAAGTAAACATAAAATTTATAAATTACGTGATTCAATTCAAAACTTAATTGGACGATATGATCGTATCTATATAGATACACCACCTGCATTTAACTTTTTTACTTTGTCAGCACTGATAGCCGCAGATAAAGTCTTAATTCCCTTCGATTGTGATGTCTTTTCAAAGCGCGCGTTACAAACATTGATTGAAAATGTTCTCGAAACGCAAGATGATCATAATGATCGCTTGGAAATTGAAGGAATTGTCGTCAACCAATTTCAAGCTCAAGCAAAATTACCTCGGGAAGTGGTTCAGCAGTTGAAAGATGAAGGGTTGCCTGTACTTAATAGCATGTTACCGCCTTCGGTTTTAATGAAAGAATCACATCAGAAAAATTTACCTTTGGCTCATTTGGCACCAGAACATAAATTGACTCAAGCTTATGAGACATTGTTTGGTGAGATTGAGCCAAAACGATAAGAGAAAAATGATGAAAGGCTTATATATTGCGCCTTTGGTGGCAGCCACTTTATTACTAGGCGCTTGTGCGACGACGGTAAAACCGACTTACGTGTCTCCGACACAATATCAATCTTTGGGCTGCCAGCAGCTACAAAGTGAATATAACCGTATTCAACAATATATCGATAATGGAGTACAAACTCCGAAAAGTACCGGTATGGGTGTTGGACTTGGACTCGGTGGCGGCTGGGGACGAGGCGGTTGGGGATTCGGTCCATCTATCTCTGTAAATATGGGACAATCTTCTTCAACCAAAAATACTGAACTTTCACGTGTTTTAGGTCAGCAAGAAGCAATAGTTCAGGCTGCCCAGTTTAAGAATTGCCCGATTATTGTTCGAAAAAAGACGAATTAATAGTCAGTTTTGCATCGCAATATGCTAATTAAGGCATATTGTGATGAATAAAGTTTAGCAAAATGTTTCATAATAAAATGAATATAAATCAATACATTTTAAATTTTCAAGCTTCATAAATCCTGTATTTTATATAATCAAAAGGCCTCATCAACTTGCTATATTTTGCCTATTTCGTTTAAGGTGGCCCCATCTTGGATGTTGTGGAAATTTTATGATTGAGAGTTGGTTTTTTGTATTGGCAATGTTGGCTGTTTTGCTCATTCCGGGGCCGACAAATGCTTTACTTGCAACCGCTGCTCATTCTCAAGGTTTATCTAAAGCATTCTGGCTTATTCCAATGGAATGGTTAGGCTATGCCTACGGGATTAGCTTTTGGGCTGTATTTATTCATTTAGCTGCTCCAATCTGGCCAGCATTGCTGCTCATTTTGCATATTACGAGTGTGTTTTATGTATTCTGGCTTGCTTTTCACTTATGGAAAAACACTCACCTACAACAGTTTAGTCAAAGTCACCGTAATATTCGCCCCCGCCAATTATTCTTATCTACCTTAAAAAATCCTAAAGCTTTGCTGTTTGCAGCGGGTATCTTTCCTGCTGAAGCATGGAATTCGCCTGAAAATTTTCTCATAGTGTTTGGTATTTTTACTTTAATC
Organism: Acinetobacter sp. V102_4; assembly: GCF_031799005.1. NCBI lineage: Bacteria > Pseudomonadati > Pseudomonadota > Gammaproteobacteria > Moraxellales > Moraxellaceae > Acinetobacter > Acinetobacter sp. V102_4. Next base: position 41,821 of record NZ_JAVQNR010000028.1, on the reverse strand, counting down.
CTAATTCCGGCTGCAAGTTTCTGGATGATTTTTGGACGGGCATTGTTAACGGGTCCAATCAAAAAAATAAAAGCCGATCATTTATATAAAGGATCGGCCATGTTACTTATTTTATGTATGCTTCCAGTAGTATTCCGGTTTTTCTAAATTAATCTCAAACGTTGGCTTTTCGATTTTTTAGTTTTTCACGTATAAATGCGATGATGCCTGGTAAAACGCTAATAATAATAATGCCAAAAATAAGGTGGGTAAAATTATCTTTAACGATTGGCATATTTCCAAATAAGTAGCCTAGAGTTACAAAAGAAGCGACCCAACAGAATGCGCCAATAATGTTATAAGTTAGGAAAAACTTATAGTTCATGCTACCAGCCCCAGCAACAAAAGGTGCAAAGGTACGGGCAAATGGTATGAAACGAGCAAAGATAATGGTTTTGCCGCCATGACGAGCAAAGAATTCTTGAGTTTTAACTAAGTGCTGTTTATTGATGAATCGAGAATTCATTTCAAACACACGTGGACCAATAAAACGTCCAATATGGTAGTTTACCGTGTCACCTAAAACAGCGGCAATGAAGAGTAGAGTGCCTAATACCCATGGATCCATCGCACCTGTAGATGCAGCTAAAGCACCTGCCGCGAATAGCAAACTATCTCCCGGCAAGAACGGCATAACCACTAAACCGGTTTCAACAAAAATAATTAAAAATAGAATGCCATAAATCCACGTCCCATAATTTATAATAAATTCGGAGAGATGTTGATCAACGTGTAGAATAAAATCAAGAAGTTCCATGATAAGAGCAAGTGGTAAACCGTGCTCAAATCCTAGCAGTGAGCCTATAGAAAGTCAGTATAAAACATCAAAAAAATACAAATTGATCATCTCGTTTATGCAACGATATATATGGATTTTGAGTATTTAATTATCAATGTCCTAAACCTAGAATGAGCTCATCAATAAATAAGCATTTAAATAAAGGTGGCAATATGTTTAATCCAAATGTAGTTGTTAAAAATATCGTAACGCAATCAGGCGCAGACAGTTTCATTAGCCTTGTTGCGCGTCTTCTTATCGCCTATATCTTCCTTATTGCGGGTTGGGGGAAAATTACCGGTTATGCAGCAACTGCTGGATATATGGAAGCAATGGGGGTTCCAGCTGGAATTCTTCCTTTGGTTATCTTGGTTGAGTTCGGTGGTGGTTTAGCCTTGTTATTTGGTTTTCAAGCACGCTTTGCGGCTTTTGGGCTTGGGATCTTTAGTATTCTTACTGCATTTTTATTCCACCAAGGTGGTGCTGATGCAGCGGCGCAATATAACAATGGCATTCATTTTATGAAAAACCTTGCAATGGCAGGTGGCTTATTCTTCTTGATGCTTCATGGTGCTGGTCGTATTAGTCTGGATCATGCAATCGAGAAATAATATTTAAGACAACAATAAAAAACCGGATGATCAATTCATCCGGTTTTTTTATTTCTATGATTTGAAAATTAGAGCATGAACTGGATTTGTAATTCCCCAACAACAAAACCAAGTACTGCACCAACTGCAATGAGTGCCCATTCATCTTCTTTAAATGCAGGGCGTAACATGCCTTCAAATTCAGAAGGCGTTAATTTCTGCATGCGTTCAATTAAAGTACTACGAATATTCATGGCATCTTCTGCATAAGACTCTACGTATTTCATAGTCTCTGGAAGCCGTTGCATAATGCGTTCAGCAACTTGCGATTTCATATCCTGATATTTTTCTCCGCCAATTGCATATACGACCAACGGGCGAATAACGCCTGCTTGCATATCAATTTCTTGTTTTACATGACGGTTAACTAGATCAATAACACGATCAGAATGTGTACCAGAAAATAATTCTTCCATCATATGACGTGAAGTCAGAAGCTGTTTAGAAATGAGCGCAGCATAATCGGCCGCAACTTCATTTTGGCGTTTAATGAATAAACCTTGCCATGTATAACCCAATATTTTTTTAGGATAAAGTGGTCTAAACATCATTTGTAATGCAATCCAGTCACTGAAAAAACCCACAAAGCCGCCAAACATTGGAAGCATCCACGGGTATTTTCCTTGTGTGACGATCCAGCAAAACATTTGGATCACACCAATACCAAAACCGAAGAAAAATCCGACATTACTGAAAAATTTAAATTCCTGTTTTCCTACTCGTTTAAAAATATTATTGAGTAGGCGTTTATCTTTAAGCAAGTTGCTAATAACCAGATGTTTAATATCAAAATATCGGTTCACATCACGTTGTACTTCACCCATGATATGTTCAACAATCTCGGGTGCTTTTGATTGCACACGACGAATCAGTCTTTGACGCGCAAACTCTGGCATGCCTTCCCATAACCCAGGCTGATATTCTTGCGCAACATCACGGGTAATATCTTCAGCTGCGGCCAGCAATGGTTTTTCTATTTCTTTAGCAATACGTTTAGGATCTAGGCGGGCAAAAATTTCTTCAGGTTTAATGAGCTTGGCTGTCATCAGTTCAACGGCGATTGTTGCCATTTTCTCGGCTTTGCGTGGCACGATGCCTTGCCAACCTAGAAATGGTTTAATGCCTTTAAATTCAAGTGGTGAAAACATCATCTGAATGGCAATCACCTTGGTGATGTAGCCAATTAAACCACTCATAAAAGGAATAGAGATATACAACCAAAAATGTTGCTGGAAATCTGCAATCATAGTTTGAAGCATTGTTGTTCCTTGGATTTCTATTGATTTTGATAGGGGGCAACAAGCCATAAAAATGGATAATTGTTTAAGCACAGACAAATATCGCTTATGGTATTTACCTTTCCATGGTAATGCCTGTTTTATCGGGTCATCTTAACATCAAATTCATGGTGATGCTGCATAGAATGTGATGAATTTATCAATACGTGTGAAGTTTTTAAGATTAACTCAGATTATTGATAAATATAACTAAATATTGATTTCTGTCACAGAATCTAGCTATAGAAATGATTCAGAAATGAAAAAAATAAGATATATGATGATTTGCGGTGCGCCGAAGCGTGAAAAATGTTAAAATGGCGCGCTTAATTCTTTTGCCATTTAGTGGTTTGTCATGACTACCAATACTCAAATTACTGAAGATCGTATCCTGATTCTGGATTTCGGCTCTCAATATAGCCAGCTCATTGCACGTCGTGTACGTGAAGCCGGTGTTTACTCTGAAATGTATGCTTTTGATATGTCTGAAGAAGACATTCGCGCTTTTAAGCCAAATGGCATTATTTTGTCAGGTGGACCTGAGAGTGTGCATGAAGAAGGCAGCCCACGTGCACCACAAGTGGTGTTTGAGTTGGGTGTTCCAGTATTGGGTATTTGCTATGGTTTGCAAACCATGTCTGAACAGTTAGGCGGTAAAGTTGAGCCGGGTACTGTACATGAGTTTGGTTATGCCGAAGTTGATATCGTTAAACGTGACCAACTGATTGGCAACCTACAAGACCGTGAAGACCAACTTCATGTCTGGATGAGTCATGGCGACAAAGTGAGCCAGATTCCAGAAGGTTTTAGCATTACTGCAAGCACGCCAAGTTGTCCAGTTGCTGCTGTAAGTGACGAAACACGCCGTTTCTATGGTGTGCAATTCCACCCAGAAGTAACGCACACGGCAAAAGGTGAAGAATTACTTGCAAATTTTGTTCATAAAATTTGTGGATGTGGTGGCCTTTGGACACCTGAACACATCATTGATTTACGTGTAGAACAGTTACGTAAGCAAATTGGTGATGAAAAAGTTCTTTTAGGTCTTTCTGGTGGTGTTGACTCATCTGTAGTCGCTGCGCTTTTACACAAAGCAATTGGCGACCAGTTAACATGTGTATTTGTTGATAACGGTTTGCTTCGTTTGAACGAAGGCGACCAAGTAATGCAAATGTTTGCTGAAAACATGGGTATCCGTGTAATTCGTGCAGATGCTGAAGAACGTTTCTTAACTGCATTAGCTGGTGAAGTTGATCCAGAGAAAAAACGTAAAATCATTGGTCGTGAGTTTATTGAAGTTTTTGCTGAAGAAGCACGTAAACTTGATGGCGTGAAATTCTTGGCACAAGGTACGATTTACCCAGATGTGATCGAATCTGCTGCAAGCAAACAAGGTAAAGCACACGTCATTAAATCTCACCACAACGTGGGTGGTTTACCAGACGATTTGGAATTTGAATTGGTTGAGCCTTTACGTGACTTGTTTAAAGATGAAGTACGTAAATTGGGTACAACACTTGGCTTGCCACACAGCATGATTTACCGTCACCCATTCCCAGGCCCAGGCTTAGGTGTTCGTATTTTGGGTGAAGTGAAAAAAGAATATGCAGATATTCTTCGTCTTGCTGATGACATCTTTATGCAAGAGCTTCGCGACAGCGGCTGGTATGATAAAACAGCTCAAGCATTTGCTGTGTTCCAACCTGTTAAGTCAGTTGGGGTCGTAGGTGATGGTCGTCGTTATGCATGGGTTATTGCACTTCGCGCAGTTGAAACAGTTGACTTTATGACAGCTCGTTTTGCACATTTACCATACGAATTGGTTGATAAAATCTCAACGCGTATCATGAATGAAATTAAAGATGTATCACGTGTTGTATACGACGTGTCATCTAAGCCACCAGCAACGATTGAGTGGGAGTAATTCAGGGATTTCAAGAAGCAGCGCTTCTTGCCTGAATTACGACATGAACGAACTTAAAACATTGTTTTAAGTGAAGTGCAAGATGCCTACGGCAGTGTGGTATTTCTAGAATGGATTAATAAAAAGCCGACTTGGAAAAGTCGGCTTTTTTCTTTTTTAAATTAATCACTAACTCTGATTGAAGCTATAGAATATACAAACTTATAGCTTTATCCCTTACTCTACATGCAATTTAGACACGATATAAATGGACTAAGAGCAATTGCTGTTCTTGCAGTTGTCATTTTTCACTTTACTCCGAAATGGTTACCAGGTGGATTTGTAGGAGTAGATGTTTTCTTTGTTATTTCTGGATTTCTAATGACAGCTATTATTTTTAATAGCGTACAAAAAAACACTTTTAATTTGTTTGAATTTTATATAGCTCGTGCCAATCGTATCATCCCAGTTTTAGCTACAATATCTGCTGTGCTTTTAGTATTTGGCTGGTTCTATGTACTACCTACAGAGTATAGAGATTTAGGACAACAAATTGAGAAAGGCTCTTTATTTACTTCAAATCTTCTTTTTGCAAAAGGTGGTGGGTATTTTGATACTGCAGAACATACAAAATGGCTACTACATACATGGTCTTTATCAGTTGAATGGCAATTTTATATATTTTTTCCAATCATTATTATAATATTAAAAAAATATTTAAGTTTTAAAAATATTAAACGTGTGATTATAGTTTTATTTTTTATAAGTTTTATATACTGTATTTATGCTACCTATGAGAACAGTAAAACAGCTTATTTCTTGTTAACAAGTCGTGCTTGGGAAATGCTTATAGGAGGGTTAGCATTCATTTATCCTTGGTCATTAAAGAAAAAAGATATTAAAATTATTATCCAATGTCTTGGCCTAATATTAATTTTGGCGTCTTATTTCTTAATTTCTAAAGATATTCTCTGGCCTGGTTATATGGCTTTAATCCCTGTATTGGGTACATATTTGATTATCTCAAGTAACTATCAAAATAATATTGTAATAAGCAATCCGGTTTTTAGCTATGTTGGTAAATGGTCATATTCTATCTATGTGTGGCATTGGCCTTTAGTTGTTTTTGGATTTTATTTTGATTTAGTTAATTGGTGGATTTATGGAGTTCCACTTTCAATTTTACTAGGTTTTTTAAGTTATGAGTTCATTGAAAAACTTAAATTCACGCGCTATTCATCATGGAGAGAGATTTATAAAGTTAAACCTCTTTATATTTTCTTAATTATTTTTGGATGTGTATATACAATTCAAAAAATGGATGGATTTACCTCACGGCTACCCGATAGTGTGAAAATTGCACAGAATGAAATGCAGAATTCTAATCCTTACAATTGTAAAAAAAATGAATTATATGAATGTATTATTGGAAATAAGAATAATATTAAAGCAATTATTATAGGGGATAGTCATGCGGATTCTTTAACAACATCTTTAGCTTCTATTTTTAACTTAAAATCTCAAGGGATTATTTCTTTAACAACATCCTCCTGCCCTTTAATAGCTGATATCAGATTTTATAGCGAGAGAAATATTTGTTCACAGATTAATGAGAAGCGTTTTAAATTAATTAACTTAAAAAAATATGAAAATATTCCTATTATTTTAGCAGCAAGATATTCAAATTATTTAATTGGAGAAAATGATCCGGATCGTATGTCTACTAATGATTCAAAACCATTAATTTATTTTGGAAATAATCCAAATTTATCTAGTGAAAATAGATTTATACTATTTGAGAAAAATTTAAAAAATACTTTATGTAAGATTTCTAAAAGAAATCCTACTTATATTATTCAACCAATTCCGGAATTAGGTTTTAATGCCCCAAAGAGAATAATTAAAAACGAATTTTACAATTCTAATAAAGAAACATCAATTTCATATAGGGATTATTTAAGAAGATCTGAAAAAACTCGTAAAATTATTAATAGAAGTGCAGTTGATTGTAACGTAAAAGTACTGGATCCTTCAAAAATTTTATGCAAAACAGGAAAGTGTATTTCCGAATATAAAGGACGACCTATTTATCGTGATGGTGATCATTTAAGTGAGTATGGTAATAAACTTTTAAAGCCTATGTTTAAAGAGGTAATTGAAAAATATTGATTTAATATATGTTTTTTTATTTAACCTAATAGGTATTATATTAAATGAAATATAAAGGTAAATTTTAATATAAGAAGTTTGCTTTATAAATAATTTTAATACTCCATTTCAACAAAAAGAGCAGCCGATTTGCTCTTTTTTATTACTTACACTTGATAAAAGATATATTAAGATATATCTTAATAACTATAAATTAATCATTTTTAGGTTTTTAAAAGATGAAACAGCAATCAGAACATCATCATGATGAACACCACGAACATCATCGTGGCCACCACCGTTCAGGGCGTCGTGGGAGGCTTTTTGAAGCGGGTAGAATGAAACTTTTAGTACTTCATCTCATTCAGCAAAGCCCAAAGCATGGCTATGAAATTATTAAAGAAATAAGTGATTTGGTGGGCGACGGCTATACACCAAGTGCAGGTACCATTTACCCAACTTTAACTAGTCTGGAAGAAATGAATTTCATTAGTTTGTTAGACGTGGAACGTAAGCAGTATCAAATCACAGAATTGGGTAAAGCTTACTTAACCGAACAACAAGACAAGCTGATTGAGCTATTAGAAAAATTACGACTTAGACGTGAAATTCACAGTAATGATGAATTAATTGAAATTCACCGTGCGATGGAAAACCTAAAAACAGCCTTACGTTTGAAGTTGAACTCGGCGAGCTTACAGCAAGAGCAGATTTATCAAATTGCTGAAAAAATTGATCAAGCTGCGGTTTCGATTGGGCGATTATAAGTTGGAAATAGAAATGTTAGAGCTACAGCATAAAATCAAAGAAACGGGCCTAAAAGTCACTCATCCAAGACTTGCTGTTTTGTCTTTAATTCAACAGCAAGCAGAAGATCTAACTGTCAAACAGATTTACCAAAAGTTATATGCTCAAAAACAGAAATTAAGCTTAGCCACAGTTTATCGGGTAGTGAACGACTTAGCGGGAGCGGGTTTAATTTCAAATCGTCAGCCACAACGAGATGAAGCTAAATTTAACTTAACAACAGTCGAGAATAATCAATTATTGCAAATTCGCTGTACAGATCTAACAGCCGCTAAACAAGAGCAATTTTTAGCATCTTTACAGTCAGTATTTACACAATTTCAAATCGATCTTAAACAGGTCGAAATCATCCAAAGTCATTAAATTTTTAATAGAGAATTTATATATGAAACAACATCAATATCATGTCACTGTACAACATCTAAAGAATGCAAAAGGAGAGACCTCTACATATACTGAGCGTCTTGAGTTCTATACGGGTAATCATGATGATATCTTTGAAATTGTTGAGCGCTTAAAAAAAGCAGATTTTTTTGATGATGAAACTACAAAATCTTTTGGTGTTGGGCTAAAACTTTTTAGTGAAGTTATGTTGGAAAATCGAGACCACCCTCTATTTCAAGAGTTTTTCCCACAATTTGGATTGTTCATGAAAAATCTAAAACAACTCGTTAAAACACAATCATCGTAAGCTGCATCATGCAGCTTTAATTTTTCTATAATTAAAAATGGATTGTCTCATTCATAACACCCTGTGTATTACTAAAAGACTATATTGAATAATGAGTGTATTGTTAAGATCACTATAACAACTCATTGCAAAAGCATAGGTAAAAGAGAGTAATATCATGAGCAATAATAATGATTACGATATTTCTGATTCAAACGATTGCGAAAAATTTGCCAATCAGTTTATTCAGGAATTTCCAATTCGCTCTGCTGAAATTGGACAGGGGACAGTGATTAAGCGGGCTTTACCTAGCCGACAAAAGCGAATGATTGGTGCGTGGTGTTTTCTAGATCATGCAGGCCCAGTGTCTTTTCCTGCAGGAGATGGTTTAGATGTTGGCCCTCATCCTCATATTGGTTTGCAAACCTTCACTTGGATGATTGAAGGGACCATGATGCATACCGATAGTTTAGGTTCAAAACAACTGATTCGCCCTAAACAAGTTAACTTGATGACAGCAGGTCGCGGAATTTCGCATACAGAAGTTGCGCCTGATACTGAAACTCAAATGCACGCTGCTCAGCTCTGGATTGCTTTGCCTGATCATAAGCGCGATATGGATCCGAAATTTGAACATTATCCTGAGTTGCCGGTTGTTGAAAAGGACGGTCTAGAATTTACTGTTCTTGTGGGCGAATATCTGGCAACTACTTCTCCAGTAGTGGTACATACGCCTTTAGTGGGTGTCGATTTAATTGCTACCGAAGATACGAAAACCCGTATTCCATTAAATCCTAATTATGAATATGGTTTTATGGCATTAGAAGGTATTGCCCATGTGAATGGTCATGAGTTAACTGCTGATAACATGGTTGTTTTGGATACTGGACTAAGTGAAATTGAGATTGAAGTAAAAAAAGGCAATCGTGTTCTTTTAATTGGTGGTGAACCGTTTGAAACGCCGATTTTGCTCTGGTGGAATTTTGTTGCGCGTACAATGGATGATTTAAAAGAAGCCCGTGAGCAATGGATTAATCATGATGCGCGTTTTGGTGAAATCCCAGATTATGTTGGTGCACGCTTAGAAGCCCCTGTTCTTCCAGATCAAATGAGAGCATCAAAATGACAGCAGTAATCGCAAGTAGTAAAGCAAAGCCCCTTGCTGAGCAATGGAAGGGTGAAATTACCAGTGGTCGCCATCAGTATTTTTGTGATGAGCCTGAAAAGCTAGAAGGGCAAGATCAAGGCCCAGCGCCTTATGATTTGCTTACTGGAAGTTTGGCAGCTTGCACGCTCATCACTTTAAGAATGTATGCGAAGCATAAAGGTTATGATTTTGGTGAATTCTCAGTTGAAATTGATTTTCATACCAATAGAGAGCATGAAGAACATATAGAACGTCGTATTGTTTTTAAAGACTTACCAGATGAAGAGCTCCAACAAAAAATCTTAGTGGTATGCAGTAAAACTCCGGTCACTAAAACTTTGTTACGTAGTTTAGACATTCATACTGTGCTTGTTACAGTGTAAAAATGCTATTTTGTGGAGGTGGATGATTTTATATCCATCCCACAAATGGAATAAAACAGCATGTTCACATGCTGTTTTTTATGTAAAAAGAAAAATAAAAGCAGGCAATAACATGATTAGTTTACACCACCTGGAATGTTCGCGATCATTTCGAATTTTATGGGCTTTAGAAGAATTAGGCTTAGATTATGATATTCATTATTATCAGCGCCTACCTAACTATTCCGCTCCAGAAACATTGAAATGTATTCATCCTTTGGGTAAGGCTCCAATTCTGACAGATGATGAGCAAGTCATCGCAGAATCTGCTGTGATCTTGGAATATCTACAGCAACGTTATGATCAGAATCAACAATTTAAACCTACACAGCCCCAAGATTTACAGCAGTATATTTATTGGATGCACTATGCAGAAGGCTCACTCATGCCACTCTTAGTCATGACTTTGGTCATGAATAGTGTAAATAAGCATGTGCCGTGGTTAATTCAACCAGTAGCAAAAAAAATCACGGAAGGGGTGAAGGCAAATTTTGTCCGCCCACGTATGAAAGATCATATTAGTTTTTTAGAAAACTATTTGGCAGAGCATGAATATTTTGCAGGCGACTTTTCATTTGCAGATATTCAAATGAGTTTCCCTCTAGAAGCTTTGCAATCACGCTTGCAAGGGAAATACCCTAATATTCAGGCTTTTTTACATCGTATTCGGCGAAGGATAGCGTTTCAAAAAGCGAAAAAAAAGGGAATTGGTTCTAATGAAAGGAATTGTGCTGATATTTAAAAGAAAAGGAACAAGTACTTGTTCCTTTTTATTTTCACTTTACTTGCGTTTGATCACGATGGAGTCAATGCCGCTGTGTTGTAAAGTCTGTTGAGCAGCCAATGCAGCGTCTTGAGTGTCATAAGGTCCTGAAATAACACGGTACCATATTTGCCCATTTTCGGTACTCTTAACTACATCTGCAGATAAGCCATTTAAAATGATTTCTGCACGGCGAGCATCAGCCTGATCTGGGTCATTATAGCTGCGAACCTGTAAAATATAAGTAGGTTGCTGAGGAGCGGTGACTGATGGATTCGTATCAATTCCTGCACTTTCTGAAGCAGCTGGTTGAGTTGCACTTGGTGCCTCAACAATCATGGCTGTGCCTTGATTTTTGCTTTCAGGAATCGCTTGTTCCGGAATAGGCGTTACTTGCTGTTGGGGTAATAAATCGTAGAAACGATAGTCTTTATTGGTATCTTCTTCTTGATAATGTTCAGAGGTAATCTGATTTTTTGCAGGAACAGGTTGCCAAGGTTTCCAAAGCATAAGCATTACAGCGATACATAAGACCGCCAAAATAGCGACAAGTGTCCCTAACCATTTGGGAATTAGGGGCTTTTTAGGCTTGTTAGGTCTTTCAGATACACCGCGTTGCGTTTTGCCAAACACGTGGATTATTCCTCTGTATTTTGATTGTTTTAATTCGAGTTTGATTCTCGTATTACGATGCTAAAAACAGTGGCTTGTATAAGCTATTTTAACTCTACAAACCACTGCTTACTATATGTTGCATGACCTTTATGTCAATGCCATGCAATATAATTTTTACATAGATTCTGGTGCAGATACACCAAGTAATTCTAAACCATTATGCAATGCTTGTTGTACATTGATTGAAAGCAATAAACGTGCTTGTGTAAGCTCAGCATCATCGCTTAATACTTTATGTTCATTGTACCAAGCGTGGAACAAGGCAGCTAATTCTTTTAAGTAGTTACCCACCTGATGTGGTTCATACGCATTTGCAGCACGCAACACTGCATCTGGATAAGCTGCCAGTTTAGCAAGAATCTCAGTTTCAGCATCAAGAGATAGGCGAGTAGCATGTGTACGTGCAGCGTTTACATCGAATTGTAAGCCTGTGCTTAACGCTTTTTCTAACATACGGCAAATACGTGCATGTGCATATTGAATGTAATACACAGCATTGTCTTTACTTTGTGACACAGCAAGGTCAAGATCGAAGTCAATGTGTTGTTCACTCTTACGCATCACGTAGTAGAAACGAGCTGCGTCGTTGCCCACTTCTTTACGCAAGTCACGTAAAGTCACGAACTGACCTGAACGAGATGACATTTGAACCATCTCTCCGCCACGCCATAAACTTACAAACTGAACCAAAAGCACAGTCAATTTTTTAGAGTCGTAACCCATTGCATCAATTGCCGCTTTTACGCGAGAAATATAGCCGTGGTGATCAGAACCCCAGATATCAATCAGGTCGGTATAACCACGTTGTAATTTATTTAAGTGGTAAGCAATGTCTGATGCAAAGTAGGTGGTTTGACCGTTACGACGTTTAACAACACGGTCTTTTTCATCGCCAAATTCAGTCGATTTAAACCAGATGTTGCCATCTTTTTCATAAAGGAAGCCACGTTGATCAAGTGTTTCTAAAGCTTCGTCAATTTTTGCACTAAGAGATGCTTCACTAAACCATTGGTTGAACGTTACACCAAAGTCAGCAAGGTCATCTTTAATATCATCTAAAATGGCATGAAGAGCAGCTTGATGGAATACGCGGTAGCCTTCACCTAGTAATTGTTGAGAGTTGGCAATAAGACCATCAATATGTTTTTCTTTGTCGCCAGATAAAACGACTTTATTGCCGTCGCTATCTAGTTCTTCTGCATATTGCACGTCTTCTGGCACATCTTTATAGACATCAGCCACTTCACGAAGATATGCATCGCCATCTTTATCAATAATAGTCTGTGCTATTTCTTTAACGTAATCGCCTTGATAAGCATTTTTTGGAAATACAAGGTTTTGACCTAGTAATTCTAAATAACGTAAATAAGTAGAAGTCGCCAAAATATCCATTTGACGGCCAGCATCATTCACATAGTATTCGCGGTCAACTTTAGCACCAGTTGCTTCAAGTAATTTGGCAACAGTCATACCATATGCAGCACCACGGCCATGTCCTACATGTAGACTAGACGTTGGGTTTGCAGAAACGAATTCGACTTGGATCTTTTTCGCTGCATTTGCCTGACTACGACCAAAAAATTCTTTTTGTGCTTGAATCTGGTCAAGAATAGCAAAGCGCTGATCTGCATTTAAAAAGAAGTTAATAAAACCAGGTCCTGCGATTTCAGCTTTGCTGATATCTGCAACTTCTGGTAATGCAGCTAGAACTTTCTCAGCTAAATCACGTGGTTTCATACCAGCAGCTTTCGAGCCGATCATGGCAATATTAGAAGCAAAGTCGCCATGGCTTCGGTCTTTGGTGCGTGTTAAGTTGCTTGTGTTATTCCAGTCGGAAGGAAGCACCCCTTCTTGTTGAAGAGTTTGCACTGCATGGTCGAGAGCTGCTTGTATTGCCGTATTCATATCAATCGAAAATAGATGTCGCAGAAAAACGTCAAATATAGCAAATTTCCTATGAGTTAGGGGAGTGGATTTAATATTCCAGTAATTCTTTTTGTGCAATTTACTGAGGATTATTTTTTAAATGAATATTGCAGGGTAAATCACTTCACTATTCTAAAAACAAACAAATACAAGCCTTCTAAGAAGTTTTAAAAAGTAGATTAGCTTTTAATCTCACCATTATTTCTTATAAAAATGGCTATGTAAGTAAAAATATATATTAAAAGCTTTTGAAATTAGATAAATAAAAGATTTTTTAAAAATATAAAATTATTAAGATATTGATATTTATTGTTTATTTTTATATATGTTTTAACTAAATAGTCTTTAATTTTAACATCACAGTTTAAAATACCTATTTTGAACGAATTAGGCTTAAGCTTATACGCACAAAGAGTTTTAGAGACCATACAAAACGTGTTTTTCTCTACTCTAAGCTGGAAAATGAGATAGGCAATGATATCAGGACACCCAAGTAAACATCCCCTTTATATCCCATATGCAGGTTTTACACTTTTAGAGTTACCACTTTTAAATAAAGGTTCGGCTTTCACTGAAGAAGAAAGAAGTAACTTTAACTTACACGGTTTACTCCCCCATATTATTGAAACTATTGAAGAGCAAAGCCAGCGCTCTTATCAGCAATATTGCGCTTTCACTGATGATATCAATCGACATATCTATTTGCGTAATATCCAAGATACCAACGAAACCTTGTTCTATCATTTAATTGAAAATCATCTCGAAGAAATGATGCCGATTATTTACACCCCAACCGTAGGTGAGGCATGTCAGCGTTTCTCTGATATCTATCGTCGTCACCGCGGTATCTTCATTTCATATCCAGATCGTGATGTGATTGATGATATTTTGCAAAACGTAAATAAAAACAATGTAAAAGTTATCGTCATTACAGATGGTGAACGTATTTTAGGTCTTGGTGATCAAGGTATTGGTGGAATGGGAATCCCGATTGGGAAACTTTCACTCTATACGGCTTGTGGTGGTATTAGCCCAGCCTATACATTGCCAATCACAATTGATGTTGGTACGAATAATCCACAATTGTTAAATGATCCGATCTATATGGGTTGGCGTCAGCCACGTATTAGTGGCGATGAATATTATGCATTTGTAGATATGGTGATTGAAGCTGTGAAGCGTCGTTGGCCAAAAGCATTAATTCAGTTTGAAGATTTTGCACAAAAAAATGCGATGCCACTTTTAGAAAAATATCGCGATAAAATTTGCTGTTTTAACGATGATATTCAAGGAACAGCAGCGGTATCTGTAGGTAGCTTGATTGCTGCGAGTCGTGCAGCCGGCAAGCAATTAAAAGATCAAAAAATTGCTTTCTTAGGTGCTGGTTCGGCAGGTTGTGGTATTGCAGAACAAATTGTTGCACAAATGATTGCAGAAGGTTTAACCGATGCAGAAGCGCGTGCTCGCGTTTATATGGTAGACCGTTTTGGTTTGATCACTGAGAATCAACCAAACTTGCTAGACTTTCAGCGTAAGTTAGCACAAAAAGCTGAGGTGGTTGATCAGTGGGGCAATATCGAAGAAGTCATTTCACTACTCGATGTTGTTAAAAATGCTAAGCCTACAGTGTTAATTGGTGTTTCTGGTCAGCCGGGCTTGTTCACAGAAGAAATTATTAGGACTTTGGCGGCAAATTGTGAACGACCAATTGTAATGCCATTATCTAATCCGACTTCACGTGTTGAAGCTGTACCTGCTGATATTGTGGAGTGGACTGAAGGTAAAGCATTAATCGCAACAGGTAGTCCGTTTGCTCCTGTGAATCATCACGGCAAACTTTACAATATTTCGCAGTGTAATAACTCGTACATTTTCCCAGGCATTGGTTTAGGTGTGGTGGCATCGGGTGCTAAGCGTGTTACAGAAAATATGTTAATGGCATCAAGTAGTGCTTTAGCAAATTGCTCTCCATTACTTAAAGATCCACAAGCTGATTTATTACCGCCGTTGGGTGAGATTCAACAAGTTTCTAAAGTTATTGCGTTCGAAGTTGCAAAAGCTGCTATGGCTGATGGTGTCGCTGTAACAATTAGTGATGATTTGTTGAAACAGAAAATTGATCGTTCGTTCTGGAAACCTGAATACCGTAAATATAAGCGTATTCCTTTCTAGGAATGGGAATGTAAAAAGAGGAGCTTAAGCTCCTCTTTTTATTTTAGTCTTCTAGAATTTCTTCTAGCAACTCTTCACTAGGTGCAAAGTAATAAGCACCATCAAGTGGGGTCACGAAATGCAATAAACGGTCGTGAATACCATCTCCACTTGTACCGAACATACGCTTTAACATGGCATCAATAATAGTGAGATCTTTCGTGTAGGCAATGAAAAATAGACCTTGATCACCTCTACCATCTCCATAAGGTAGGCTATGACGTAGAATTTCCATTTCTTCGCCTTCATCATCTTCAACAACAGTACGGGCAACATGGGCGTTTTCTGGTTTAACGCCATCATCTAATTCAATAGATTCAAGTTTGGTGCGCCCCATAACATTTTCTTGCGCATCAACTTTCAATTTTTTCCACTTTTCTAAATCATGGGCATAGCGCTGCGCGAAAATGAAACTGCCATCTGCAAATACTCCAGCGCTTTCTGGTAAGAGCGCTGTCTCAGCTCGGTCATCTGGAAATTGAGGGTTTTCGGTTCCGTCTATGAAGCCGGTCATATCTCGACCATCGAAATAACGGAAGCATACACGCTCATCAAGAACCTCAACTTTATCTTGAATACCTTCAAAAAATGCTTGGCTTAATGCAAAACAAATATCAGAGCGCATGCTGGCGATATGAATGAGAACATCAGCTGGTACAGCGGGCATGTTGAATGCACCTTGTTCAGGCGCAAGTTGCTTAAAACCTACAGGGGGTTGCGAATATAGCTGTTCCCATAATTCAGGACCAAAAGCGACTGCTGTTTTAATTTGAGCATCTGAATGTTGGGTAATAAGGCGGTCACGTGCTTCAAATAAAGCATTAAGTTGGTTTTTTAATTCATCAATAGTTAAGTCTTTTAAGCGAAGAACAATAAAGCGTGCATGGTCTGATGGCAACGGCAAAATGACAGATTGAGCACTCATTGGAAGGAATCTCCTCGATTATAATTTGATATGAGTTTTAATTATTGTGCCTGATGCACAGAGCTGTTAGTAGTCTATTTCTTGATTTTATTGTTTGAATTCTCATCAAGATAGTTTTATAAAACAGTAAATTCCACTTTTATTCTCTATTTTTATTATGTCTTTGCAAGTTTGGTTTGCCTATATGTTGGCCTGTTGGGTAATTAGTATCTCACCGGGTGCGGGAGCAATTGCTTCAATGTCGAGTGGTTTAAACTATGGCTTTAGACATGGTTATTGGAATGCAATCGGTTTACAAATTGCTTTGCTCCTTCAAATTATGGTGGTGGCAGCGGGTGTTGGAGTTTTATTTGCAACGACACCTTTGGCTTTTCAGTTTGTGAAATGGTTTGGTGTGATTTACTTGTTATATCTTGCTTATTTACAGTGGACAGCACCTATAAAAGATATAGAAATTCAACAAGAAAAAAGAGATAAATCTGTATTTGCGCTATTGCTAAATGGCTTTGTGGTCAATATTAGTAATCCCAAAGCGATTGTATTTCTATTAGCTGTGCTGCCGCAGTTTTTAGATTTGAGTAAGCCTCAATGGATACAGTACCTGATTATGGCTGTGACTATGATTAGTATTGATTTGGTTGTCATGGCTGGATATACAGGGCTGGCATCAAAGGTTCTAAGATTACTTCGTTCCCCTAAACAGCAAAAATATTTGAATAGGGGGTTTGCTGTTATGTTTAGCTGTGCGGCTTTATTATTAAGTACAGTTCATCAGGCGTCCTAATTCAGGCCGCCTGTGTTTGATTTTTTAGCTTTTGAGTTATAAAAATAATAGCGAAAGTTAACGCCATACATAAAACAATACTCAAGCCTGTAGAGATATTCAGTGCTGCGCTTGACCATAGGCCGACACTCACACCAAGCTGGGCTAACACGAATGCCCAAATAACCATTTGCTTTGGTGAGTTTGCCAGTAAGCGAGCGCTTAAAGCAGGTATTACCAGTAATGCACCCATAAGTAAAGAACCTACAGCACGCAAAGCTAAGACAGTAAATAAAGCCAATAAAAGCATAAAAATAAGACGTTGCCAGTTCGCATTTACCCCTTCACTGACTGCAATGTCTGGATCAATTGCAAACTGTATTTGCGGCTGCCAAAAGCGGTAAAGAATTACGAGTGATATCGCAATAACTAAAGTGAAAACAGGTAAGTCAGGCCAATCAATACTCAGCAAATCACCAAATAAGTAACTTAAAAGCTCAGGTCTTAAACTTGGAACATGTTGAATAAACAATAAACCACTACACAGTAATGTCGCTGAACATAAGGCTAAGAGAGCATCATTGGGTAAGCGATTGTCATGTAGCGCCCATAAAATTGCGACCAATAAAATGGCAGTGCCTGCAACACCAAGCCAAAGTGGGAGACTTAAAGCACCTGCGATAGCGACCCCAAGTAGGGTGCCGTGTGCCATGGTGTCAGCGAAAAAAGACATCCGTCTCCAAAGCATTAGACAACCAAGAGGTGCAGTCAAAAACACCAGCAAGGTTCCCATAATCCATGCGGGTAACAATAATTGTAACCATTCCATCATGGCTTAAGCTTCCGGTTCTGGGTGGATGTGAGGGCGGTCATTATGAGGGCAGGGGTGTGCAGCATCACCGTGAGCACAGTGATCATGATGATGTTGATAGAAAACCCGTTGAGTTCCAAATATTGCCTGATATTCAGGATGTTGTTGAATGTTCTCGGGTAGTCCACTACAGCAAATATGTTTATTTAAACACACTACGCGGTGTGTTCCTTCCATCACCCATTGTAAGTCATGGGAAACAATTAAAATTGCACAGTTATATCGTTCCGGCAAACTGCGGACATACTCATAAAGTTCAGCCTCAGACTGAATATCTAAGCCTTGCATCGGTTCATCAAGAACTAAAATATCTGGCTGGCGAAGTAAGGCACGCGCTAGTAGTACCCGTTGGCGCTCTCCACCAGAAAGTTGTTGTACTTTTGATTGTTGTAACTTGGAAATGCCTGTGTCTTGAATAATTTCCTGACGCAGGGCAGGATTGCATTTTTCTAAATCAAGTAAATCCTGAACGCGCAAAGGTAAGCTATGTGAAGGATTGAACTTTTGTGGCACATAAGCCATTCTAAGTTTTTTATGATGGATAACTCGGCCACTACTCGGCTGGAGAATACCGAGTAGAACTTTAATAAGTGTTGATTTACCTGCACCATTGGGACCAATCAAAGAAACAATTTCATTTTGATGTAGAGCAAAATCAACTTTTTTTAAAATATCCCGATTATCGCGATGAACAGAAACCTGCTCAAGCTGAATTAATACAGGATTTAAGGAGTTGTGCGGCACTGTTGGCATTTCCCCGAAATTTCAATAATGCTGTGTTGAGCCACGAACTCATCTGACGCTGCAAGTTGGTCCAGCTGGTAAGTTAAACCTTGAGAAGAGGCTTCTTTAACCATGTGGCATTCGGTACAAATCAAGAATGCTGCTTGATGGCCTTCACGAGGGTGGCAACAGGGAATATAGGCATTAATAGAAGTTAGGCGATGGATCAAACCTTTTTCTAATAAAAAATCTAAAGTTCTATATACAGTTGGAGGAGCAGCCGGGCGATCAGTTTGACTTTTTATACGTGCGAGTAAGTCATATGCACCCATTGGACCCGAAGCATTTAAAATGAGTTCCAAAACTTCTTTGCGCAAAGGCGTAAGTCGTGCGCCAGTCGCAGAACATAAATTTTCTGCTTCAGCTAAACGGTTTGCGACATTATGGTGATCATGCACACCATGCAAAGAATCATGATGTTCATGCGAGCAGGAACTCATAGAAATAACCTCGAATTTTTAACGGAATATTAGCATGAAGCGGTGCTTCATTCGATTAATCTTAGGTATTTTTGTAACTTTGTTATATTATAACATGCTTCGAGCTAATTTAAATTGATGGTCTAGCATGTTCCGTTTTTTTGTTTTCAGTATGTTCTCGCTTTTGAGTACGTTAGGGTGGAGTCAGGGTTTGGTGGTTTCTACACACCCGATTTATCTGATTGCAAAAGAAATCACTCAGGGTGTTGAAGAACCTCAGCTTTTGCTTAAAGGTCAGACAGGTCATGACGTACAGTTGACTCCGGCTCACCGTAAAGCAATTAATGATGCATCTTTAGTGATCTGGTTAGGTAAGGCTCATGAAGCCCCTCTAAATAAATTGTTAGGTAATAATAAAAAAGCGATTGCCTTATTAGATAGTGGCATAGTTTCTGTTTTACCCCTGCGTAGTACACGCGGCGTGGCTTTACCTAATACAGTAGACACCCATGTGTGGTTAGAACCAAACAATGCAGTTCGAATCGGTTTCTTTATCGCTGCTTTACGTTCTCAGCAGCATCCTGAAAATAAGGCTAAATATTGGAATAATGCCAATATGTTTGCCCGTAAGATGTTTCAGGCTGCACAAGTTTACGACAGTACAAGTAATGGTAAGCCCTATTGGTCATATCATGATGCCTATCAATATTTAGAGCGCTCGTTAAACTTAAAGTTCGCAGGTGCTTTGACGGATGATCCGCATGTTGCACCAACAGCAGCTCAAATTAAGTATCTTAATGATAATCGACCAAAAAATCAGATGTGTTTGCTCGCAGAAAGTTTTACTACTAAAAGTCAGTATCAAAAATTAGGTAACATTACTTTTCAACCAGTAGACGAGAGCATGAATAACGAGGATGATTTCGTCACTGCATGGAAGAAACTGGCTATAAAAACAGATAAATGTGTATTAAGTACGCAAAAGTAAGATAAAAAATAAACAAAGGCTGACTGTAGCGTCAGCACCACCGGTCATGAAAAACCCCGACTAAAGTCGGGAAAAGATTGCATGTTCAGGGGTGTAACTCTATAATGCCTGCGATTAAAAGCGATCATCAGCTAAACTTGTCAAGCATTTATGCTGTGAGTGGATAAATAATGAGCCGAACTAGTCGCTTGATTGACCGACGATTAGCAAAAGCTTTGGTCTTCTTACAAGCATGTATGATCCCTGTTTCCGCCCTCGTGGCGTGGAGCATAAAAGACATGACAGCAGCATTAAGTGCGGCACTTGGTGCACTGGTTTGCTGGCTTGCTATGAGTTATTTCTCGTGGCAATCCTTCAGAACAGCAGGTGCGAGAGCATCAAAACAAGTGCTGTCTAACATGTATAGGGGCATGTTAGGCAAATTTGCAATCATGATCGTTGGATTTATTTTGATTTTGAGCAATGTTAAACCTTTATCACCGTTAGCATTGCTGTTTGGTTTTATTCTCGTTCAGGCAATGTCGTGGGTCGCTCCATTTTGGGTGTCACGTCTAGAAAAACGGGTATAGAAACAAGAAGAATTGAAGATTTTTTGGAGGGTGGCGAGATATCGACAGTACGCCGATGTTCGTAACCCTTCTTTTTAGTAATTGACATTGACCAGGTGTGATTTATGGCTGCTGAAGAACATGCCCTCACTTCGACAGAGTATATCAAGCATCACTTGACCAATATGACCTATGGCAAAATGCCAGACGGTACATGGAAATTGGCTGAGACTGCTGAAGAAGCTCATTCGATGGGGTTCACTGCAATTCACTTGGATTCAATGGGTTGGTCAATTGGCCTTGGTGTTATTTTCTGTTTGTTATTCTGGATGGTTGCGAAAGCTGCAAATGCAGGTGTTCCAACTAAATTCCAGTCTGCAATTGAAATGATCATTGAGTTTGTTGACTCAAGTGTCCGTGACACCTTTCATGGCAAATCACGTTTAATCGCTCCGCTTGCATTAACTATTTTCGTGTGGATTTTCCTCATGAACTTAATGGACTTGTTCCCAGTTGACTGGATTCCTCAAGTTGCAGCATTTGTGGGTGCAAACGTATTTGGTATGAACCCTCACCACGTTTACTTCAAGATCGTTCCATCTACAGATCCAAACATTACTTTAGGTATGTCTTTATCTGTATTTGTACTTATCTTGTTCTACAGCATCCGCGAAAAGGGTGTTAGTGGTTTCGTTGGCGAGTTGGCACTTAACCCATTTAACCCAAGTAATCCAGTTGCAAAAGCGTTGCTTATTCCAGTGAACTTGATTTTGGAATTGGTAACATTCCTTGCTCGTCCGATTTCATTAGCTCTCCGACTATTCGGTAACATGTATGCAGGTGAGCTGATCTTTATCCTAATTGCTTTATTGCCGTTCTGGATTCAATGGGCGTTATCTGTGCCTTGGGCGATCTTCCACATTCTTGTAATCACGTTGCAGGCATTCATCTTTATGATGCTTACCATCGTTTACTTGAGCATGGCAAGCGAAAAACATTAATGGTATTGCCTAACTATCAAACGATGGTTGGGCTGAATTTTTTTAATTTAATTTGGTAATAACCTAACCTCTGAGGAATTTTTCATGGAACTCACTTTAGGTCTAGTTGCAATTGCATCTGCTATCTTGATCGCTTTCGGTGCTTTAGGTACTGCGATTGGTTTTGGTCTTTTGGGTGGTCGCTTTCTAGAAGCTGTTGCTCGTCAACCAGAATTGGCTCCACAACTTCAAACTCGTATGTTCTTAATCGCGGGTCTTCTTGATGCTGTGCCTATGATCGGTGTTGGTATTGGCTTGTTCTTCATCTTCGCTAATCCATTTGTAGGTTAATCATCTTAATTCCTAAATCCACTATTTGAGGAATTGCAATGAATATCAACCTCACATTGATTGGTCAAGCGATTGCGTTTGCATTCTTTGTTGCATTCTGCATGAAGTTTGTTTGGCCACCACTAATCAATGCGATTAGTGAGCGTCAGCGTAAAATTGCTGATGGCTTAAATGCAGCAGAAAAAGCGAAAGCTGAACTTGCCGATGCACAATCGCAAGTAAAGCAAGAGCTTGATGCAGCTAAAGCACAAGCGGCTCAATTGATCGAACAAGCGAACCGTCGTGCAGCACAATTGATCGAAGAATCTCGTACTCAAGCTGCGGCTGAAGGTGAGCGTATTCGTCAACAGGCTAAAGAAGCTGTTGATCAAGAAATCAATTCTGCTCGCGAAGAATTACGTCAACAAGTAGCTGCTTTGGCAGTAACTGGCGCAGAAAAAATCCTGAACCAGCAAGTTGACGCAGAAGCTCATAATGCCATGCTGTCTCAGCTGGCTGCTAAACTTTAAGAGAGGCGAATCATGGCTGAACTCTTGACGTTGGCACGTCCGTATGCCAAAGCAGCATTTGCTTATGCTTCTGAGCAAGGTGCAACAGACAATTGGTCGAATGCGTTACAAGTGCTCAGTGCTGCGGTGCAAGACGAAGCATTTTCCGCTTATTTAAATCGCCCTGAACTTACTCCTGTGGAGCAAGTGAAGCTTTTTGCTAAAGTTTTAGGTGAAGATCAGTCTCAAGCAGTGTCTAACTTTTTGACACTTCTTGCAGATAACGATCGTTTAATGTTGTTACCTGAAATTGAAGCAGAATATGAACAGCTTAAATCACAGAATAACAACAATGTGGATGTCGTGATTGAATCGGCTTTCCCATTAACTGCTGAGCAAGAGCAATTGTTGAAATCTGCTTTAGAAAAGCGTTTTAACAGTACTGTAACTGTTTCAGTTGAAGTTAAACCTGAGCTTATTGCAGGTGTTGTAATTCGTGCAGGCGATCAAGTGATAGATGATTCTGCGCTTAACAAGCTTGAAAAAATGCGTACTCGTCTTCTTGCATAATGCAAATGATGAAGACTGAACTATTAAAAGATTGAGGAATAGCGCAATGCAACAACTGAATCCATCCGAGATCAGTGCGCTCATTAAACAGCGTATCAGCGATCTGGACACCAGCGCGACCGCTAAAAACGAAGGTACCATTGTTATGGTATCCGACGGTATCGTGCGCATTCACGGTCTTGCTGATGCAATGTACGGTGAAATGATCGAATTTGACGGCGGCTTATTTGGTATGGCACTGAACCTAGAACAGGATTCAGTGGGTGCCGTTGTCTTAGGTAACTACTTAAGCCTTCAAGAAGGTCAAAAAGCTCGTTGTACAGGTCGTGTACTTGAAGTTCCAGTTGGTCCGGAACTTCTTGGCCGTGTTGTCGACGCTTTGGGTAACCCAATTGATGGTAAAGGCCCAATTGATGCAAAATTAACTGATGCTGTTGAAAAAGTAGCACCAGGCGTAATTTGGCGTCAGTCTGTAGACGAACCTGTTCAAACTGGTTATAAATCAGTTGATACCATGATTCCTGTGGGTCGTGGTCAGCGTGAGTTGATTATTGGTGACCGTCAAACTGGTAAAACAGCGATGGCGATCGATGCGATTATCGCTCAGAAAAATTCTGGCATTAAATGTGTATACGTTGCGATTGGTCAAAAACAATCAACAATTGCAAACGTTGTACGTAAGCTAGAAGAAACTGGTGCTATGGCGTATACAACTGTTGTCGCTGCTGCGGCTGCTGATCCTGCTGCAATGCAGTACTTAGCTCCGTACTCTGGCTGTACAATGGGTGAATACTTCCGTGACCGCGGTGAAGACGCTCTTATTATTTATGATGATTTGTCTAAGCAAGCTGTTGCTTACCGTCAAATTTCATTGCTTTTACGTCGTCCACCAGGTCGTGAAGCGTATCCGGGTGACGTATTCTATCTTCACTCACGTCTTCTTGAACGTGCTTCTCGTGTATCTGCTGACTACGTTGAGAAATTCACTAATGGCGCAGTAACTGGTAAAACTGGTTCTTTAACTGCATTGCCAATTATTGAAACTCAAGCAGGTGACGTATCTGCATTCGTACCAACGAACGTAATTTCGATTACTGACGGTCAGATCTTCTTAGAAACATCATTATTCAACGCAGGTATTCGTCCTGCTGTGAACGCGGGTATCTCTGTATCTCGTGTTGGTGGTTCTGCTCAAACTAAGATCATCAAAAAATTGTCTGGTGGTATCCGTACTGCTTTAGCACAATACCGTGAATTGGCTGCGTTTGCTCAGTTCGCTTCTGACCTTGACGAAGCAACTCGTAAGCAACTTGAACATGGTCAACGTGTAACTGAGTTAATGAAGCAAAAGCAATATGCTCCTTACTCAATTGCTGACCAAGCTGTTTCTGTTTATGCATCTAACGAAGGCTATATGGCTGACGTAGAAGTTAAGAAAATCGTAGACTTTGATGCTGCGTTAATTTCTTACTTCCGCTCAGAATATGCTCCGTTGATGAAACAAATCGATGAAACTGGTGATTACAACAAAGACATCGAAGCAGCAATCAAAGCAGGTATTGAAAGCTTTAAAGCGACTCAAACTTACTAAGTTTAGTTTTAGTTAAGTTTGGTTCACGGATCAACCTTCGGAAGCTCGAAAGGGCTTTCGAATACTAGGTTAAGCGTATGGCAAATTTAAAAGAAATTCGCGCCAAAGTAGCTAGTATCAAGAGCACGCAAAAGATTACTCGCGCGATGCAAATGGTAGCTGCTTCTAAAATGCGTCGTGCGCAAGAGCGCATGGCTCAGGGCCGTCCGTATGCCGATAATATGCGCCGTGTAATTGCTCACTTGGTTCAAGCAAACCCTGAATACAAACACCGTTATATGGTTGACCGCCCAGTTAAGCGCGTTGGCTATATCGTAGTGTCTTCAGATCGTGGTTTGGCCGGTGGCTTGAACATTAACTTGTTCAAGAAAGTTGTGCAGCATGTCAAAGCACAACAACAGCAGTCAATTGAAGTTGAATTTGCTTTAATTGGTCAAAAAGCGGTTTCGTTTTTTAAGAATTACGGCGGTAAAGTGCTTGGTGCAACTACCCAACTTGGCGATGCGCCGAGTTTGGAACAGTTAACTGGCTCAGTCCAAGTTATGCTTGATGCATTTGATAAGGGCGAATTAGATCGTATCTACCTCGTATCAAATGGCTTCATTAATGCAATGACTCAGCAGCCTAAAGTAGAACAACTTGTTCCTTTAGCACCAGCAGAAGAAGGCGATGATCTCAACCGTACTTATGGTTGGGACTATATCTACGAACCAGAAGCAGAACAATTGTTAAATGGTTTGTTGGTTCGCTATATCGAGTCTATGGTTTATCAAGGTGTGATTGAAAACGTTGCATGTGAGCAGTCAGCTCGTATGGTCGCGATGAAAGCAGCGACAGACAACGCAGGACAACTGATTAAAGACCTACAACTCATTTACAACAAGCTGCGTCAAGCCGCGATTACTCAGGAAATTTCTGAGATCGTTGGCGGTGCCGCTGCCGTTTAACATTATTAAGTTTGAATTGAGGAGACAGCAATGAGTAGCGGTCGTATCATTCAGATCATCGGCGCGGTTATCGACGTCGAGTTTGAGCGCAATAGCGTTCCTAAGATCTATGACGCTCTCCAAGTTGACGGTACTGAAACTACATTAGAAGTTCAGCAACAGCTTGGCGATGGTGTTGTTCGTACCATCGCAATGGGTTCTACAGAAGGTCTTAAACGTGGCCTTAATGTAACTAGCACAAATGCACCGATTTCTGTTCCAGTAGGTCCAGCTACGCTTGGTCGTATCATGGACGTTTTGGGTCGCCCAATTGATGAAGCTGGTCCAGTTGCAACTGAAGAACGTTTGCCAATTCACCGTCAAGCGCCTTCTTATGCTGAACAAGCTGCTTCTACTGACCTTTTAGAAACTGGTATTAAAGTAATTGACTTACTTTGTCCGTTTGCAAAAGGTGGTAAAGTTGGTTTATTCGGTGGTGCTGGTGTTGGTAAAACCGTTAACATGATGGAGTTGATCAACAACATCGCGAAAGCTCACTCAGGTTTATCTGTGTTTGCTGGTGTTGGTGAGCGTACTCGTGAAGGTAACGACTTCTATCACGAAATGAAAGATTCTAACGTTCTTGACAAAGTAGCAATGGTCTACGGTCAGATGAATGAGCCACCAGGTAACCGTTTACGCGTAGCGTTAACTGGTTTGACTATGGCTGAATACTTCCGTGATCAAAAAGACGAAAATGGTAAAGGTCGTGACGTATTATTATTCGTCGACAACATCTACCGTTATACTCTTGCAGGTACTGAAGTATCAGCATTGTTAGGTCGTATGCCATCTGCGGTAGGTTACCAGCCTACACTTGCAGAAGAAATGGGTGTTCTTCAAGAGCGTATTACGTCTACTAAATCTGGTTCGATCACATCGATCCAAGCAGTATACGTACCTGCCGATGACTTAACAGATCCATCGCCTGCAACTACATTTGCTCACTTAGATGCAACAGTAGTATTGAGCCGTGACATCGCATCTTCTGGTATCTATCCAGCGATCGATCCACTTGACTCAACTTCACGTCAGTTAGACCCATTAGTTGTTGGTCAAGAGCATTATGAAATTGCGCGTTCTGTACAGAACATTTTGCAACGTTATAAAGAGCTTAAAGACATCATCGCAATCTTGGGTATGGATGAGTTAGCTGAAGAAGATAAATTGGTTGTTTACCGCGCGCGTAAAATCCAACGTTTCTTCTCTCAACCATTCCACGTAGCTGAAGTGTTTACTGGTGCTCCTGGTAAATTAGTATCGCTTAAAGAAACGATTCGTGGCTTTAAAGGTCTATTAGCTGGTGAATACGATCACATCCCAGAACAAGCGTTCTATATGGTTGGTGGTATTGACGAAGTGATTGCTAAAGCTGAGAAACTCTAATTTAAGGAGATCATCTCATGGCGACTATGCAATGTGATGTCGTAAGTGTTAAAGAGTCTATTTACTCTGGCGCAGTAACGATGTTAATCGCGAAAGGCGCAGGTGGTGAACTTGGTATTTTGCCAGGACACGCACCACTTGTGACTTTGCTTCAACCGGGCCCGATTCGTGTTCAGTTGGAAAATGGTACAGAAGAAATCGTCTATGTATCTGGCGGTGTTTTAGAAGTTCAACCTCATGTTGTAACGGTTCTTGCAGATACTGCAATCCGTGCTGACAATTTGGATGAAGCTGCAATTTTAGAAGCACGTAAAAATGCTGAACAATTGCTTGCGAACCAAAAGAGTGATTTGGACTCAGCTGCTGCATTGGCATCTCTATCAGAGATTTCAGGTCAGCTTGAAACTATCCGTAAGATGAAGAACCGCGCATTATAATTTGTGCAGTGTTCATCAAAAAAAAGCCACCGTAAGGTGGCTTTTTTATTATTTGGATATAACTTAAGAATCAGTTTTTGGATCAGGTTTTTCATCTCCAGCCATAATCATAGCTGCGAGTTTAACCATATCCATTTGAATGGTATTAAGCTGTTTTTCAATTTGTTCAAAATTGATTTGATCTAATTTCCCATTTAGTAAAGGCATGCTTAGAGCTTGTTGATTGGCATGTAATAAACTTTGGCGAATATTCTCAATTTCCTGACTTTTGATATCTAAGGTGAGAAGAGCTTGATTTAAACCTTGTAATTGCTGTTTTAAAGTTGAAACAGTTGTTTTTAATTCATTTTGATTTTTATCTTGAATCGCTTGTTCAACGTCAAGTTGAGTGTCTTTAAGTTGTTCAACATAATCTCCAGCTTTAAGCTGTAAATTAGCAGCATCTCGAACCATATAAAAAATATTGCCGCTTTTAAATTCGGTTTTACTCGGAGCAATATCTGACTCTTGTCGTTCAATAGTTTGATCAGATGCCTGTTCGGTTATTTCAGTATTTTCTTGTTCAGTAGCATGGTCTTGTGCCTGATCACACCCGAGTAAAAGCATGCCTGAGGCAAAAATTACAAAAGGAAGAAACGCACCCTGTAAAACTTTTTTCATAACTACAAACAACATTAAATAAAGCAAATAGGTACTATAGGCATAAAATATGGAGAAAGATTGTATTTTTGCAAACAAACAACATTTTGACCAGATAATAAAAAAGAGCGTAGAAAACGCTCTTTTTTACGTTTTTAAACGTTATTTTGCTAACTCTGCTTCAACTGCTTTAACGATTTGTTCATCATCCGCAGTTAGGTTTGGAGCAAAACGAGCCACTACTTCGCCATTTTTATTAATTAAGAATTTTTCGAAGTTCCATAAAACTTCTGGAGCTGGATTAGTTGGAATACCTAAGCCTTCTAAACGCTCACGGAAAGGTCCTTCACCAGTACGTTCTGGTTGAGCTGCTGTCAAAGTTTCATAGAGTGGGTGCTTATCTTCACCGACAACAGACACTTTAGAGAATAAAGGGAAGTGAACATCGTAATTTAATGAACAGAATTGTTGAATTTCTTCATCTGAACCTGGTTCTTGCTCTTTAAAGTTGTTTGCTGGAAAACCTAAAATTTCAAGACCTTGATCTTTTTTTGCTTGATAAAGCTTTTCTAAGCCTTCGTATTGTGGAGTTAAACCACATTTAGAAGCAGTATTTACAATAAGTAAAACCTTGCCTTTATATTGTTCAAGGTCAACCGTTTCGCCTGAAATAGCTTTTACTGGAATGTGATATATAGATTGTGTCATAAGTATTTCCTAAAGATTGTAGTTGATATCAAGTAACGCATTTGTTTTAACTGCTATTGAGGGGTAGTGCAATAATATTCGTGTTCAAAAAAGAAAAAGATTTTAAAAGATAAAGCGAATTCTAGTTATTTCTAATTTGAATAGGTGTTTGCCCAGTATAACGTTTAAAAAACTCAATAAAACTTGAGCTATGTTGATAACCTAAATCATATGCTAAACGCTTAATGGGTGTCCCTTGTCGTATTTGATGAATTGCATAAACAATTTTGGCTCGATTTCTCCATTCAGATAAAGAGAGTTGTAGCTCTTGTTGACTCAAACGTAACAGGTGGCGGTCACTTACCGAGAAATTTTGAAGTAACTGTTGTAACGAGTGATCAAAAAGTAATGGGTCGGAAAGCTTTTCTAAAATAGGCAATAAAACTGGATGCCGCGTTTGAGGCAAATAATGCGAATAGGCTGGGGCTTGTTGTAATTGGTCGAATAAGACTTGTAAAAGATGTTCTAAATATTCAGGTTTTTTATTCTGCTTCTGTTGTTCCAGAACTTGGAGGACCAACGTCCGAAAAAAGGGCTGGATACTAAAACACTGACAGACATCTCCTAAAACAGAGCATAGGCGGGGATGTAGACGAATACAGATATAGTGAATTTCGTGATCAATATCAGTCGATTGATGAACCGTTTGAGGTGGAATCCAAAGTCCATAACTAGGTGGAGATAGATATAGCTGTTCTTCCACCTGCATTTCTAAAATGCCATTTAAGCTGAAATTAAAATCTCCCCAGAGCGAGGCATGAGGACGAACAATATCTTCTTTTTGATATAGAAATTCATGAACCTCTATACTGTTCAATAAAGAAAATTGTTGGTCCTCATTTTTCATCTTTGTACTCAGACTAATATTTTAATTTTCACAGGTCGCTTTAGGGTTGTTTAAGCCTTTTGCTAAGGTAAAAGTACTTACGAGTGCTAAAGCAACAAAACTTAATACGCCATAAATTAAGGTATTTTCATTGAAATGATCAACCACATAACCGCCTAATAATGAACCTGTGGCAATCATGACCTGAAACATACCTACAAAAAGAGGCATACCTTTTTCAACTGCATGTGGCGCATGTACAAACATCCAGATATTGGCTGAGGTAGGAAAAGCACCAAATGCGAAGCCCCATAAAGCAGTTAAGACAATAGCACCAAATTCATGAATGGCAAAAAGCGGGAATCCAAAAAATACAATTGCAAAGCAAGCACTAACAAAGGCAAGCGTATAACGAACATTCAAATTACCACTATATCCAGCAAATGCATTTCCGAAAATACCTGCAATTCCATAGAGCAATAATAATGAACTAATCGTTGTTCCGTTAAAGCCAGCAATATTCTTAAAGAAAGGTGCTAAATAGCTATATGCACAAAAATGAGCAAGGCCGATAAGTAGAACAATCAGCATGCCGCTACGTGCTTTAGGTGTGCGTAATAATGCTGGTAAGTCCATCATATGGATTGGCGAGTCTGGAACAAGTTTAGGTAAAAAGATTAATTGTAAGATTAAAACAATTAAGCCAATTCCTGCTGTAATTCCAAAAGCACTGCGCCAGCCATAAAATTCACTTAACCATGTTCCAATAGGAACACCCAAAACTGTCGCAAAAGTTACGCCTGCCATTACAACAGCCGTTGCTTTAGCAATAGGGAGATGGGCGGGAGCTAATTTTCCACTTAAAGCGATTGCCGTGGCCCAGAATCCGCCAATTGAGATTCCTAAAATTAAGCGACTAAGTAATAGAATATGAAAGTTTTCAGCAAAAGCAGTAATGGTATTGGCAATAACCATAATTGCTGTCAGTAAAATGAGAACATAGCGTCGATCAAGTTGTTTCACTGAAACTGGTAATAAGGGGGCAGCAATCGCGGCCATAATGCCGGGTACAGTAATAATAAGACCGGCTATACCTACAGAAATATTTAAATCTGTTGCAACACTATTTAAAACACCAACAGGTAAAAATTCACTTGTTACTAATGCAAATGCTGCAATGGCAACGGCCAAAATGGCAAACCAGCTTCCCTGTGGGGAGGTCGTGGGTCGCGCTTTAGAGATAGAAGATTGGTCCATAGGAAATCCTTACTTGGCTAAATTTGGAGTGAGGAAAGGCAATTTATTAATTAACTAACGATCATTATGAAAATAAAATAGTTGATAAAAAATCGAACGTCAATTAATTTAATAACGATTGTTATAAAAATAGATGTGATCTTTATGACAAATACGCATGAAACGAATTTGATCGCTGCTGAAGACACGCTGAAAAAAAAGCGTGGGCGGCCTAAATGCTTTGATGAACAGCAGGTTTTGCAAAAGGCAATGCTGCTTTTTTGGGAGCATGGCTATGAAGCAACGTCGATCAGTGATTTAACACAGGCTTTGGAAATTACAGCACCAAGCTTATACAGTGCGTTTGGAGATAAGGCGGGGCTCTTCTATCAAAGTATTGATTACTACTTGGCTCATGAAGCATGCCCTATTGAAACCATCTTTTTAGAAGCAAAAACAGCAAAAATCGCTTTTGAACTTTATCTATACGATAACGTTAAAAGACTCGTCCAGCCAAATAAGCCCGCTGGTTGTATGCTCGTTGTTGCAGCTATGAATTGTTCTGACGCTACTCATAATGTGCAGCAAAATCTTCTCGATAAAAGAATAAAAACCAAAGAAAAATTATTCAAACGTCTTCAACAAGGTGTAGAGCAGGGTGATTTGTCTCCAAATGCACCGTTACAGGAAATGACAGACTTTTATGCAACTGTCATTCAAGGGTTAACGATTCAGGCAAGAGATGGTGCTAGTACCGAGCAATTACACAAAGTTGTGGAACATGCCATGAAGACTTGGACATTATTCTAAAAAATTGATGATGTCCTAAGTTCAATATCGATGTCGGAAATGCGATATTTCAATTTATTAAGACATTCTTCAAAATAAACTCTCTTTTACAGATGGCGTATTACTATGAGTCAGGTCATGAAATATCATAAATGGGCATTTATATTCCCCATTTTGGCAGTACTGATTTGGTCTTTAAATATTGTAGTTACCCGCTATGTTTCTGATTATATCTCTCCTGTCAGTATCAGTTTTTATCGGTGGTTAATCGCCTTTATTATTTTAACCCCATTTATGTTGCTACCAGTTTGGAAACAGCGACACTTATTAAAACATTATTTGCCTAAATTAGCAGTATTAAGTGCATTTGGAATGGTGCTTTATCAAGGGCTTGCTTATACGGCTGCACATTATACCAGTGCAACTAATATGGGAATTGTGAATGCATTTATTCCCATCTTTACTATTTTTGTTTCTCTTGCCATTTTAAAAGATGTGCCTAATCGCTTTGCAGTTTTTGGCAGTATTTTGTCTTTTGCAGGTTTGCTCTATGTCATGTCCCAAGGAGATATTGGCCACTTATTAAGTTCTGGTGGACATCTTGGTGATGCCTTAATGATTATCGCTGTGTTCTTTTATGCATTTTATGGGGTCTTTCTTAAAAAATGGCAGTTGCCACTTCCAATCATGACGAGCTTATATGTCCAGATTGGTTTTTCTGTAATATTTCACCTTCCTTTGATTTTCTGGTT
Source organism: Acinetobacter sp. V102_4 (assembly GCF_031799005.1). NCBI lineage: Bacteria > Pseudomonadati > Pseudomonadota > Gammaproteobacteria > Moraxellales > Moraxellaceae > Acinetobacter > Acinetobacter sp. V102_4. The sequence goes on along the minus strand of NZ_JAVQNR010000028.1, from coordinate 9,330 downwards.
CGGACTGGATGCTTTAAATGCACAAAATGCTCCGAGTGCTATTTATGCAGGAGTATTTGCTTCACTCATTGCGCCTTTAGTTTGGATGTTGGCTGTTCAGCAATTAGGTCCTAATAGAACAAGTATCTTTATGAACTTAGTTCCTGTGTTTACAGCAATTATTGCGAGTGTCTGGTTATCTGAGCAGTGGACCATTTATCACACACTAGGTGGTGTAATAATTTTAATTGGTATCATCATGGCTCAAAAGAAGGTCAGTTCTAAAAAGAGTGAACTCATACAAGAGCAAAACTAAGACCACTAAAAAAACTATGGCATATTTTGAAAAAAATTAATGAAAATATGCCATTTTTTATTAGTTAAAGCTTTTCTATATGATTTATAAATAGATTATAAAACTAGGTTGAAATATAAATATTAAAAAAGCCGAATAAAAATATTAATATAATTTTAATTTTTAAGCGAAAAACCGTAAATTCCCTACACTTTTCATGCTTTTTTTAGAGAAATTATATATTTCTCTCATTTAGTCTATTGCCACATAATAGCGACCACTACGAAAGACGCTCTTTTTTGCAAATTATCTTTCGTTGCAGAGATATCCAAACCCTCTGGATGCGGTATATACCCATCCTTTTTTATGCTCAGTTATCCCTATATAACTGAGCTTTTTTTTGTCTGAAATTAAGCGCGGATAATCTCGCCTGTGAGAGCATTAATAATTCTACTTGGCTGCTGGCTTTGGCCTAAATCACCATTGAGATAGTTTAATTGTGAACCAAAGTATTGGCAGGCATCTTGTAGTGAATGAGCGGGTTCTTGTCCACTCGGATTGGCACTAGTCGAGACAATAAAACCATGAAAAGCATTGCATAATGCCACACACAAAGGATGTGTGGTGACTCGAACAGCGACAAGCGGATGTTCACCTTTAATCCATGAAGGAATATGTTCACCAGCTGGCAAGAGCCAAGTTGTGGCTCTTTCTGAGGGTTGGTGATTCGTCCAACAATCAATAATTTCTTGTTGGGCTGTTTGAGGTAAAGAGGTTAATAGGTGCTCAACTTGGCTAATATGGCCGGCTAATAAAATGACACCCTTCTCAATAGGTCTTTGTTTCAGCTCTAGAATTTTTTGAAAAGCTTGTTCGTTAAAAGGGTCGCAACCTAGCCCCCAAACTGCCTCAGTTGGATACGCCAAGACTTGACCTTGATGTAAACTTTCGGCGGCTTCGGTAACTGAGGTGGTAATCATGGTAATACTCTTCCTTTCAATCAGACAGAATTGCTATTGTGTGCTCCAGTACTAAGAGCGACAACGTAAATACAGCCCTGATTGTTGCATACATAAACCAAGTAGTTCTAGTTCCATGAGTGAAGAGGTGAGTTCTGCAACAGGTTGTGAATGGTGCACAACAAGCTGATCGATATCTTGACCGACCCAGTCTAAAGATTGATATAGTTTAATTAAATGTTCAGGAATTTCTGGCGCGCCTGTTTCAGTTGCTTCACTTTGGCTTTGTTGTTGACTCTGCCACTGTGTTGGGAGAGCAAGGTCCTCAATAATCTGTTCAGGATGATCGACTAAGATTGCACCCTCACGAATAAGCTGATGGCAGCCCTGATGAAACTCACTATAAATATGGCCAGGAATAGCAAATACCGTTTTACCTTGCTCAGCAGCTTTGTTGGCAGTAATCAGAGAGCCACTTTTTAAAGTTGCTTCGACCACGAGTACTCCTAAACTCAAACCACTAACAATTCGGTTCCTACGTGGAAAATGCTGCTGTAATGGTGGCGTACCGGGTAGAAACTCAGTAATGATGGCGCCGTTTTGAGCCAAGATCTGTTCTGCAAGTTTTTTATTCTGCGCAGGGTAGGTGCTGTCTAGACCTGTTCCGGTTACAGCAATAGTTCGTTGATGTACTGAAGCTCCTTGGTGAGCAGCTTCGTCAATTCCATATGCCAAACCACTACTCACATAAAATCCTTTTTCACTTAAGTAATAGGCAAAGTCATAAGCAACCTGACGACCATGCGGGCTTGGTTTTCGACTACCCACAATAGCAATTTGTGGCTGTAGCAAAGCTTGAGCTTGGCCTTTTCCAAAAATGATGGGCGGATGATCTGTGTAAGGTAGCAATTGCGTAGGATAACCAGAGTCATCGGGCGTTAAAATAAAGTCGGTATATTGCTGGATCTGCTCAATTAGTTTTTCAAAATGAGCCTGACCTTGAGCAGTTTGAAATTCATCTACGCGTTTTAAATGATTGGCATGTAAACCGAGATTAGACCATTGGGCTAACCCAGCAGGTTGGACAGCCTTTTCACAGCTACCGAAATAGTCGACAATTTTTTTAAAGCTAACTAAAGAGTGCTGCACCAAATACCACACTTTAAGGGTGTGGTAATGGTGTGAAGAAAGTTGAGTAAGCATTGTAAAGTGTATATCCAGCGTTAATCATCAAGACGAGGTGGCTGAATGTTTGAACCTACTTTAATAGGTAAGTCACTTTCTAATACATAGGCATAGCTAAGCTGATCAAAAGTTCTAAATACCATCAGGCTACCAATTTGTTGACCAGGTAACTGTATTGGTTCTTTGGTTTTAGGATCTCGAATGGTTTCACCTTGTTGGGTAATATCAAAGACTTGACCCACCTGAACGCCTTGAGCTGTACCTCCGTCTAAAGTCACTACACTATTTTTGGCTGCTCTACCAATTGAACCCATCACACGAATGATCTTGCCACCATCCGTCACTTGTTTAGCATCCACTGGATAAAATAGAGTGGGCAAAGTCGCATCTTCTTCTGGCATGACCCGATCACCACGACGCACTTCGGAATTGTAGCTATCAGTTAGCTCAAGTGTTGTTATGTCTTTCTCAGAAGAAATCGCAATACCTGAAGCAACTTGTTGTAGTTCAATACCTAGGCTGTGTTTTTTACCCTTACTATCCATAAAATAGTACGGTTCACCTTCACGGTAGACTGCATAACGTTGACCATCAATTAAACCTTGTCCGCGTGCATAAATCGTTTGGCCCTTTGCAGCAAGTACACGTTGATCCGCAGTGCCAACAATATAAGGCGTATGTTCAATTGCATCGGCTGGCAAAATTGTGCTGTGTTCTAACCACTGTTTGATATGTTCAAGTGGAATAACAGGCACATTATCGTTGAGCGACTCCACACGAACTTGAGGTTGTAAGTTTGCTGTTTGGCCTGTGTAGCGACGAATAATGCCGACACAACCATCTCCCTCATCTTTACCTATCAATGGTCGACCAGCTAAACTGCATAACAATAAGCGGTCACCCGGGTAAATCCAGTGTGGATTTTTGACGTGCTGATTACTTGCCCAGATTTCTGGCCAGCGCCAAGGTTTACTTAGGAAATGACCAGAAATATCCCACAGCGTATCTCCTCGTTTTACAACGTAGACATGTGGTGCATTACTTTTTAGAGAGGGTGGATTATGGTTCGGACTAGCAGCATGAACCTCTGCTACTGTACCTATTGCAACCCCTGTAAAAAGTGCGAAAGCAAGTAAATGCTTTTTTATCCCCAAAGCATGAAATTCACCCATGCCGTTAAAAACCTTTTTCATTATGATAATTCCTAAAAATTATGTGTGCAGATGCGTTATAATGAGCGGCTTACACACAATTTTTCGATGAAGTATTTCCTTCATTTGGTTTTTCAATCAATGGCATAAGTGAGGACGTCAGTATGGCCTTATTACCTATTTTAAGTTTTCCTGATCCCCGTCTTCGTACCATTGCTAAGCCTGTTGAAGAAGTTACTGATGAAATTCGTCAACTTGCAGCAGATATGCTTGAAACCATGTATGCCGCACCAGGTATTGGTTTAGCAGCTTCACAGGTAGATCGTCATATTCAGTTAATCGTTATAGATTTATCTGAAGCTAAAGATGAACCCTTGGTTTTTATTAACCCCAAAATCACTCCGCTGACAGAAGATAAGCAGCAGTACGAAGAAGGCTGCCTATCGGTGCCACAAATATACGACAAAGTTGAGCGCCCGTCACGTGTGAAAATTGAGGCAATTAACCTTGAAGGTCAAGCATTTGAGATAGAAGCTGATGGACTTCTCGCTGTTTGTATCCAACATGAAATGGATCACTTAAATGGCAAATTATTTGTGGATTATTTGTCGCCACTTAAACGTCAGCGTGCGCGTGAAAAAGTCGAAAAAGTTGTTCGTCAACGTGAGCGTGAAAAAGTTGCAGTAAAACGTTAAAAATTTCTATTCTTCAAATATTAATATAGTGTGGATGTGATTTTTGGTTTTTCGTAGTGGTTTACTGCTTGCATGTGCAGCAGTATTTTTACAGGTTGCGGTATTTCTACAGCCGCTATTACCGAAGCAATATCAAATTGCTCCGGTCTGTGAAACTATTACCCGTGCTTTGCTGAAGCCTAAAGCACAGACGGAAGCCATGTCACATACCATGCATTCACATCATGAACATCATATTGAACAGGCTCAAGTACCTGAACACCATGACCATCATGATGCAAATCATCAGTGTCAATATTGTACCGTCTATGCCAATCTGGTTTTACCGCCTGAATTCGGCGTAAAAGAAGTTTTAGTTCGCATACAAGTTCGCTTAGTCGCCTATCAACAAGCATTCAAACATGTTTATTTTGCGCTACAGCGACTTTTCCTACTCCCGCAAGGGCGTGCACCGCCTCTATTTGCATAAATAAAAACAGTTTTTTGTTGGGGTCTTGATTGACTTCAATATCACTTTATTTATGTTTTAGAGCGTATAAAAATGCCACATTCTAAATTCTTATTACAACCTCTATGGGTTGCGATGCTTGCTGTCTCTCATTCGGGTCTAGTTTTTGCTGATTCAGAAAAAAATGATGCCGATACCAAAACACTTCACTCATTAGCACCTATTGTTGTTACAGCACAGCAAGGTAATGATGCAAATGGTCTGATTGTACATGCCGACCCGAAACAACCCATTCAGCCAGTACCTGCTACAGATGGGGCAGATTATCTGCAAAGTATTATGGGTTTTAACTCAATACAAAGCGGTGGAACAAATGGTGATGTGACCTTCCGAGGCATGTTTGGCTCACGCATCAAAATTCTAACTGACGGGACTGAAAATTTAGGCGCATGCCCAAACCGTATGGATGCTCCAACTTCTTATATCTCTCCAGAAAGTTATGATCGTATTTCTGTGATTAAAGGTCCGCAAACGGTTCAATATGCCAATACGGGTTCGGCAGCGACTGTCCTTTTTGAACGTCAGCCTGAAAAGCTCACTACAGAGAAACCTTATCGTGGGCAAGCGAGTGTCTTATTGGGTTCATATGGACGTATTGATCATAATGTTGAAACGGCAATTGGCGATGAGAAGAAATATATTCGTTTAAATGCCAACCGTTCAGAGTCTAATAGTTATCAAGATGGTGATGGCAATACCGTGCCTTCAGCATGGAAAAAGTGGAATGCTGATGTAGCACTTGGCTTCACTCCAGATGAAAACACTTGGGTTGAACTCACTGGTGGAAAATCTGATGGTGAATCGCTCTATGCTGGACGTTCAATGGACGGTTCTCAGTTTGCGCGTGAAAGCTTAGGACTACGTTTCGAAAAGAAAAACATCACTAATGTCATCAAGAAAATAGAAGGGCAGGTGAACTACAGCTATAACGACCATATTATGGATAACTTTAGCTTGCGTACACCGCCATTAGTTGAAATGACACATGGTGGTATGACTATGCTGATGCCGAATCCAATGGCAATGCAAGTGACGCGCCGTACATTAAACTCGCGTTTGGCAATGACTTCTGAATGGAATCAATGGAGCCTGATTACAGGTATAGATTCTCAATTCAATAAACATGGCGGTAGCATGTCATCGCCAACGATGCCTTCTATGAATATCCCATATCGTCAAGATATGCGTTTTCAATCTTATGGTGCTTTTGGTGAACTCGGTTATCAATGGAACGATCTCAATAAACTGGTTACAGGTGTGCGTTTAGATCGAGTAACAGTTGAAGATGAGCGCGCAGATTCTCAAGCAAAAGGCTTTAATACTAAACTTGAAAAGACTTTACCAAGTGCATTTGTCCGCTGGGAAAATCAACATCCTGAGCATGACTTAAAGAGCTATATCGGTTTAGGCTATGTAGAACGTATGCCTGATTATTGGGAACTTTTTTCGCCTAAACATGGTAATGCTGGTTCAACCAATACCTTTAACGGTGTGAATCCTGAGAAAACACTTCAGTTGGATCTGGGCTTTCAGCAACAACATGGCGCTTTAAATACATGGGCTTCTGCTTATGCAGGCTTAGTAGATGACTACATTTTAATGAGTTACCACCACCACCCAAGCACGGGAATGGGTGGACATGATATGAGCCATGATATTACCGCGGGCGCTAAAAATGTCGATGCAACCATCGCAGGTGCAGAAGCAGGTATTGGCTATCAATTTACCGACCATATTCAGGCAGATTTAAGTGCGATGTATGCATGGGGTAAAAACACCACAGATGACAAACCTTTACCTCAAATTTCACCTTTAGAAGGTCGACTAAATGTCCGCTATGTGGCTGACAAATATAATTTAGGTCTCTTGTGGCGAGCTGTTGCTGAGCAAAATCGCGTGAGTCTACATCAAGGTAACATCGTGGGATATGACCTAAAACCAAGTAAAGGTTTTTCAACTCTTTCTATAAACGGAAGTTACAACCTTCGTAAAGATATTGATGTCTCTATCGGCATCGATAACGTATTAGATAAGAGTTATACCGAACACTTAAATAAAGCGGGTAGTGCAGGCTTTGGATTTGCGAGTGAAGAGCAGTTTAACAATATCGGAAGAAATTACTGGGTTCGTATGAGCATGAAGTTTTAATAAGCTGTAGCGAATTAAATGGAATGAAAATATTAATTTAACGTGAGAAATCAAATGACAAATAAATTATCGCCTGAACAGTCTTGGTGGGGATGGAAGTTACTTATTGTGGCTTCTATCTTGAGCTTATTATTTATGATTATTTTTTACTTGGCGATCAACAATGAGCCTGACTACATGCCAAGTCAAAAAAAGAAGCAGATGGTGGAGTCACACGAGCAAATGAATCACGCTGAAATGCATAGTTCATCATCTCAATAAGCCTTTAATATTTAAGAATGGAAGTTTGATATCCAGACTTCCATTCTTTATTTTTAGGCTTAGAAAATTATTGATGCATACTCGCCAATTTTTTTGCTTTACCTTGATTTTGATAAAGACTTAGACCAAGTTTTTGTATATTACGCCCTGATTTGGATAAGAAGTTTTCAACTTTTGGTGAAAGCTTTGCACCACTGTAAAGTAATGAATTACGCACAATAAGATAATAAGCAAACCATGAAGCTGACTGACGAGGCAATCCGAGTAGTTTCATCCTTTTCTTGCCAATAAAAAATTGGGTAAGTTCTAAATGTTGACGGTAAGCAAGCTTCTGTTGCAAAGAGCGTAAATGCAGATACTTTCTCTCAAAAGGTTCTTTAGATAAGCTCGATCCTAATTCAATACTGCTGTGATCGGAGCGAGGGTGAGCAAATTGCATCCAGTAAAGTAATCGCCAGCCTTGAGTTTCAGATTGAATAAGCCATTTTTCATCAATACCCATCAACCAGCCAACATAACGCCAAAAATGTAAAAAATTCTTAGTTTCCTGTTTTGTCGGCCATATACCTAAAGCTCTAATACCGAGTAAAACCACACTGCTAAACGCTAAATTGGTCATTGCTAAATCAAACTGATTAAGAGGAATTCCCCAAACTTCGCTATTCCAACGATCAGACTTTTTCAATTGCCGGCGAACGAGTGCATGAATAAAGCGAACATAAATTGTTGAGGTAAAGCCTGAAACCAAACGAGAAAGCCCTTGAGGTTCAGTAATATCAACCCACCATTTGGTAGTCTCTGCTAAACGTGTTCCTGCTTGTTTCTTCAATGTGCCAGTTAAAATTAAAGGTTGATTAAACCCCGGATATAAATATCCCGCCATCAAAGATAAATCTCTAAGAATAAAACCATTATTTATTCCTAAACGATGAGTAAATTTAATAGCCTCATCAATTTGGTGTTGGTCTAACCATTCAGGCTTTTGTTCAATGTAATTAAAGAAATTTTCTAACTCGGTGGGCATCGGCTCAGATAGGTCATCGCGGCCTTGAAATAATATCTTCTCAAAAATCATGCGGTGATCTTTAGGATTTTTCATAACCCAATCAATTACTTTATCCATTTCAACGTCCCCTTCATAAAGAGCACGTTGTAAAGACACATATTCTGCATAGTTTGGCTGTGCTGGTTTTTTGCAACAGACATTTAAAAACTGAGTAAAGAAATTACTGTCTTGCATGTCATTAAAAGAGGCAAGTCGAGTCGGGCTACTTATTTGCATTTTGTCACTTACTTATTGAACTGAATAATAAATAGGCTAATATGAATAATTATTCGCATTCAATTCACATTTAAAGAATAAAAAAACCAATGAGAAAAGCCCCACAGCAACAGCGTTCAAAAATTATTGTTGACCATATTTTAGAGGCGACACAGTACTGTATTGCCCAATATGGATTGCTCCATACCACGACTCCTAAAATTGCAGAGAGATCTGGAGTAAGTGTGGGTTCAATTTATCAATACTTTGAGAATAAAGATCAAATCATTGAAGAACTGTTGCGCCGTAAAAGCGAACTATTGGGGCAACAACTCAAAGAATTAGTTATGCAGCAAGGAAATATTCCTTTGGATATCCTTATCCCCTTAGCAATAGAACTAGGATTTGCTGCATTAAAAGCCGATCATGGATTTTTTATAGAGGTACTGAAGCATTGGCATGACTATAGTCATTCGCAAGCTGCTCAGATTTTAGAAAAACATTTTTTTGAAGTTGGACTATATACATTTAGTAGAAATCCCCATCAATGGGACTTCGAACAGGTGAAGCATAAATCCTTTGTAATAATTAATAGTACGCTTTTTACAATGATGAGATATGTTAGTCAGAACAATTTTCTTATATCGGAACAACAACTTAAACAAGAATTAGCGAGCATGATACTGGCGTATTTAAGTCAAAAATAAATAATTAAAATAATTATTGATATAAAACAACTGGTTAGTTTGGTTGTTGTTTTAAAAATGAACGCTCAAGTCATAAGTTTTTAATTTTCGCTTGCAAAGGGATCTTAATCCTCTATAATGCACATCCATCGGCGGTGATGCAGATAGAAACTTGTTGAAAAACAGTTACTTGGAATTGAGT